>CBDUSI010000087.1:0-19002 GCA_965370045.1 uncultured bacterium | reverse complement strand
AGCGCATCGCCGGCCGCGACAACATCCCCTGGCCGCCGCCCGAGGAGATGGTTTCTGGCCGCTGGTATGCCGTCTGGGACGAGGAACTCCGCGATATCAAGCCGAAGCCTTTGCCCGATACCTGGCAAACCGGCGATCCCGAGCCCTCCGACGGCTGGGGCCCGAATTCGCGGGCAAGCCCTAACTGATTAACCACCAAGGCACCAAGGAGCACGAGGGTTAAAGCACGGAAGAACAGGAGCCGGGAGCGGGCGGGAAGGGTAGGGCGGGCGCGGTGAACATATCCGTCATCCCTGACTCAGGGCTTAGTCGCCATCCCTGGCGACGGCTCGCTTACAGTCGCTCGCCGCTCCGGGCCGGCCCGCTCCTAGTGGAGCGGTGCGTCCCTCCGCCCCCTCCCTTTTGCCCTTGACGCCTCTGGCGGGCGGAAATACGATTTCCTGACGCTGGCTGGGGTGCGCCGGCCCGCCCGGGGCGGTGTCTTCCGGCCCCTCCCGGCGGGGGGACTGCCGTGGGCAGCGAGGACCAGGAGCACCGCGACTTCGTCGCCGGGCTCACCAGCGGGGAGCGTCTGCTGGTCGCCCTTCGCGACGAGCTCTACGAGCGTTCCTGGGAAGCCATGTTGCGGGACCTGGAGGACCGGCTCGACAAGCGGCCGTACATCTTCAAGCTCTCCAGCCGCATCGAGACGGACATGGCGGCCATCGAGAAGATGAGCCGCTACGAGAAGGAACACGGGATTGACCTCCGGGACTACCTGGGCGGCTCGGGTGACGAGCCGGCCAACGAGGAGGGGGAGGCTTAGCCCATGAAGCGTGTCAGGTTCGGTAAGGCGGCGGCAGCGGCGGCAGCCCTGGTCGGGCTCCTGGTCATGGCCGGGTGCAGAGGCGACCGGCAGCCGGGGGAAACGGCCACGTACAGCGGCAAGGTCACCGTGGCCGCCGGCGTGGGCCTGCCCGATAAGATGAAGCTCAAGAACCTCTGGGATCTGGACATCAAGAAGGGCCAGGTCAAGAAGGCCTGGGTCAAGGACGGCTACGTCATGGTCGCGGCCGAACGGCCGAACATCCTCTACCTGCTGCGCAAGCAGGACGGCATGAACGTCTGGAACTGCCAGTTCAAGAAGCCCATCGAGACCAGGTATCCGCCGGCCGTCTCCAAGGACGCGGTCATGACCGTCTCCGACGAGCGCATCGTCCGCGTGCACCGCGCCTTCGGCCAGATCATCTGCATCCTGGACCCGGGCATACCCATCAGCGCCCGGCCGGTGCTCAGGACCTGGGTCGAGACCGAAAAGGGCACCCCGGTGATCTTCGCTTCCAGCTACGCCGACGGCCGCCTCTGGGCGCTCAAGATTCGCAAGACGGTCCGCGAGATGCAGGCCTCCGTCCACGGCGACGCCCCCGTCAAAATCCTGCGCTACGCCACCAGCCGGGGCTGGAGCACCGCCGCGCCGCGTGGCGGCGGGCACATCCTCGCCCCGCTGAGCAGCGCCGGCGGGTTCATCTACGTCTGCACCACCAACGGCTACGTCATGGCCGTCAAGGACACCGACGGGAGGCCCGCCTGGCGCCTACAGACCCAGGGCGCCGTGGAAAAAGGCGTGTGCCTCAACAAGGACCGGCTCTACTTCGGCTGCAGCGACTTCAAGCTCTACTGCCTGGACCGCCTCAGCGGCGAGAAGCTCTGGGAGCTGCCCACCGGCAGCGAGGTCACCGCCCGGCCGCTGGCCGACCCCGACCCGCGCGTCGGCCTGGTGGTCTCCATCAGCGAGGGCCAGGGGCTCCTGGGCGTGGAGACCAAGAAGGGCCGCAAGATCTGGCAGAACAAGGACGTCAAGCAGATACTGGGCATCGGCGAGAAGGCCGTCTACGTCCTGAGCCGCAAGGGGCGTCTGCTGGGCCTCGATAAGAAGACCGGCAAGGCCCTCTGGCAGAGCTCGCTGGGCGGCTTCAAGGCCATCTTCCCCAACGAGGAGCAGTTCGAGAAGGCCGGCCAGCCCCTCTACCTGCTGGCCCTCACCAAGCGGAACGAGATCGTCTGCCTGGTCGAGCCCGACTTCAATCCGAAGGCCCTGCGCACCGGGAAGCCCAAGAAGGACAAGCCCAAGATCCCGGTGATCAGGGGCAGCGGCACCCCCGCGGCGCCCGCGGCCCCGGCCAAGGGTCCGGCCCCCAAGAAGAACGACTAGGGAAACCGGCCGGCGAGGCTCGCCCCGCCGGCCTTTCCTTTGGGATCGTCTATGCGTATGCGGTATTACGGGCGCCGGGAGCAGAGCTCCGCGTAGATCTCGGCGATGCGTTCCACCATGCGCTCGGCGGGGAAGGTCTTTGCAGCCAGGTCGCGCCCGGCGGCCGCCGTGCTGCGGGCCAGCTCGGGCTCCTCGATCATGCGCCTGATCGCCCGGGCCAGCGCGGCCGCGTCCCGCGAGGGGACCAGCAGGCCGGTCTCCCCGTCGCGGACCACCTCGGGCGCGCCGTCCTCGTCGAAGGCCACCACCGGGGTCCCGACCAGGAGCGCCTGGGGCACCGCCCGGGGCAGGCCCTCGCGCAGGCTGGCGTGGACCAGCAGGTCGCTGGCCGCCAGGTACCCGGGGACCTCCGCGGCGGGCACCAGCCCGGCGAACCTGACCCGCTCGCCGAGGCCCAGTTGGCGGACCCGGGCCTCGAGCCGGCCGCGCAGCACCCCGTCGCCGATGAACAGAAAACGCGCCTGGGGATGCTTGGCGGCGACCTCCCGCGCGGCGGCCAGCACGTACTCGTGGCCCTTGAGCTCGAAGAGCCGGGCGAGCTTGGCGACCACGAAGTGTTCCGGCGCGTAGCCCAGCCGGCGGCGCACTTCCTCGCGCGCGGCGCGCGCGGCGATGAAGGGCTCGACCTCCATGCCGCTGTAGACCGTCACGAACTTCTCCGGCGGGGCCACCCCGGCGGCCACCGCCTTGCGGGTCATGGCCTCGGCCACGGAGATGATCTTGTGGCAGCGGCGCGCGGCGAAGCGCTCCGCCCGTACGTACAGCCAGCGCAGCAAGGGGTTCTGGTAGGCGTGAAAGGGCAGCCCGTGAATCGTGTGGACGATGGTCTTCACGCCCGCAGCGTGCGCGGCCATGCGGCCCAGCACCCCGGCCTTCGAGGAGTGGGTGTGGACCACCTCCGGCCCGGTCGCCGCGAACCTGGTCCGCAGATCGCGGTAGGCGGCCAGATCCCGGAGCGGGGAGACCGGCCGGACCAGCGCCGGGACCTCCACAACGGTCACCCCGCGGCGGGCGGCCTCGGCCAGCAGTTCGCCCTCGGGCCCCGCGGTCGGGCCGCTGTAGAGCACCACCTGGTGCCCGCGCTCGACCAGGCCCTGGCAGGTGAGCAGGGTATTCTCCTGCGCCCCGCCGAGGATCATGCGGGTGATGACCTGGGCTATGCGGATGGCCCGTCCTCCCCGTAGTCGACGCTCACCAGGTACAGCCCGCAGGCCGGAGCGGTGGGCCCGGCGCGCTTGCGGTCGCGGGAGGCGATTATCCCGGGGATCTCCTTCGGCGGCATCTTTCCCCAGCCCACCCCTATCAGCGTGCCGGCGATTATGCGGACCATGTTGTGCAGAAACCCCGAGCCGGCCACCTCGATGACCACCTCGTCGCCCCGGCGGGCAACCTCCAGGGCGAATATCTCGCGCTGGTAGCCGGCGGGACGTTCGGAGCTCGGCGGGGTGAAGGCCCGGAAGTCGTGGAGGCCGACGAGGTGCCCGGCGGCCTCGCGCATGGCCTCGACGTCGAGCCCCGGCGCGAAGTGGTAGACCTTGTCGCGCAGCAGCGCCGGACGCATCGCGCGGTTGAGTACCCGGTAGCGGTAGGTCTTGGAGCGCGCGCTCTTGCGGGCGTGGAAGCCCCCCGAGACCCACGCGGAAGAGATCACGATGATGCCCGGCGGCAGGTAGCTGTTGAGCGCCGCGGCGAAGCGCTCCCCGCCAATGTCGCTTTCGGTCCTGAACGTGGCCACCTGGCCCAGCGCGTGGACCCCCGCGTCGGTGCGGCCGCTGCCGGCGATGCGCAGCTTCTCGCCGGTCACCCTGGCGATGGCCTGCTCGATCTCCACCTGGATGCTGGGGCCGTTGGTCTGCGCCTGCCAGCCGGCGTAGCCGGTACCGTCGTACTCGATCAGCAGGCGGACGGTACGCAACGGGAAACCGGCCTCCGGCTACTTGTCCAACCGGTAAAGGACCTCGGCGATCTGCACGGCGTTGAGCGCCGCGCCCTTCAGGAGCTGGTCGCCAGCCACCCACAGGGCCAGGCCCCGGTCGCAGGAGGCGTCCGCGCGGATGCGGCCCACGTAGACCTCGTCCTTCCCGCTGGTCTCCAGGGGCATGGGGTACTGGTCCGCGTTGACGTCGTCTTTGAGAACCACGCCGGGCGCTTCGGACAGCGCCTTGCGGGCATCGGCGACGCTGAGCCGCTTGTCGGTCTCGATCCAGATGGCCTCGCTGTGCGAACGGAAGACCGGCACGCGCACGCAGGTGCAGCTCACCCGGATGTGGTGGTCGCCGAAGATCTTGCGGGTCTCGTGGAGCAGTTTGAGCTCCTCGGTGGTGTAGCCGGTGGCGTCGGCCTTGCCGACCTGCGGCAGGCAGTTGAAGGCGATCTGGTGGGCGTAGGCCTCAACCGTCAGGGGCTCGCCCGCGGCCCAGGCGCGGGACTGGGTCTCGAGTTCGCGCAGCGCGGCCGCACCCGTGCCGCTCACCGCCTGGTAGGTGGCGCAGACGATGCGCCGGATGTGCGCGGCCTGGTGCAGCGGCCAGAGCGGCACGCAGGCGATGATCGTCGAGCAGTTGGGGTTGGCGATGATCCCGTGGTGCTCCGCGACCTCCTGGGGGTTGACCTCGGGAATCACCAGGGGCACGTCGGGGCTCAGCCGGAAGGCCGAGGAGTTGTCGACCACTACCGTCCCGGCGGCCACCGCCGCGGGGGCGAACTGCTTCGAGCGCTCGGAGCCCGCGCTGAAGAGGGCCAGTTCCACGCCTTCGAAGGAGTCCTCGGTGAGTTCCTCGACGGCGATGTCCTCGCCCTTGAACTTGAGCTTCCGCCCCACCGAGCGCGAGCTGGCCAGGGCCTTGAGGCGCTTGATCGGGAAGTCCCGCCTCGCGAGGACCGCGAGCATCTCCTGGCCGACTGCCCCGGTGGCGCCGGCGACTGCGACGGTGTAACCTGACATTTCCCTTACCTCTTCTTCCTCTTCTCAGGGGCCAGTGAACGGAGAGAGATTATAGCCGGCCGGGGGCGGCAATTTCAACGGGCAAGCCGGTTATTCGGTGGATTTCCGCCGGGGGAGCCGCCGCCCGGCGCCTCGACCGGCTGAGTCTGGCGACGGCAATGATATGAACGCGCCGCCGTGGGCTGCGTTACGGCGGATATGAGAGCCACGTATCCCACACCCGGCAACGCGGCTCCTGTCGTCCGCCTCTCGCGCCGCGGGCGGAAGTTGCTGGAACGAGCTCTGTCTGGCAAGGTGCGCCTCTGGCCGTGGGTCATGGCGTTTCTGTTGGCCTGTGCGCTCGGCTTCCACGAGTATGTCTATGTCCTCACGGTGGAGCGACCGGCCTGCAACTGGCTAACGGCGCTCACTTGGTTCGTGGTACTGGGTTCATACTATTTCCTGCCTTTGGTCATTGCGTACCAGATATGGGCTCGGGCCAGGACCCTTTGCGAGGGCCGTTTCCTCGCGCAACTTGTGCTGACGTCGGTGCCCCGCCGCTCCCTGTTGAGGGCGAGCCTCTACCGGCCGCGGCTCTGGCGCGAAGCCGCTTACATGGTCCTGGTCCCGCTGTTTCTGACGCACTGGTCAGTCCCGTTCCTGCCCGTTTACCCGCTTACGCTGATCTTTCCCGCCCGATGGTCCACGGCGGTAATGGACGGCGAAATCCTGGACTGGTGGTTCACATCCTTCGACGAAACCGATGGCCGCGTGGTCGCTGCCATGGTTGCCCTCGTGGGGCTGCACTGCTCATTGCGCTTCGCGTTCGCCGTCTCAGCCTGGTGCGCAGTTACCGGGAGAGATCCGAAGAGATCGCTGGTTCTTGCACTCCTCTGGACGCTGGCCCCGCTGGCCGCGGGATTGGCATTGGCGCATCTCGTCCAGGTGTATTTGATACTGCCAAATTGGAATGAGCCCATATCCAACTGGTTCGGCAGATGGGTCACCAGCAAGGAAGTCCCCTTCTATTACGCGCTGGCGGCGATGTCGGCTGTCGCCCTGCTGCCCGTGGCCGTCGCCGCGCTTTTCAGCGGCAGGCTGCTGCGCTCCGCCGCCCGGCGGCTCGACCGGCTGGTGACCGACTGAGCGCGCTTGCGCGGCCACCCGCGTTATGGACAATGGCGCCGGGCAACAGGAGGAGACAGCCATGAAGATACACGAGTTTTCCGGTACGCATCACGAAGTGGGCCGCCAGCACGGCGAGGCCTTGCGCGAGGGCGTCCGCGAGTCGCTGGGCCTGCGCATGTCCCGCTGCCTGGAGATCTCCCGCTCGGCAGGCAAGGGCGAAGATCCCGACGCCCTGCGCGCCTTGGGCCGCGAGTGTCTGAAACACGTGGGCGAGTTCTCGCCGGGCATGCTCGAAGAAGTGAAAGGCATCGCCGAGGGCGCGGGCGTCTCCCCCGAGGAGATACTGATCACCAGCGGCTACACCGACTTCAGGGACACCATCCGCTCCGGCGGAGTGAACTCCGCCACGGAGTGCACCGCCTGCTGGGCGGGGCCCGGGGCCACGACCGATGGGACCACGTTTGTCGCCCAGACCTGGGACATGTTCTCCGAGGCGGAAGACGGCGTGGTCTGGCTCAAGCTGGCCGTGGAGGGCGAGCCGGTCGTATTCACGCTGGCCTACGCCGGCTGCGTGGGCATGACCGGGATGAACTCCCGCGGCGTGGCCCTGGCCATCAACAACCTCAACCCCACCGACGCACGGCCGGGCGTGCCCTGGACCTTCATCAACCGGGCCATTCTCGCGTCCGAAAGCGCGGAAGAAGCCTTCGCAGCCGTGAAGCGCGCGCGGCTCTGCTCCGGGCACAACTACGTGATCGGCGACTCCTCCGGCACCGGCATGTCGGTGGAAACTACCGGCCGGAGGCTGACCCGCATCGAACCCGACGGGCCGACCCTGGCGCACAGCAACCATTACCTCGACCCCCAGCTGGCGGAGATCGAGAAGCCGCTCGACCCCCAGGGCTCCTCGCCGCAGCGCGTCAGGCGCATGGACGAGATTCTCCGAGAGGGCCGCGGGAAGATAGACCGGGCCTTCATCGAAAGCGCCCTGAGCGACCACGACGGCAAGCCGCGCTCTATCTGCGCGCACGACTACGAGGTCACCGGCGGCGCGACGATACGCTCCTGCGCGGCGCTGATCATGGACACCAAGAAGCGGGAAGTGGCCTACATCAAGGGCAATCCCTGCAAGGGCGAGTTCTCCACCATTGGGCTGTGAGCCGGGGCGGAAAGTGTCGAAATTGCGGGGCCTCCCGCCGCGTTATATAACAACGGCACCGAAAGGAGTTGCCTCCGTGAGATCACGCGCAGCTACGGCGTTCCTCCACGGCGCTCTGGCCGCCGCCGTGCTATTGCTGTCGTCCCGCGCGGCGCGCGCCGCCGACTGGCCGGCCTGGCGGTACGACGCCGGCCGCACCGCGGCCAGTCCCGAGCGGCTGCCCCGCAGGCTCCACCTCCAGTGGACACGCAAGTATCCCAAGCTGGCGCCCGCCTGGCCGGACGAGCCGCGCATGGAATTCGACCACGAATACCGCCCGGTGGTCATGGGCAAGACGATGTTCGTGGCCTCCCCGCGCAGCGACTCGGTGACGGCGCTGAACACCGAGACCGGCGAGGAGAAGTGGCGCTTCTATGCGGACGGCCCGGTGCGCTTCGCGCCCTGCTGCTGGAAGGGCAAGGTCTTCTTCACCTCGGACGACGGTTACCTGTACTGCCTCGCCGCCGACGACGGCAAGCTCCTGTGGAAATACGCCGGCGCGCCGCACGCCGGGCGCAAGATAATCGGCAACCAGCGGCTGATCTCCGCGTGGCCGGCGCGCGGCGGGCCGGTAATCTACGACGGCACGGTCTACTTCGCCGCGGGAATATGGCCCTTCATGGGCGTCTTCGTCCACGCGGTGGACGCCGCCACCGGCCGCAAGGTCTGGACCAACGCGGGCACCGGCTCCATATTCATGAGCCAGCCGCATTCCAGCCCGGCCTTCGCGGGCCTGGCCCCGCAGGGCTACCTGGCGGTCAACGGCAACCGCCTGCTGGTGCCCAACGGCCGGGCGGTGGCCGCGTGCCTGGACCGGAAAACGGGCCGGCTGCTCTACTTCCGCCTGGCCCGCAACAACCGCACCGGCAGCTACTTCGTGGCCACCAGCGGCAAGTACTTCTTCAACCGCAAGGAGGCCTACGCGCTGGCCGACGGCCGGCGGGTGGGGCAGGTCCTGAGCACCCCGGTGCTGACGCCCGATGCGCTGTACTCCGCGGGCCGGGCCTTCGACTACGCCCGGGCCAGGCCCGGCACCGTCCTCGACGAGAGGGGTTACCTGCGACCCGACCTCAAGATGCGGCCGCTCTGGGATTTCAAAGGGGCCGCCGGTGGCAAGATCTGGATCAAGGCGGGGAGCAAGCTGGTCGCGGCCCATGACAGAAAGCTCATGGTTCTCGAAATGCGCCGCGGTCGCGGCGCGCCCAGGCTCGCCTGGCAGACCGAGCTGGCCGCGCCGGCAGCCTCGGTGCTGGCCGCCGACGGCAAGCTCTTCGTCGTGACAAGCGAGGGCGAGCTGCTGTGCTTTGGGGGCAGGCGAGTCGAGCCCAAGAAGTGGCCGCCACGCAGCGGGAGGTCCTCGCGCGGAGAGGCGGCCGCCGCGGCCAGCATCATCTTCAAGAACACGGGGGTCAACGAAGGCTATTGCGTGCTCCTGGGTGTGAGGCGCGATGGAGAGTTCGCCAGGCAGCTGGCCCAGACGTCCAAGCTGCACGTCATCGCCATCGACCCCGACGCCGGGAAAGTCGCAGCCGCGCGCCGCAGCCTGGGCCGCTTCGGGCAGTACGGTTACGGCTCGCGGATCGCCGTGCTCCAGGGGGACGTGAATTCGCTGCGCCTGCCGCCCTACCTGGCCAACCTGGTGGTGTCCGATGGGCCCGGGGTCGGCAAGGATCCGGCGTCTCTCAAGAAGGTGTTCCGGCTTCTGCGGCCCTACGGCGGGACAGCGCACCTGTGGGGCACAAGGGTCGAGCTTGCCAGGGCCGTGAAGGCGGCCGGGCTCACGGGCGCGGAGATCAAGGGCGCGGGCAACCGGGCCCTGCTGGTCCGCAAGGGCCGGCTGCCCGGCGCGGGGCAGTGGACCCATGAATACGCTAACGCAGCCAACACGGTGGTCTCAACCGACACGCGGGTGCGGGCTCCGCTGGGGCTGTTGTGGTTCGGGGGCTCTTCCAACGCGAAAATACTGCCGCGCCACGGGCACGGACCGGTGCCTCAAGTGGCCGCCGGGCGGCTCCTCATAGAAGGGCCGGACATGCTCCGAGCCCTGGACGTCTACACCGGGCGGGTGCTCTGGGAGGCCGAGCTTCCCGGCCTGGGCAAGTACTACGACAACGTGAAGCACCAGCCGGGGGCTAACGCGCTGGGTTCCAACTATGTGTCGCTGCCGGACGCAATCTACGTGGCCTACGGCACGCGCTGCCTGGTGCTTGATCCGAAGACGGGCAAGACCGTCAAGGAGTTCAAGCTGCCCCGCGAAAAGGGCGCGAAGACCGACCCGGCCTGGGGCTACATCGGCGTCGAAGGCGACGTGCTCCTGGCCGGCGCCCGGCCGCTGGAATTCTACGACCCGGACTTCACCCCCGACGAGTTCCTGGGCTGGGAGTACACGCCCGAGGACTTCGCCAAGGTGCTGGCCTGGATCAAGGCGCTGAAGGGCTTCAAGCCGATTCCCAAGGGCAAGGAGGAGAGCGACGCGGTCTACGCGGCCCGCAACCTCAACAGGCTGCTCGGCGAGAAGCGGCTGATCGCCCGGCTGGCCGGCGCGCCGGAGGCCAACCTCGGGGCCATCGCCCGGAAGATAGAGCTCTACGTCCGCGCGCGCCCCAAGCTGCCCGCCGGGGACATCAAGCTGCGGGAGATGAACCGGGGGCTGCTCTACGCCTTCATGAAAGCCATCCCCGAGAATGTCCCGGTCAAGCCGGGGGGCTGGTCGGCGGCGCTGACTAGCAGCCGGCGGCTGGTGGCCCTGGACCGCGGGAGCGGCAAGGTGCTCTGGTCGCTGACTGCCCGGCAGGGCTTCCTGCACAACGCGATCGCGGCCGGCGGCGGCAAGGTCTTCTGCGTCGACCGCTACCCCCCCAAGGTCATCAAGGTCATGAAGTTCAAGGGGAAGACGCCCGCTCCGGGGCGGCTCACCGCCATGGCGCTGCGCACCGGCAGGGAGCTCTGGAAGACTGACAAAGACGTCTCCGGCACATGGCTGAGCTACTCCGCGAAGCACGACGTACTGCTCCACGCGGCGCGGCCCTCCCGGGACAACCTGCCCGAGCGCGGCGAGCAGTTGAGGACCTACCGCGGCGCCAGCGGAAAGGTCCTCTGGGAACAGAAGGTCAACTACGACGGCCCCTGCCTGCTCCACGGGGAGACGATCATCACCCAGGGCGGCGCCCTGGACCTCTTGACCGGCAAGATCAAGGTACGCCGCGACCCGATCACCGGCGGGACCATGCTCTGGCACTGGACTCGCAAATACGGCTGCGGCACCGCCATCGCCAGCCAGCACCTGCTGACCTTCCGCTCCGCGGCGGCCGGCTACTACGACCTGGCCGCCGACGGCGGCACCGGAAACTTCGGCGGGTTCAAGTCGGGCTGCACCGCCAACCTGATAATCGCCGACGGGGTGCTGGCCGCCCCGGACTACACCCGCACCTGCACCTGCTCCTACCACAACCAGACCTCGCTGGGGCTGATTCACGACCCCGAGGTGGAGATGTGGACCTTCAACGACTACCAGCGTCCCGCCGGCGCCGTCCGGCGGGCGGGCATCAACTTCGGCGCGCCCGGCGACCGCCGCGCGGGCAGCACGCTGTGGCTCGACTGGCCCTCGGTGGGGGGCCGCTCCCCGGACCTCCGGGTCTGGACCAACGGCAGCGCCCGCACTTTCCGAAACCACCCCACGCAGATGAAGGGCAAGGGGCTCAAGTGGGTGGCCGCCTCGGGCCTGCGCAGGGTCACCAGGCTGCACATCAACCTGGGCCGCGGTCCGGCGCGCACCTACACCGTGCGGCTCTACTTCTGCGAACCCGACGACAAGAAGCCCGGCGAGCGGGTTTTCAACGTCATGCTCCAGGGCCGGAAGGTGCTCAAGGAACTGGACATCGCCAAGGAGGCCGGCGGGCCCCGGCGGCTGCTGGTCAAAGAGTTCAAGGGCATCAGGGTCAAGGGGCTGCTCACTGCGACAGGCAGCGTCCTCAACCTGCGCTTCGAGTCGGCGGTGAAGGGAACCAGGGCGGTGATCAGCGGCCTGGAGGTCATCCTCGAAAAGCCCGCGCCGACGAGCCCCGCCCGCTGAGGACACCGGGCGCCGCCACGCAGCCAGTTCGCTTTGAGGGGACCTCCTCCCTCAGCGCCGCCCGTCTTGTCATTCGTAGCTGCCCAGCTCCTTGGCCAGGCGCACGAATTCCCCGAAGCGCTCCAGGCTTACGGTATCGGGCACCGAGTGGTCGGTGGCGGCCACGTAACCCCCGTCCTTCTTCAGTTCGGGGATGACTCGGCGCATCTCCGCCCACTGCTCCTCGGGGGGCTTCTCGTAGAGCACGGCGTTGAGACCGCCGTGGAGGACGAGCTGGTCCCCGTACTCGGCCTTCACCGCCAGCGGGTCCACGCCGGCCTTGACCTCCAGGGGGTTCAGGCTGTCGACCCCCAGGTCGATGAGGTCGGGGATGAAGGGACGGATGTCCCCGCAGGAGTGCAGCTCGACCTTGCAGCCCTTGGCGTGGGCCCAGTCGGCGGCGCGCCTGTGCACCGGCTTCAGTAACTCGTGGTACATGTCCAGCGAGAAGAACTGCGAGAGCTTGTAGCCCATGTCGTCGGGCCAGTAGATGGCGTCGAACTCGTAGCCGGCGTCCCAGACCATGTCAAAGAGCGCCAGGTCCACGTCCAGCTCGTGGTTGAACATGTCGACGACCCACCCGGGGTCGGTGACCAAGGCCATCAGCACCGTCTCGGTGCCGACCATGTGCGAGTGGGTGATGTCGAAGCCGAACCACATCCCGGCGCGGATCCAGGCGCCCGCCTCGCGCCAGGTCTTATAGCCCTTCTCCAGGCGCTGCCAGTCGACGCGGTCGCGGTCGGGGATCATGCGTTTCCTGGCCTCGGCCCATACCTCCGGTGCCGTCACCCGGCACGCCAGGAACTCGGGCACGCCGCCGCGGTTCTTCCAGTTCCTGACGGTCTGGCCCCAGGGAGTGGTCCTGATCACGTATTCCTCGGTCTCCTCGACGGTCTCCACCGGGAAGCGCGGCGAGTTGTCGGCGCCTATAGTCACAAACCTGTCCAGGTCGAAGAACTCGGCGAAGTCGACCCCCTGAGGCAGGCCCTCGCGGTGCCAGCGCTGCACCGTCGCGGTCCAGGGGATGTCGGTCACCGGCACGCGGTCGGCCTCGCGGTGCTCGTAGGTGCGCGTCATGCGCTGGTGGGTGGTCATCTCGGACACGGCGCTCTCCTGACAGAAGGCCCGGGCCGAACTTAGATTCCGGGCCGCCGGATTCAAGTGAAATGCGGGCAAACCTTTTTGAACCTCTTCGCTCCGGGGGGCGTTACGGGAGGTGGCCAGGGACCGGCGCGGGTCCGAATCCGGCTCGCCTGTAACGCGCAAGCGCCTGGCGGTCAGGCGCTTAGTGACGCGGCCCGCGCCGGCCTGGCCGGCAAGGAGGGGAGCACATGCGTATCCTGAAAAAAAATTCGCGGGAGAAGGCACCCAAGCTGCAGATGACCTCGATGATCGACATTGTCTTTCTATTGATCATCTTCTTCATGTGCGTGACCGAACTCAGCAAGCTGGAGGTCGAGGCGCTGACCTTGCCCGAGGCCATGAGCGCTGTGCCCCTGGATGGCTGCCCGCGGTTGACCGTCAACATAATGCGCGACGGCACCTACCGCATCGCGCGGAGGACCTACGCCCCGCGGGCCCTCGGGAAGTTCATCACTGACAGGGCGGTCGAGGTCCGCGGCCCCGACGGGCTCTCCACGCTGGCCGTGCGCATCCGCGCCGACGCAGGCGTCCCCTACAAGCACGTGCAGCGCGTGGTCAGCGATTGCAGCTCGGCGCGGGTCTGGATGGTCTCCTTCGCCGCGGCCCCCCGCAGGGAGCGCTAGCAGGCCGTGGCCGCAATCAAGTTCCGTGCCAGGATGTCCGCCGGACCCAGCCGCCTGATCTGGAGCGTCTGCGTGACCACCACGGCTGCCCTCACCGTGATGATGCTCCTCGCTTGGCTGAGCGATGCGAACAGCAAGAGGGAGATTGAGGCGGTCACTTTGCCGGAGGCAATGACCGCCCGGGAGGACCATCGCGAGTACGACCTGGTGGTCAACGTGACGCGCGAGGGCATCATCCGGGTGCGGGGGAAGACCTGCACCGTCGAGAGGCTGTACACGCTGCTGGCCCGCGCGCGCGTCCGGCGGGCGGCGTCGGAGGACCGCGAGCCCCTGGTCAAGATCCGCTGCGACGCGGCCACACCTTACGCTCACTGGCTGGCGGTCATGGAGAGCTGCCAGCGCGCCGGAATCTACGAAGTGTCCTTCGGGGTCGCCCAGAAGCACCGGGACTACGCGTTGCCCCCTGAGGCGCAGTTGGAGGAGAGCAACACGTACGAGCTTGAAAAGGAGGGATAGCCATGCGTTTCAGGAAGTCGCGCGCCGTCAAGGAACTCACCGCGGAGAGCGGGTGGGATCTGCCCACCTCGATGATCGACGTGGTTTTCCTGCTGCTGATCTTCTTCATGTGCGCCAGCAAGTTCCGGGTGCTGGAGCAGCGCCTGGACGCCTTCCTGCCCAAGGGAGGGAGGGAATGGGTGGACCCGCCGCCGCCGCCGCCGAAAGACGTGGATTTGATCATCAAGGTCAGCACCCTGAAGTCGGCGTCGAGAAGACCCCATTTCCAGATCCGGAGCTGGGCCACGCACGATCCCAATGAGCTGGCCGCTCTGCTTATGCGCCTGCCCCGTCCGGGCAAGTACCGGGTGGTCATCGACGGCGACGGGAACTGTCCATTTCAACACCTGATGAGCGCGCTGGACGCCTGCGCGCGCGCCAGGCTCACCGATGTGGCCTTCCGGCCGCCGGAAGTCGCCAAGGGATAGCGCGGTGCACGGGCCGGACTCTGCGCCACGGCGCCGGACATCGGCCGGCGCGATGATGATTGCTGTTCTCCTGCTGGGAAGCGCGATCCCCTTCCTCTGTCTGGGCGCTAGGGCGGGGCTGGCGCTCAGAAGAGAGCGAGCTATCACTTTGAGATTCTCTTCCAGCCATCCCACGGTGAGGGAGAAGATGCTCTATTCCCTCCAGGACGAGTACCTAGCTCTGCCTGCGGCGAGCAGGCGACGGGTGAGGGCGAAAGTCATGGAACTGCTCGATTCCAGGGAAGCTGCGGTGCAAAGGGCGGCGATCATCGCGGGATTTCGCATCATGGAGACGGAAGATAGAGAAGAGATGCTTTCCCCGCTGGGAGAGGCGGCGGAAGCCTACAACAAGAGGCCGCTCGGCCCAGATCCTTCGGACAGAGTGCGGATAGCCAAGAAGGACAGCAAGTACACGATCAGTATCGAGGTGAACGCGCCTTGAGCAGCAGCTTGCCTACCAGCCCAGGTGGATGCCCTCAAGCTCGGGGATGGCGTCCAGCGAGGCCCTCTCGTCGGCCGACAGGCGCATCCCCGCGGCGGCCACGTTGTCCTGGACCTTCTCCAGCGAGCTGACCCCGGGGATGACCGCGGAGACCGCGTCAAAGGAAAGTATCCAGGCCAGCGCCCCCTGGGCCATTGTCCGCCCGCTTGACTCAAGTATCGGCCGGACTCTTTCGACGAGTTCCAGGCGCTCGGCGAAGCTCTCCTCTCCCCAGCGCTCCCGGCGCCCGTCGTCCGGCGGGGGATAGTCGGCCGAGAACTTCCCGGTCAGGAGCCCCCCGGACAGCGGTACCTTGGTGATGACCCCCACTTGGCGTTCCGGCGCCTGGTCCTCGATGAATCCCGCGCGGTCCTTCTGCGAGAATAGATTGTAGGTGAGCTGGACAGTCCGGCCATTGGTGCCGTCCAGAAACCGGCAGGCCTGCGCGCCGTCGTCGTTCGAGAGCCCGTAGCAGCGAATCTTGCCGGCCTCGACGGCGCGGTCGAGTTTTTCGAAGAGAGCGCCGTCGCCCAGCACCGCCTCACTGGGAGTGTGTAACTGGTAGACGTCGATGTAGTCGGTCTTCAAACGGCGCAGGGACGCTTCCAGCGCCTCCTCGAGACGTGAAGCAGAGAAGTCCTTGTGCCAGGTCCCGTCGGGCTCTTGCACCCCGCCGAACTTGGAGGCGAGAATTATCTTATCGCGCCTGTCGGCAAAGACCCGGCCGAGCATCTCCTCGCTCCGGCCCTTGGCGTAGCCCTCGGCGGTGTCGTAGAGCGTCACGCCGTTATCAAAGGCCCACTCGAGGACGTGCTCTAACCCCGCCAGGCGTCCCTCGCCCAGGCCCCCGCAGCCCAGGCCCACCTCGCCCACGGTGATACCGGTATTTCCCAACGCGCGATACTCCATGTTCGTCTCCCTTCGTCCTGCGGCCCTGGGGAACATGGTACCGCGCCGCGCCTGACGAATGCAAACCCAGGAACGCGGGTGGCGGGGAGCGGACGGGGGTTCGCCACAGAGACGCGGAGAGGCGTACAACGTGAAACGTGAAGCGGGCAAGGAAATGCTCCGGAAATGCGCGGATTACCGGAACTCCGTCGGACAAAGAGAATCTTCCTCCCGCCAGAAACGGACCCTTGACAGGTGCGGTTATGGGTGTCCCCGGAATCCCAGTAGACGTAGATGCGCTTGGAACGGGGGGTGGGGGAAGGCTTCTCGTCAGTCACTTGGGCTCCTTGGGAGCGTTCTTCTGAGCCTGCTTGGCCTCCCATCCGTGCCGCTTCTGCTCCAAGATATCAAGCACCTTGTCCATAGCCTTGGCCGCATCACCTTCCAGCAGGGAACGGACTTTCTTGACTCGCGCAAGTTCCTGGGAATTCCACTTCCTGGGTTCACCCGCGAAATCGACGGTCGTCTCCCAAAAGGGTCCTGTGAAGTTGATGTGATATGAGGGAGTGATGTCTGCCGCACGGTCGAAGAATCCATCCTCCGCCAGATGTGCGATGATCTTCTCAGCCTGCTCCTTGTCTATGCGGGACGAAATGAAACTCTTGGTGATCCCTTCGGTGCGCACAGGGTCGGTGGACAACAGGAGGCCAAACGGTGTTCCCGAAAAGCCCGGACCACGAAAGCTGATCATGAAAGTGAAAGAATCCAGGTGGTCGGCACAGTACTCTACTCTTCGTCGTCCTCTTGGGGTGCTGGTGCGACCTGCTGCCAGGCGAGCCATAAGAGCACTGCGCGCGCTCACTCTCAATGCAATGAGACCCAGCCCAAGAACAACCGCTCCGACCGCGGCCGCCGTCAGGAGCTTCCTGCGCACCGTCATAGAAGGCCTCCCTGGCGACATACTACCCGACATTTCCCAGATGGCTCCTCCGCCCCGCTCTGTGGCGCCTCGCTAGCTGGCGAAGGGGCGGGGGTGGTCATCTCTGATTACCTGTCCGCAGCAACTTCTCGCACTCGGCCAGAACAGTCTTGCCCCATTCGCACGTCGCCACCGAGTCTCTAAGAACGCCTCGTCTGATGAATACAGGCATTTGAAGGTACATCGTGAGACTCCGCGACGCTCGCCGTGGCCCCCCGAGTTGACCTATGGGGTCGTAACGTTCCAGGATTTCCTCATTGAGGGACTTCTTATCCGGCGAGAAGTTGTCGCTGCTGTTGATGACCGCAAGGGGAGCCGTCTTCCTCAATACCGCTCGAACCTGCCACACCGGCACCACCCACGCCCCCACGAACCAGGCCAGGGCCAGCACTGTGAACATGATGGCGGACCAGGTAATGATGGTCCGTCGGGAGGGACCGGTTCTCTCCACAGCCGCCTCGTCCTGTGGCGATTCGCTAGCTGGGGAAGGGGCGGGGGCGGTCATCTCTGCGGCTTCTTTCGCTCTCTTGCCGCCCGAATCTCGGCTCTGCCCGCGAAGCTTGGCACCCATACGCCATCTAGCTTGCGGACGCCATTGTAGCGCTCGGCGATGACGACAACACGCGCGAACTTGGGCATGGCCCCGGTCGAGCCGTGCCGTCGCACTCCGAACGCCTCTAATCTGTTGACGGTCACGCGCATGTCTGACAACTCGTAACCGGGCGCCTCCGCCAAGCATGACGTCGCGTGCATTGATGCACGGTTGCGGGTGCGAAACAGGAGGTATGAAACCCAGTCCTTGTTCGGCGCCTCAACGACGAAGGAGGGGAAACGGTCGAGATGGATAGGCGCCCCTTTGCACAATTGGCGCAGAACAGCGTTCTCAGTCTGGAGCCGAACTGCGCGATCCCGCTGGGAGGCGGAGCAGCCAGTGGCCAACAGAAACACGAAGCCCGGAGCTAGGGTCCACGACAATAGGTATCTCATGTCTCATCGACCTCCATGGTTGCCTTCAGATACACCCCGACTTGGCTCGGGCATTCCGAACAGCGCTTGTCGGTAGTCTCTTCCACAGCGCCGCCCACCCTGTGGCGCCTCGCTAGCTGGCGAAGGGGCGGGGGCGGTCATGGCTGACTACTTCTCCGGCTTCTTAGCCCCTATCTCAAACTCGATCCTGCTTGTCTTGCTCCAGTACGCTTGAGGGGCCGCAGGCTTAGGTCCGGGGCTGCTGCCTGACCTGTTTCTGCTTTGCGGCTTTCGCTTGTTTGGCGTCCTTCTGCCTCTGTCCCTTGGCCTTGTCCTTCTTGCTTTTCCTGTCGCCCATGGGATGACTCCTTTCTGGGGTAGTCCGTTCGTCTATCCCTTGCACCAACAGCACGTTACCTGGTCACAACGGTAAGTCAAGCATTCCAGGCCAATTACCTTTTGCCCGGTGATACTCGGATAACACCCGCGGCGCATCAGGGCAAGGAGTTGGTGGGTGCGACATAAGATAGTCTATCGGACTGAGACGCTGCCCAACTCGAAGGTGTCAGGGCCATCCCCCGGAAATCCCCGGAAATCTTCCCGTTGAAACCGCGCCGGTTAGGTGCTTTCCCGCCCGCGAACGTGGCCATCCTGGGGCTAAGACCCCCCTATTATATGGACAGTGTCAAATTCGCGAGTTGCGAGCCGGGGGTTGGCCATGCGCGGAAGAAGTCCGGGATTCGGGCAAGTGTTCAGTGTTCAGATTTCGGTGTTCAGTGGACTGAAAACCGACAACCGAAAACTGAAAACCGTGGCCTTCTTGGCCAAAGTCGGGAAAAATGAAAATTTCACGGCCCGAGAATGCGCCACTTACGACCCGCGCCGCCCCGCTTCGTGGACAGGTGCTCATAGTATAAGGGAGGGGTACTATGTTTTCGAGTTTCGCGCATCAGACAAAATGAGAAACTTATTTCGTTCATTGTGCGTCGGTTACGGAAAGAAAGTGCGCGCCGGGGGCCGTATATGACGGAAAAATCCGCATACTAATGAGGGGGTACTACTTTCTTAACCGCCAAGACGCCAGGAAAGGCTATTGACCTTGATCAAGGACGCCGAGAGCAAAGAGCTCCTCTTCCCCCGCGAAGTCCTGATTGACGCCGCGCGGCTGAAGGCGCGTGGCGCGGAGTGGGAGGCCATCGCCGAGAGCGTTGACACCAACGTCGGCGACCTTGTCACGTTCTCCATCGACCATCCCGAGGTCTGGGGGCCGCTGTACGAGCGCGCCGAGA
>CBDUSI010000086.1:0-19437 GCA_965370045.1 uncultured bacterium | reverse complement strand
CAAACCGTTTCCACACATCCTGACCCGTTTCCTGCTTCCCGCGCTGTTGCTGATGGGCTTTTACCGGCCGCACTTTTCTTTGCGCGAGGTAGGCCCTTCCCATAGGATGATCCCCATGACGCGCCGAGTCCTGATAATCTCGGTCTCCGCGGGCGCCGGTCACCTGCGCGCCGCCGCCGCGGTCGAGGCCGCCCTGGCCGAGCGGCATCCCGGCGTCGAGACGCTCAACATAGACGCTCTCGACCACGTTTCCGCGGGCTTCCGGCGCCTCTACAAGAAGGGCTACCTCCAGCTGGTCAACCACGCCCCGACGCTCTGGGGCTACATATACTCCCGCACCGGCAAGCAGAAGCGGTCCGGCGCCGCCGCGCGCCTCGCCCGGCTGGTCTCGCGGCTCAACGCCCGGAAGCTGATCAAGGCGGTTCGCGACTTCGCGCCGGACGAGGTGCTGGCCGTCCACCCGCTGCCCGTGGAGATACTCTGCGGCCTCAAGCGCCGGGGGAAGTTCACCGGGCGCATATCGGTGGTCATCACCGACTTCGACGTCCATCCGATGTGGATCGACCCCGCCGCCGACCGCTACTTCGCGAGCTGCGAGGAGGTCGCCCACCTCCTGGGCCGCCGAGGAATAGCCCGCGAGAAGACAACCGTGACCGGCATACCGGTGATGCCCTCCTTCGCCCGCCGGGCGACGGCCGCCGACCGCGCGCGGGTCAGAAAGTCGCTGGGCCTGCGCCCCGACCGGCCCGTCGTGCTGACCTCCGCCGGCGGCTTCGGCGTTGGCCGGGTGGCGGAGGCCATCGGGGTCATGGCCGCCGCCGCGGCCCGCGCGGGAGGCGCCGGCATCGTCGCGGTCGCCGGCCGCAACCAGAAGCTCCGCGCCCGGATCGCCGCGCTCTCACCGCCCCGCGGGGTGCGGCTGGTCCCCTTGGGCTTCCGCGACGACATGCACGACCTGATGGCCGCCGCGGACCTGATGGTCTCCAAGCCCGGGGGGCTGACCTCCAGCGAGTGCCTGGCGCGCCGGCTGCCCCTGCTGATCGTCGACCCCATCCCCGGGCAGGAGGAGCGCAATACCGCCTTCCTGCTGGCCGGCGCCGCCGCCTGGCAGGCGGCCGGGCCCGACTCGCTGGACTACCAGCTGGAGCGGCTGCTGGCCGATCCCGCGCAGCTGGCGCGCATGCGCCGGGCCGCGGCGCGCCTGGCCCGCCCCCGGGCCTGCTTCGAAATCGCCGCGGCGCTGGCAGTCCGTTGAAAAATGGGGCGTCGTGACGGCCTGCTGGCCCCCGGCGGGTAAGCCGCGCTCCGGGGTCAGACCCTCTATTTCCGATTGACGCGGGGCGCGGGAATATTATTATTCCAAACTCCGGCCGGCGCGTTGTGGCCGGACCTCGGATAAGGAGGCGCCATGCAGACCGGGTTCGTTCCCTCACAGCTTTTCCTGACCAAGGGCGTCGGCCGCCACCGGGAGAAACTGGCCAGCTTCGAGATGGCCCTGCGCGACGCGGGCATCGCCGAGTTCAACCTGGTGCGGGTCAGCAGCATCTTCCCGCCGGGCTGCAAGATCGTCCCCCGCGGCCAGGGGCTGCGCCGCCTGAAGCCCGGGCAGATCGTCTTCTGCGTGCTGGCCGAGTGCGCCACCGACGAGCCCCACCGGCTGATCTCCTCCTCCATCGGCGTGGCCCTCCCCCGGGACCCGGACATGCACGGCTACCTCTCCGAGCACCACGGCTACGGCCAGTCCCAGCGCCAGAGCGCCGACTACGCCGAGGACCTCGCCGCCCAGATGCTGGCCACCACCATCGGGGTGCCCTTCGACGCGGACAAGAGCTACGACGAGAAGAAGGAGCAGTACCGGGTCGGCGGGCAGATCGTGCGCACCACGGACATGACCAAGTCGGCGGTCGGCGACAAGGCCGGCCTGTGGACCACCGTGCTCGCCGCCGCAGTGCTGATCTGATCTCCCCGTCCCCGCGGGCCGCGCCACTTCAACAAGGTCGCGCACTTTGAACGCGAAGCGGCTGCTGGCCGGCTCTAGTCCGAAACGTCCGCCCGAACCAGGACCAACAGGGACTCGCCCTTCCCGCCCGGGCGCTTCATCGTGCCGGCCAGGACGTACTTGCCCAGCGGCACCGCCAGCGACGCGCTGAAGTGCACCCCCCGCTGCATCCCCTTCCGTGACGGCGGCTCGGCCAGTCCTACGCGCACCATCAGGGTTGCCGCCTTGCGGTCCGTGCTCAGCGTCGGACGCACGTCGAAGACGAAGCCGCTGCGCGGCGACTCCACCTCGGGCAGGCCATCGGAGTGAAGAACCCGGCTGGCCTGCCGGCCGCTGTATACGTTAACGCGCTGCGTGTTGTGACAGGTTACCCGCGCCTCGGCCGCGACGCGCCCGCCGCTGGTCAGCAGTTTCCCGACCTCCACGTCAGAGAGCACCGTCGGCCGCCGGATGCTGAGTCCGGCCGCGGCGCGCTTGCCGACAGCCACCAGCAGCGCTCGGACCTGGACCTGCTTCTTGACCTTGGGATGCAACCCGGCGATCAGCTTGGCGATGCGTGCGTGCACCGCAGGCTTATGGACGACTATGAGCTGGCCGCGCCTCTCTTCGACAACCGTGCCCCCCACGCCCCAGCTCGTCGGCTCGATGGACCGCTTGATCAGGTCCTGGAGCTCGCCAGGAGGTACCGCGCAGTTCGCCGGCAGCGAGAGGGTGAGACAGGCGCCCATTTGCCCGCGCCAGGGCCGACCCATGGCCGGTCCCGGGAAGTCGGGAATCATGGCGGTGAGATTGCGGACGTCGTAGATGCGCTGGACCAGCTTGCCCTGGGCGGGGCTGCCCTCTATCCGGGAGACACTCGCCGTTCCCGAGTCAGCGGTGTCCACCCCCAGCAGCACGACGGCGGTGCGCGGGGCACCGGCGCCGCGCGGCAGCGGGAACGCGGCGGCCAGGGCGTACTTGCCCAGCGGCACGGTAACGTTGGTGCGCACCCCCCAGGAAGCCAGATCGGGCAGGTCGAGAGTTCCCCCGTACGCCACCGGCCGGGGCGCCGAGCCGGGCACCAGCTTGCCCTTTGCGTCGCGCACCGGCGGGACCGTGAAGAACCCGGAGACCCGCCGGCGGCGGACGCGGCAGTTTCCCCCGAAAGAGAGGCGCAGCTCCACGTCGGCGGCGTCGCGCTCATAGGTCAGGCTCGGGCGGGCGTCGAGCACCGTGCCGAGCATCAGGGTCGCGACGTTTGGCACCGCCTCCTGGCCCGAGATCCGCAGGCCGGCAACGTAGTCCAGCCGGGTCAGCGCGCCCACGTGGTTGCGCTGGAGGTTGCGGCAGATCATCTGGGGCGAAGCCAGGAGGTTCTTGCGACCCGCGGCCCGGACCAGCTCGCCGGCCTCCTGCGCGGAGAAGAACTGCGAGCGGCGTTCTCGCAACTTGGCCGCGGCGCGGGCGTCAACGGCCACCACCAGGGCCCGCACCGAGAGCTGACGCTTGGCCGGAACGCGCGCGCGGCGCAAGAGCGCCGCAATCCGCCGATGTGCGTCGTGCGTCTGGCCAACGACCAGCCGGCCGCTGCGTTCCTCGATGGAAACGCCCCTATTCGGGGCCCAACTTGCGGGGTCGATCCGCCGCTTGATCATCTCCACCAGCGCGGCTTCGTTGAGCACGGGCTCCGGCGACGGCGGAGCGAAGAGCGGCAAGCCTCCCGCGTAGGGCAGTATCTCTCCCACGTACGGCCCGGGGTAGTCGCGCCTGTACCCTATCAGCTCCCGGATGTCGTACACGCGCATGACCGTTTTCGGCGGAGTCTTCTCATTCTGGCCCTGGCCCCCGACCGCCCGCGGCGCCGCGGCCAGGAAGAGCGTCAGGACTATCGATAGAAGACCGGGCATTCTGGACATGGCATTCCCCCTCCCAAATGCGGCCGCCGCCCCGCAGGGCGGGCATAAAGAGGACGTTCGTCTTAGTGAAGCGTTCCGGTCTATTTGGCCTCGTCCGGCTCCTCGTAGTTCTCGGCGGCGTAGGCCATTTCCTCGCTGATCTTGAGCTTCTGGGTGCACTTCTCTTCGCATTGGCCGCAGGCGGTGCAGGCCGGGGCGCGGGGCCCCTTGATGCCCCGGTAGCGCTTCGCGGCCGCTTCCTTGAGGCCCCAGAAACGGTCCTCGTAGACGCGGGCCATTATCACCGGAATGTTGATTTCCTGGGGGCAGGGCTTGCAGTACCCGCAGGCGGTGCAGAACTTGACGTTCTCGCGGGTGCGCCCGGCGATAAAGGCGTTGACCCGGGCGTACTCCTCGGCGCCCAGCGGGCCGGCTTCGGCCGCGGCCACCGCCGCGTCGGCGTCGGACTTCCTGTTGACGCCCGATATGTAAGTGTCAAGGTCGGGGTTACTGAGCAGCCACCTGAGCGCCAGGTCCGGCACGTCGCGCGCGCCGACCTCCTCGGCCAGTTCGGTCAGCACCGGGCTGGCCTCCACCAGTCGCCCGCCGGCCACCGGGTTCATGGTGATGGTGCCGATGCCCAGCTCGCGGGCCCTGGTGATGACCGGCGCGTAGCGAGTGTCCAGCATGTTGTAGCTGACCAGCAGCACCTCGCACCAGTCCAGCTTCGGCAGGTATTCCAACAGGTGTTCCACTGAGTCGTGGCTGGTCATCCCGGTATGCTTGACCAAACCCTCGTCCATGGCCTTGCGGATGCCCTCCAGCGTCCCCCCGGGACCGGTGGCCGCCTCGAAGGTCTCGCGGCTGTTGACGTTCCAAACCTGATAGAAGTCAATGCACTCGACGTCCAGGCGCCGCAGGGAGTCCTCCAGCCGCTTGCGCATGCACTGTGCAGTAGGCGCGTCGTCGTCCGCGAACTTCTTGATCCAGGGCGACCACTTGCTGCTGAGGATCACCTTCTCGCGGTAGCCGTCCTTAAGGGCCTTGCCGAACTTGATCTCGCTCTCGCCGTAGGCCCGGCAGCTGTCGATGTAGCGCATTCCCGAGTCGACCGCGTGGCGGATGACGGCGACCGCCTCGTCGTGGTCCTCGGGCAGGCGCATCCCGCCGATGTTGGCCCGGGGGACCTTCAGCCCGCTGCGCTTCCCGAAGTCGATCAGCTTCACGTCGCCGGTCTCCTCTCGTTTCGGACGCGCCCGGTTACTACTCTTTCGCGGGCGCCTCGAACTTCAGGCTCTCGGCGATGGCCTCCAGGGCCGCTCTCTCCGCCTCGAAACGCTCGCCCTTCGTCGAGCAGTGCACCGTGTACATCCGCTCGCCCCGGGGCAGGACGTAGAGCAGGCTGGTCCGCACCGCCCCCGGCTCCCCGCCGGAGGCCACCAGCTTCCGGGCGCTCGCGCCGGCCAGGGTCGTCGCGGCGGCCTCGCGCTCCTTGTAGGTCTCCTTAAACAATGCTGCCAGCCGTTCGCGCGCGAACTTCTCGGGGTCCGCGCCAGCCGGCACCCGCTGGAAGGTCACCCGCACCGAGTCGCCGGCCGGGTTGGTGGCCATCAGCGTCGGCGTACCCACGCTGCGCACCTCCGAGGTCCAGCCCTCGGGGATTGCGATCGAGAGGCCCAGCTCCTCGCAGTGAACGCGCCTGCCCTCCGGCGACTTCTTCAGTCCCAGCCGCTCGCGCCAGAGCTCGGGGAAGACCAGCGCGACCACGACACCGGCGATGAGCAGTAAGATAAGCACCGCGGCCAGGAACTTCTTCACGCCCGAGCCTTCGTTCTCCACGGACTCCTCCTCTTATTGCAGCGTCATTTCCACGTAATGGCCGGAGCGGTCCCGGCCGGGCCGGACCTGGCGCCGGAAGTCGGCCGAGTCGGGGCTTCTCTTGCGCAACAACTTGCGGACCTGCTCGAGCTCGCGGGCAGTGACCGGGCGGCTGCGGTAGCCGGTGCGCAGGTTGTCGGTCAGGATCGGGTAGGCGCGCAGCGTCTTGATGATGCCATCGCTGCCCGGGCTCAGGTTCAGGCGCACCGCCAGGCTGAAGCCGTGCGATTTCTTTTCCGCGCGGCGCCCCTCGGCGCTGAACATGAAGTTGCCGAGGTTGTAGAAGATCCAGCGGCCCTTGTAGTGCTCGATGGCCTGGAGGTGGTGCGCGCCGTGGCCCATGACCAGGTCCGCGCCGGCGTCTATCAGCCGGCGGGCGCCCTCGACCTCCCGCTTGCGGCGCGACCCGTAGTTCCGGCCCCAGTGCGGGGTCACCGCCACGAAGGCCGTGGGGGAGGCGCGCTTGAGCTTCTCTATTTGTAGGCAGAGCTTGTCGAAGTCCAACCGGTTAACGCCGCCGCGCTTTCCCCGCGCGTAGAACTTGTAGACCGCCTCGTACTTCTGGCGGTACTCGTAACCGGCCAGCACCACCAGGCTGAAGGGCCGGCCGCCGACGGACAGGGTCTTGGCGTAAGGCCGGGCCGCGGCGGCCTCATCAACCCCCGCGCCGAAGGACGCGATGCCCGCGGACCGCAGGGCTTTCAGGGTCTGGCCCAGGCCCTCCAGGCCGAAGTCCACCGCGTGGTTGTTGGCCAGCGAGACGACCTTGATGTTGTGGCGGGCCAGCGCCGCCGGCGCCTTCTTCACGTCCGACCAGTGGACGTATTCCTTCTTGCCGGCCAGCGGAGAGCGGACCTGGTCGGTTAGCGGGGTTTCCAGGTTGGCGATTACTATGTCAGCTTCCCGGAGCAGTGGCTTCAGCCGGCCCAGCGGCCAGTCGTAGCCCTTTTTCCGGAGGAGATCGACGCCGCCGAGTTTCCCCGCATCGCTCTGGTAGTTCTCGCCGAAGCTGGTATCGCCGACGAAAAGCACGCGGACCTCGCCCCGCCGGGCCGTCCCAGCGCCCCCGCAGCCCGCCAGGGGAGCCGCGACCAGCACGGCGAACAGCGCGAAAAGCGTCCATCGAGCTCTCATTCTGGCAATAGGTTAACCGGGCCGGCGGGGCCGCGTCAACGGTCTTCGGGCCGCCGCGCTTTTGCGGATGTATCCGCCCCGACGGAGACTTATGATATGTGTCATGGGCAGGAAGAGAGCCCCCGAGACCGATCAGGCCCGGCGCGCGCGCCTCAGGAAGCGCGTCGCCACGCTGCCCCGGACCAGCGGCGTCTACATCATGAAGGACGCCTCCGGCCGCGAGATATACGTGGGCAAGGCCAAGCACCTGCGCACCCGGGTGCGCAGTTACTTCGACGAAAAGCGCCTGGACGCCAAGGCCGCCTCGCTGATGGGCTCGGTCGCGGGAATCGAGGTCGTCGAGACCCCCAGCGAGGTCGAAGCCCTGCTGCTCGAGAGCCGGCTGATAAAGGACCTCCAGCCCAAGTTCAACGTGAGCCTCAAGGGCACCAGCTATCCCCTGGTCGAAGTAACCTGGGGCGAGCCCTTTCCCCGCGTGAGGATTACTCGCGACCGCACAAATCGCAAGTCCCACTATCTGGGGCCCTTCGTCGCCGGCCGCGAGCTGCGCGCCGCGCTGGCCGCCCTGCGCCGCGCCTTCCGTCATTGCACCTGCCCTTCCGCCGTGGACCCCGCGCCCAAACGCCCGGTGCGGCCTTGCCTGGACTTCCACGTGGGCCTGTGCCTGGGGCCCTGCGCGGGACGCGTCGCGGAGCGCGAGTACCGGGCGATGATCCGCCGCCTGGAGGCGCTGCTCGCCGGCCGCGGCCGGAAGCGGCTGCTGGGCGACCTGACCAAGCGCATGAAGTCCGCGGCCAAGAGGCTGCGCTACGAGGAGGCCGCCCGGCTCCGCGACGAACTGGCCGCCATGGAAAGCCTGGCCCGCCGCGGAGACCTGTCCAGCCCCCAACCTCCCGCGCCGCCACGCATCGACCCCGCCAAGGGCCTCCTCGACCTGGCCCGCAAGCTCGACCTGCCCGCGCCGCCCAAACGGATTGAGGGCCTGGACTTGGCCAGCCTGTCGGGCCGCGAGGCGGCCGGTTCAATAGTAACCTTCATCGACGGCCGGCCGGCCAAGGGGCTCTACCGCCACTACCGCATCAAGCGCGCCCCGGGTGACGACGATTACGCGGGCATGGCCGAGGTGCTCCGCCGCCGCGTCCGGCGCCTGGCCGCCGAGGGCGCCGGGGCCCCTGACTTGTTACTTCTGGACGGCGGCGCCGGGCACCTGGCCGCGGCCCTGAAGGTGCTCAAGCGCACGCCCAAGGCCGGCCGCCCGGCGGCGGTCTGCTCGCTGGCCAAGAAGCAGGAGATCGTTCATCTCCCGGGCGGGCGGACGCTCCGCTTGCCGCGTACCGGCGGGGCGCTTAAGATGCTGCAGCACGTGAGGGACGAGGCCCACCGCTTCGCGGGAAACTATCACCGCAAGCTCCGCGAGCGACGGGTGCTGCCCCCCGAGAAGAGAATAAGGAGAAAGAAGTGAGGCGCATTGCGACAGCACTGACCATTCTCTGCCTGCTGGCCCTGGCCGGGCGCGCCCGGGCCGCCTCCGGCAAGAAACCCGCCAGGCCGGCCGCCGCAGAGCCAAAGGTGCTGGTCACCCGGCTGGCCAACGGCATGGACGTGATCCTCGCCGAGCGGCACGCGGCACCGGTCTGCACCGTGCAGCTCTGGGTGCGCTGCGGGTCGATGACCGAGGAGAAGCTGATGGGCGCGGGCGTCAGCCACTACGTGGAGCACATGCTCTTCAAGGGCACTGCAAAGCGCGGCGTGCGCGACATGGACCGCGAGATCCGCGCGGCCGGCGGGGGCCACAACGCCTACACCTCCACCAATCGCACCGTCTACCACGTGACCCTGCCCAGCAAGAACTTCGGCGTGGCCCTGGACTGCCTGGCCGACGCGGTGATGCACTCGACCTTCCCCGAGAAGGAGTGCAAGCGCGAGAAGGAAGTCATCATCAAGGAGATCAACCGCGGGGAGGACAGCCCCGGCCGGGTTTTCTATAAATACGTCCGCCAGACCCTGTACCTCAGGAACCCCCGCCGCCATCCGGTGATCGGCTACCGCCCGGTGTTCACTGGGCTGACCCGCGACGACCTGGTCGGCTACTACCGGAAGCACTACGTGCCCAACAACATGATCTTCGTGGCGGTGGGTGATTTCGATAACGCCAAGACCCTGGCCAAGGTGAAAGAGGCTTTCAAGGACTTCAAGCGCCGGCGCTACATCGCCCCGCGGGTCACGCCCGAGCCGGCCCAGGCCTCGCCGCGCTCGCTGCGGGTCCGCGACGGGCACTTCCGCAGCGCGCGGCTGACCGTCGCCTGGCCGACGGTGTCGATCGCCAGCCCGCACATGTACCCCCTGGACCTGGGCGCCGGCGTGCTGGGCGGGGGCCGCACCAGCCGGCTGCACCGCCGCCTGGTCGAGGAGGAGAAGCTGGCCTACTCGGTCTCGGCAGGCAACTACACGCCGGAGTCGACCGGGCACTTCCAAATCAGCGCGCGCTGCGAGGAGAAGAACGTCCCCCGGGTGCTGGCGATCATTGACGAGGAGGTCGCCAAGCTCAAGACCGGCCGCATCAGCAAGGCGGAGGTCGCCCGGGTGCTGGCCCGCAACCGCGCCCGGGACGTCTTCGGCCGCGAGTCGGTGGGCGGCCTGGCCCGCGAGCTGGGCAGCGATTTCTTCCTGACCGGGGACGTTCACTTCAGCAGGCACTACCGCCAGCGCCTGGCCGGGGTGCGCGCCAAGGACGTGGGCAAGGCCCTCCGCAAGTACATCCTGCCCGGACGGCGCAGCCAGATCGTGGTGCTGCCCGAGAAGAAGGCCGGGAAGATCAAACCGACCGCGGCGCCGGTCGCCGGGAAGGCCGCTCCCAAAGTCGTCCGCTTCAAGCTGCCCGGCGGGGCGCGTCTTCTGGTCTATGAGCGTCATGATAATCCGGTGGTGGCCCTCAGCGCGGTTTTCCTCGGCGGGGTGCGCTTCGAGCCCGCCGGCAAGGGCGGGGTCAGCGACATGATGGCCAAGCTGCTGACCCGCGGCACCCGGCGCTACAGCGCCGAGAAGCTGGCCGAGGTGGTGGCCGAGAGCGGCGGGTCGCTGTCCGGCTACGGGGGGCGCAACTCCTTCGGCCTCTCCGCCAAGTTCCTTTCGAAAGACATGCCTCTGGCCCTCTCGCTGGCCGCCGAGGTGCTGGCCGAGCCCTCCTTCCCGGAGGAGGAGCTGGCCAAGCGCAAGCGGCAGACCCTGGCCGGCATCCGCCAGCGCCGCGAGAGCATCTGGGCGGTCAACGAGCTGCTGCTCGACAAGCTGCTCTACGCCCCGCACCCCTACGCGCGGCAGGCCTCGGGCACGGAGAAGTCGGTGCGGGCCCTCACCCGCCGCGACGTAGTGACCTTCCACCGGCGCTTCTGCCGGCCGGACAACATGATAATCTGCGTGGCCGGCGACGTGTCCCCGGAGCGGGCCCGCAAGCTGGTGCTCAAGCACTTCGCGCGCTTCTTGACCCCGCGCGGAGGGAAGTTCACCCCGCCGCCGGTGCCGCCGATCCCCCGGCTGAAGGGCGCCCGCCGCGAGGAGCAGCCGCGTCCCGGCGCCAAGCAGGCCATGGTCACGCTGGCCTTCCGGGGGGTGAGCCTCAAGCACCGGGACCGCTTCGCGCTGGCCGCCATGCGCGCGGTACTGAGCGGGATGGGCTCGCGGCTCTTCGTCGAGCTGCGCGACAAGCAGAGCCTGGCCTACGCAGTAGGCTGCTACCTCGACCAGGGCCTGGACCCCGGCGCGGTGATTTTTTACATCGGCACCAAGCCCGGCGAAGTAGAGAAGTCCCTGGCGGCCTTCTGGGTGGAAATCGACAAGATCAAGAGCAAGCCGGTGAGCGACGAGGAGCTGAAGCGCGCCAGGAACTCCATTATCGGCGGGCAGGTCCGCAGGCGCCAGCGGATGAGCTCCGTGGCCCAGGGCCTGGCCTACAAGGAACTTTACGGACAGAAGGCCGAGACCTACTTCACCGAGCACAAGGCCATCGAGAAGGTGTCCAAGAACGACATCCTGGAGGTCGCCAGGCGCTACCTGGACCGGAAGAACTATGTGATCGCCATCACCCGGCCCCCGAAGAAGGCGAAGAAGGCGGAGAAAACCAAGTAGGCCCCGCGGCACTTGACCTCTCGCCGGGGACCCGTCATAATCGGTAGCCAGAAGTAAGCGAGCCGGCGCGAGCGGGCCGGGGGGGCCGCCGCCGCAGGGTTCGCTGCTTATTTTTCCACCGGAAAGCCCCCCCCGGGACACGCTGCGTGAATCAGAAAGACCAAGAGCTCTGGGCGCGCGTGCTGGGCGACCTGGCCCGTAAGGTCCGCCCCGAGCTGGTCGGTGACTGGCTGGGCGACCTGGAGCTGAGCGGCTGCCGGCCGGAGGCCGTAACCGTTATGGCCCCCAGCCACCTCCACGCCAAGCTGGTCGAGGACCACTACGGCGAGCTCCTGGCCGAGGGTTTTGAGCGAGTCACCGGCTCCCGGCCGGAAATCCGCTTCGCGGCCCGCCAGCCTAACCCTGATGCGCCGCGCGCGACGCCTGAGGCCCAGGGCCCGCCGCTTTCCCTCAACCCGGCCTTCACGCTGGAAGCTTTTGTTGAAGGCAGCCCCAGCCGGCTGGCGCTGGCGGCCTGCCGCGCGGTGGTCGACCGCCCCGGCGAACTCTACAACCCGCTTTTCATCTACGGCTCTTCCGGCACCGGCAAGACCCACCTGCTTCAGGCCGTTTGCCGGGCGCTCGAATTGCGACACCGCGTGATCTACCTGACCGCCGACGATTTCTCGGCGCGGGTCGCCGCCAGCGGCGAGGAGGCCGGGGCCTTCCGCGAGAGGCTGCGCTCCGCCCAGGTCCTGGCCATCGACGATGTCCAGGCCCTGTCGGACCGGGAGGCCAGCCAGGAGGAGCTATTTCACGCCTTTAACTCGTTGTACAATGGCAACTGCCAGCTGCTCTTTGCCGCCGACGCCCCGCCCCGGGACCTCAGCGGGCTGCCAGCGCGGCTCACCTCGCGCTTCACCTGGGGCCTGACCGTCGAGGTAGAGCCGCCGCTGTTCGAGAACCGCCTGGAGATCCTGGCCTCCAAAGCCTCTATTCGCCGTTTGGAGGTGCCGGCCGAGGCCCTGGAAGAGCTGGCCGCGGCCAAAACCACCAACGTGCGCGAACTGGAAGGCCTCCTCGCCCGCCTGGCGGCCGGTGCTGCGCTGGAGGGCGCCGCCCCCACCCGCCAGATGGCCCGAGAGCTCGCTGGAGTGCCGGACAACGACGAAACCCGCAACGCGCCGTCCAGCGAGCGTATTCAACACGTAGTCGCCTCCGCCTTCGGCCTGCGCCCCAAGGACCTCCTGGGTCCCTCGCGTACTCGCTCGGTGGCCATGGCCCGGCACGTGGCTATATATCTGTCCCGCCAGCTCACCGATCTGCCGATTCAGGAGATCGGCGGGCACTTCGGCGGACGCGACCACTCCACGGTGAACTATGCGATAAACAAGATCGCGCGCATCTTTTCGAGCACGATGAGGCCCTGGCCAAGACGGTCCGCCGGCTCAGCCAGCAGCTCCGCGGTGTAAAACGTGTGAGCAACTAGTTCCACAAGTTGTTGAATGAACCCTCTTAACTTTGAAAGCTTCTGGCGCTCCGACGCACCCCTTGCGCACCCCACCAGGTGCGGAACAAGATGTGCTTTCGGAGCGTCGAGAACTTCGTCGCAACACCCCGAGCGGCCCGGTGTTTTCACCGTTTTTCTTACACGCAAGAATGCCCGTAAACCCCGCTGTACGACGGGGTTAATTCGGGAAAAAGGGCTTTCAACCATTTACACCGCGCATATAATGAAGGTTAAGGTTTCTTAAGTAAGATACACTAAATAACACACAGGAGTTAATCAATGAAACTCGTTTGTGAACGCTCCAAGCTCCTGGCGGCGGCCCAGGCCACGGCCGAAGTTGCACCGTCCAGGCCCACTCGCCCGATAGCTCAGGGAGTGCTCTTCGAAGTCAAGAAGGACGGCGTGGAACTCGTCGCCACCGACTATGACGTGGGCATCAGGTACAAGCTCGAGACCAAGAAGAAGGAGGGAGCCGGGCGCGTCGTGGTCCGGGCTGACCAGTTCCTGGCGGTGGTTCGGGATCTTGCGGACGGCGATGTTCATCTGGACATGGAGGCCGAAAGGACGGTTATCACGTTTGGCGGCAGCCGCATGAGTCTGCCGGGGATGGACGAGAGCGACTTCCCCGAGGTGGCCGGGGTGGGCACGGATCGCACGGTGAAGCTGCCGGCCGAAGAGGTGGTCGGAATGCTGGATCGCGTGGCCTTTGCCGCCGGTCAGGAGGAGAGTCGCTACGCAATAAACGGGGTGTACGTCAAAATAAAGAAACGCGATCTGGAAGTGGTAGCCACCGACGCCCGCCGGCTGGCGCTTGCGCGCCGTAAGTTGCCAAAAGACACGAAGATAGACCGCAGCGCTATTCTGCCGCTCAAACTGGTCGCCCTGCTCAAGAAGCTCTCGGCCGGCCAGGAAGAGATGGAAATGGTCCTGCGCGAAAGCGAAGCGGTCTTCGTCGCCGGACCGGCAGTGCTGGTCGGCCGCCTGGTGGAGGGAACCTATCCGAAGTACGAGGAGGCCATTCCCAAGGACTGCGACAAGTCCGTGGTGATGGGCAAGGAAGCCCTGCGCACCGCGTTAAAGCAGGCCATGAACTTCACGACGGAGGACACCAGGTCCGTTGCGCTGCAGCCCAAGAAGGGCAAGGTGGTTCTGGAGGCCAAGGTCGCCGAACGCGGCGAGGCCAGCATCGTAATCGAGGCGGAGTACAAGGGCCCGGACATGGAGGTGGCCTTTAACCCCCAGTACCTGTTAGACGCCGTCGGCCACCTGGCGCTGGACAAGGTGGAACTCCAGCTCAAAGACTCCTCGCGACCGGGGCTGATCTGTGAGGGCAAGGACTACCTCAGCGTAGTCATGCCGGTGCGCCTGCGCGGCGAGTAGGCGTGCCTGCCGATGCGGAGAGATTAGGCGATATCCTGGCCCGGGCGGTGGTCCGGCCGGCCAAGCGCAACCGGTCGATGATCGCCCGGGCCAGGCGCAAGTGGGCCAGCGTGGCCGGAGAGGAAATCGTCGCCCATGCCGGTCCGCGAAGCGTGCGCCGGGGCGTGCTGACCGTGGAGGTGGACTCCAGCGCGCTGCTCGCGGAGCTGGCCGGGTACCAGCAGCGCGACCTGCTACGCGCGCTGGCCGGTGAGCCGCAGCCGCTGGGGATCAGGGAGCTCAAGTTCGTGCTGGCAGAGGGGGCCGAGTGAACAGCGCCAGTGAGGCCGCCGGGGCCTACACCGCCGATTCCATCAAGGTTCTGGAGGGCTTGGAGGCGGTCCGCAAGCGCCCGGCCATGTACATCGGCGACACCGCGGAGTACGGGCTTCACCATCTGGTCTACGAGGTGGTGGACAACTCCGTGGACGAGGCCCTGGGCGGCTACTGCACGGAGATCGACGTACACGTCAACACCGACGGCTCCATCGCGGTGACGGACAACGGCCGGGGCATGCCCGTTGGTGAGCACCGCACCCAGAAGAAGTCGGCCATTGAGGTCATCCTTACCACCCTGCACGCCGGCGGGAAGTTCGACAAGGACAGCTATAAAGTGTCCGGCGGACTGCACGGCGTGGGGGTGAGCTGCGTCAACGCCCTCAGCGAGTGGCTGGAGGTGGAGGTCTACCGCGAGGGGGAAATCTACTTCCAGCGCTACGAGCGCGGCACGGCGGTCGCCGCGGTCAAGAAGGTGGGCCCCACCGGGCGCACCGGCACAAAAGTGGAGTTCAAGCCCGACCCGGAGATATTCGAGACCGGCGACTTCAAGTACGGCATTCTTTCCACGCGCCTCAGGGAGCTGGCCTTTCTCAACAAGGGCCTGGCCATCACCATTACCGACGAGCGCGGCAAGGAAGACCGCACCGAGCGCTTTTACTACGAGGGCGGCCTGGTGGCCTTCGTCGAGCACCTCAACAGCAGCAAGACCGTGCTCAATAAGAAGGTCATCTACCTGGAGCGCAAGGCCGACAGCTGCGAGGTGGAGGTGGCTTTTCAGTATAACGACGGCTATAGCGAGGTGCTCTTCAGCTTCGCCAACACCATCAACACCGTGGAGGGCGGCACTCACGTATCCGGGTTCCGCAGCGCGCTGACCCGCACGGTTAACCAGTACGCCCGCAAGCACAACGTGCTCAAGGGCAAGGACTCGCCGCCCTCGGGCGACGACCTCCGCGAGGGGCTGACCGTAGTGATAAGCTGCCGGCTGGCCGAGCCGCAGTTCGAGGGCCAGACCAAGGCCAAGCTGGGCAACAGCGAGGTGCAGGGCTTCGTGGAGCAGAGCGTCAACGAGGCCCTGGGCGCTTACCTCGATGAAAACCCCAAGGTGGCCAAGGCCATCGTCCGCAAGGCGGTCCAGGCCTCCCAGGCCCGCGAGGCGGCCCGCAAGGCCCGGGAGCTCACCCGCCGCAAAGGCGCGCTCAGCCCCGGGTCGCTGCCCGGCAAGCTGGCCGACTGCCAGAGCAAGGACAACGAGACCACCGAGCTTTACATAGTCGAGGGCGACAGCGCCGGCGGCTCGGCCAAGCAGGGCCGCGACCGGCACTTCCAGGCGATCCTGCCGCTCAAGGGCAAGATCCTCAACGTCGAGAAGGCGCGCATCGACAAGATGATCAGCCACACCGAGATCGCCGCGCTGGTCAGCGCCCTGGGTACCGGCATCGGCGAAGGTGAGTTCGACCTCGAAAAGTGCCGCTACGGCAAGCTGGTGATCATGACCGACGCGGACGTGGACGGCTCGCACATCCGCACCCTGCTCTTGACCTTCTTCTTCCGGCACCTGCGCCCGCTGCTGGAAACCGGGCGGGTGTACATCGCCCAGCCGCCGCTCTACCGCGTCAAGCGCAAGAAGAAGGAGGAGTACGTCATCACCGACGCGGACATGCTCCGCGCGCTTCTGGAGCTGGGCCTGGACGGGACGCACCTTTTGATGGCCGCGGGCAACGAGGAGATATCCGGAGCGGACCTTCGCAAGGTGGTCGACGGCCTGGAGCGCCTGGGGGCCCACGAGGCCGGGCTGCGCAAGAAGGGCCTGGGTCTCGAGAAGATCCTGCGCCTGGAAAAGGACGACGCCTTCCCCATTCACCGCGTGCAGATCGGTGATCGCGAGCACTTCTTCTACAGCACCGAGAAGCAGGCGGCCTTCCTATCCGAGATAGAGGCCGAGCGCGCCGCCAAGGCCGCCGCCGCCGCCGGCGCCAAGGCCGACGGGGAGGCCGAGGTCGTCGAGCGCGTGATCGCCCAGGAGCTCCACGAGAGCCGCGAGCTCAAGAAGACCATGGGCCGCCTGGCCTCACTGGGCGTCAGCCTGGCCGACGTCCTCCGCGAGGAGGACTACGACCCGGAGGATCCCCGCTTCTGGGCGGTGTCCGACTCCAAGAAGGTGCCGCTGGCCGGGCTGATCGACTTCCTGCCGGCCGTGCGCGACTTCGGCAGGGAGGGGCTGGACATCCAGCGCTACAAGGGCCTGGGGGAGATGAACCCGGAGCAGCTCTGGGATACCACCTTGGACCCCGCCCGGCGCACGCTGCTGCGCGTGAAGCTGGGCGACGCCGCCAAGGCCGAGGAGATGTTCTCGCTGATGATGGGCGACAACGTGCCCGCGCGTCGCAAGTACATCGAGACCCACGCGCTGGAAATCGAAGACCTGGACATCTAACGGCCCGCTGAATGCCCGACGAGAAGCCGCCGCTGGGGGTCCCCAAGGGAACCGTCTTCCTCTCCGCCTACCACCAGATATGGCCGGGACTCTTCGCGGAAGAGAAGAAGCTGCTGCTGGGACTGCTCGGCGAGCGCATTCTTGAGATCGAACATATCGGCAGCACCGCGGTCCCCGGCCTGGTCGCCAAGCCGATAATCGACGTGGCCGTCGCCGTCGAGGACCTCGCCGTGGTGAAGAGCTTCATCACACCGCTGTCCGCCGAGGACTACGAGTACAAGGGCGAGTACGGCCTGCCCGGCCGGCTGCTCTTCGTGAAGGGCGCTCCCCGGAACACGCATCACCTGCACGCCGTCGAGCGAGGCAGCGAGCACTGGCGGGTGTGGTTGGCTTTCCGCGATTACCTCCGCGAGCATCCCAGTGAGGCCAGGCGCTACGCGGCCTTCAAGAAAGACCTGGCGAAGCGTTACGCGGACGACCGCCCAGCCTACACGCGCGGCAAGTCGGACTACGTGGCCGAAGTCCTGAAAAAGGCAGAGGGGTGAAGCTGAGCGCAAGCGCCGCGCGGAAGCCGTTGATATAAAGCCGGTTACAGGCCGGGCCAGGTCCGGCGCGAGAAGCGGAGCGCCTTACGCGCGGCCGCATCGGGGTCGGCGGTGGCGGTGTAGATCTCCCAGGTGAGGGGTCCCTGATACCCAGCCGCGGCCAGTGCGCGCTTGGCCTCGGCGAAGGGGAAGTCGCCCTCGCCCGGCGGAAGGTGGTAGTGCTTGTCGCCGGGGAGGTCTTCGATGTGCACGCTCCAGGTGCGCCCGGCGAGCATCTTGACCGCGCCGCTGACGCCATCGCCAGCCAGGAGCGCGTGGCCCAGGTCGAGGTTGGCGCCCAGCAGGGGGTGGCCAAGCCGGTCTATGAGCGCGGCCAGCTCGGCGGCGCGCTCAATGTAAAGACCCGGCTCGTACTCGATGGCCACCTGCACGCCACCGGCGCGCTCGGCGTGGAGCAGCACGGCTTCCAACGCCAGAAGTAAGAGATCCTCGGCGCGGGCGGGGTTCACCGGCCCCAGGAGCCGCCCGCTGGTCACGGTGACCGCCGCGGCGCCGGTGGCCGCGGCCAGGTCGATGGCCCGCCGGGTGTAGTCGATGCGGAAGCGGCGCCACTCGGGCTTCGGGCTGATGAAGCTCGGCTCGAAAAAGGGCTCGGGCGGCGCGTCCGAGAAGAACCCGCAGGCGGTGTTGGCGTTGACCGTGCTTACCTCTAATCCCTGCTTCGCGAGTCCGCGGGCGATCGCGGCGATGCGTCGGGGGGTTAGGTCGGCCGCGTAGGCGTGGGGTTTGTCGGCCAGGACCTCGACGGCCCGGAAGCCGATCTCGCGGATACGCCGCAGGGCCCCGGGCAGCCGGAAGCGGGTGTAGGCGTTGGTGCTGAAGGCGAAGCGCGCGCTCATGTCCCCATTATAAGCGGCGGCCCGGGCCTCGCACAAGACCCGGACCGCCGGAGGCACCTGGCGCAGCTGGCGCTACTTGCTGTACATGGGCAGGTAGCGGTAGTAGACCTCCAGGGAGAGCGCGCCCACCGCGGTCATGAAGACCCGCCCGGAACGCGTGCCGCTCATGCCGTAGGGGTCCCAGCTGCCGTCCACGTCGTCGGTCGAGCCGTCCAACGCCCCGCCCTTGCGCTGGTTTTTGATCAGCACGGGCTTGAGCTGCTTGTTCCACGTTTTCCAGTTGTCCCCGCCCATCTGGAACATGCCCAGGGTGCCGTAGTACAGGTAGTAGAAGTCGTTGTGACTGCTGTCTTTCCACTTGGGCAGGTGCGCAATCAGGTGCTGGGCTCCGCCCTTGAGGATCGGGTCGGTGTTGCGCGTGCCCATGAATTGCCGGCAGACCATGCCCACCGCGGTCATCGCGGGCATGTACGGCTTGCCCGACCAGTACTTGGCCCGGCCGTCCTTGGCCGTGACCTTGGCCAGGAAGTTGGCGGCGCCCTGGAATCCGGCGCCGTCCACCTTGAGCCCGGCGACCCTGGCGCTTTTCAACTGCATTACGAACCAGCCGGTCACCGAGAGGTCCGCGTTGCTCTTGGGGTCGTAGCGCCAGCCGGAGTAGGGCTTCTGGTGCACGTTGACGGTGTAGTCGATGGCCTTCTGGGCGGCCTTGCCGACGGCGAGGTTCTTGCTCATGCCGTAGGCTTCGGCCAGGGCCAGCCCGGCGATGGCGTGGTTGTAGCCCACCGACGCGCCTGGGCCGCCACGCGCCCGCTCGGCGATGAGCCCGTTGGGTTTCTGCAGCTTGATCAGCCAGGTCTGCGCGCGGCGCACGTTGTCGCGGAACTTGCCGGTCTTCTCAGTGTGCCCCGCGCCCAGGAAGGCCAGCAGCGCCAGCCCGGTGCAGCCCGTCCGGATGCGGACGTTGGCGGCGCTGGCCCCGTACTTGGCGGCGTCCCAGGAGCCGTCGGCCAGTTGGTGACGCTGGAGCCAGCGCAGGGCGGCCTCCACGGCGCTTTCTGTCGCCGGCGAGCCCCCGAAGCGGGCCACCGCTCGCTTGCGGCCGCCGCCACCGCGATAGCCGAAGGCCCCGGCCATGCCGCCGCCACCCACGCCGATGCTTCCGGTGGTGCCGGTCCCACCCAGGGGGATGTCGCTGATGGCGTCCTCCGAGCCGCGGGCGGTCTGGGTGTCCATGTCGTTCGCGGTCTCGTTGTGGGAGGTGTCCTCGACCTTCTCGTGGACTACTAACGGGTTAGTGACCGCGGTCTCGGCCTCGACCTCGCGGGGGTTCTTGAAGATGTCGCGCTTCTTCTTGGG
>CBDUSI010000085.1:0-19618 GCA_965370045.1 uncultured bacterium | reverse complement strand
TCTCCAACTCGGATGCATTGTCATCCTCCTCAGGAGGGTTTTGGGATGAGTTCTACTCATCCGCGCTCCAACCGCACCTTCTACGCCTTGAAGGAGGCGGAGATCGCCGAGTACGTGGCGGTGCTTGAAAGGCGCACCTTTGAGGCCGTCGAGAAGTTCGGCAGCGAAGTGGTCCACGCCCAGCACCTCTGGGTGTGCGCCGCGGTGGCCGGCCGCACCGGCCTGCCCTATCTGGTGACCTGCCACGGCACCGACCTCCTCGGCTACCGCGCCGACCCGCGCTACCGGCCCTTCGCCCACGAGGGCGCCGACGGCGCCAGCCGCATCGTGGCCGTCTCGGAGTCCACCGCGCGGGAGGTCGCCGAGCACTTCGGCACCGGCAGCGACCGCCTGGTGGCCCTGCCCAACGGGGTGGACGGTGGCGTCTTCCGGCCGCTGGAGCTGCCCCGCGCGGAGGTCTTCAAGGAGTTTGGCCTGCCCGCGCCCGCCGGCCCGGTAGTCGTCTACGCCGGCAAGCTGGCCTGCTTCAAGGGCACCGACGTGCTCATCGACGCGGCCAGCACCTACGAGCGCCAGCTGCCCGGCGTGGTCACGGTGATCGCCGGCGAGGGCTCCGAGCGCCCGGCGCTCCAAAGCCTGGCCCGCGCCCTGCACCTCAAGGGTCTGCACTTCCTGGGGTTCATCGAGCAGGAACGGCTGGTGCGGCTCTACGCCGCGGCGGACGTGGCCGTGGTCCCCAGCCGCGAGGAGCCCTTTGGACTGTGCGCGCTGGAGGCCCTGGCCTGCGGGCTGCCTGTCGTGGCCAGCTCGGTGGGCGGCCTGACCGAGTACGTTGACAACAGCGTGGGCCGCCTGGTGCACCCCGACAACCCCGGCGAACTGGCCCACGCCATCGTCGAGGAGGTCCGCTCCGGGGGGCGCGAGTCCAAGGGCCCGGCCGCCGCCCGGCGGGGCGCCAGCTACACCTGGCGGGAGCACACCGCGCGCCTGCTGGAGCTCTACGCAAGTGCCGCCGGCAAGTAACCGCCGCTCATCGCCGTTTGGCGTCCTCGCCCCCGGCGGTACGCACCCGGCGCACGATGAAGCGCAGCAGCAGCCTCGATACCGCCGCGAGGCACAGGAGCACGGCGATGATGGCCCCGACAAAGAGCTCGCCCATCCCCTCGCCCTGGTACTCGTGGGCGATTGCCCCGCCCACCGGGAAGGCGAACCAGGCCAGCACCGCGAAGACCCACACCCCGAAAGTGTTGGTCTTCCAGCCCAGCTCCCGGCGCGGGCGCGGCCGGGCCAGCGTCACGGTCCGCCGCCCGGCGATGGCCCCGTCACCTTCGACGTCGCCCAGCCCGGAGAGCCGGTTGCCGGTGCGCACCATCCACCCTCCCAGGCGCAGGCCCAGCGGCGCGCGCAGCGACCCGCGCGCCAGCCACAGGAAGAACGGCGCGCTCAGCCCCAGGAAGAGAACGTCCGCGGCCAGGGCCGCCGGCGGCCAGTACCAGAAACGCAGCGTCGAGCCGCGGAAGAAATCATGGGCCACGGAGAAGGCCAGGCCGATGAACGCCAGGCGTACCAGCCAGAACAACACGCTGCCCACCGCGGCCAGCGCGGCGGCCAGCGCGGGGACCGGCAGCGCCGCGCCCAGCCAGGCGCCCAGCGCCGCCGAGCGGCGGATCATGAACAGCTCGCTGAACAGCGTCAGCGCCAGGACGACTATCATGCCCGCGAAGATCGCGTCCCCGGCCTGGTGGCGGAACTCGGTGACCAGGATCAGCACCGGCACCCAGTAGAACGGGGCCGCGGTGGCCAGCATCCACAGCCCGCGGCGCGACTGGATCTCGGACCCGGCCCAGCCCAGGTTGTCGGCGGTCAAGGGGGCGACTAACAGGTTTTCGGCCGCGCCGGAGCGCCGCGAGGAAGACAGGTTGACCGCCGCCGCCGCGGCCACCATCACGGGTATCAGGATCGAGAAACCGAAGGTCGCGCAGATCGAGATTACGACGACGTTCTCGATCAGCCCGCCCGGCGGGCCCCGCCACCAGACCGCCCCGCTGGCGGCCAGCAGCAGCGTGGAGAGTACGCCGGCGGTCAATATCAGCCCCCAGAACATCCGCCCGACGACCCTCTTCCCGGCGGCCAGGTTGCGGCGCTCGGCGGCCAGGAAACGCCGCGCGGCCGCGCCCCGGCGGCGCAGCTCCGGCCAGCCGGAGACCAGCAGCCCCGCGCCCATGGCCAGCAGGGCCAGGGGTATGTAGACCAGGCCGGCCTCGACCCACTTGTAGCCTCTCCCGTAGTAGTCGCTTGTACCCCACAGGCTGCCGGTTGACCAAGCGACGGTCGCGGCGAGGAGCACGCCGATCAGCGCGAAGCGCGGCCCCCAGCGCCTGAAGGTCGCGGTCATGATTTCTGCGTCGTGGTCGGTGCGCATCACGCCTCTCCCGGGCGGTAGAAGACCTTGTCGATGGCCCGGCGTGCGTCGCGCAGCGAAACGAACACGGCCACCGCCCCCAGGCCCAGGCGGACCAGCACCCCGCAGAGCACGCTGATGAAGGCCGCAGCCCCCCCCCAGTAGTAGGGGCCGCCGCCGAGACCGAAGACGCGCTGGGCGACGATCCCGGCCAGCGCGCCGCCGGCCAGGGCGGCCACATACATGGAGAACGGCACCAGCACGAAGCTGGTCAGGAAGGTCTTTATCAGCGCGGGCGGCGTCGTGCGGCAGGTGGAGGTGAAGCGCATGCCCACCGCGGCGTCGACCATCAGCATGGCGGCCAGGTCAATCTGCGCGGCGACGACCAGCAGCACCAGCAGCCCGCCGCCGGCAGCCGAGGACCTCGCGGAAAGACACAGCGCCACCACCAGCAGGCCGCCTCCCGTGCACAGCCAGAAAGGGAACAGGCCTCGGAGCCTTCCGGCCCAGCGCGCCAGGCAGAACCTCCAGGGCTCGACGGGGGTGAGCACGAACTGCTCAAGCTGCCCGGAGACCCGCTCGGGCACTATCGACAGCGCCGCGCCGGTGGCCGCCAGGTAGGAAAGCGGCATCCGGCCGAGGATCGAACACCCGGCCACGATGGCGACCATGTCGCCAGGATTGTCGCCTGACGGAAAACCGCCCCGATCCTCGAAGACGTACCAGAGGAGCACCGCCCACCAGCCCAGGAGCAGCGCGGCCGCGCCCGCGTAGCGCCTGGCGGTCCAATACCGCCGGGCCTCGTAGCGATAGAGCGGGTCGCGCAGCAGCCCGGCGAGCATCAGGCCTCTCCCGGCTGGAAGAAGACCCCGTCGACGGCCCGCCGCGCGTCGCGCAGCACTCCCCAGACCACCACCGCCCCAAGCGCCAAGCGGATCACCAGCACGGCGAGGCAGCCTGCGATCTCCATGTGCGCCGAGTCCGAGAAGCCGAAGAGACCCGAGGCCACCATCACGAAAAGAAAGGAGATGCCCAGCACCCCTATGGTCATAAGGAAGGGCACGCCGAGGAAGGCTAGCACGTAGGTCACCGCCAGTGCCTCAGCCGTGCTGGGGGAACTGCAACTGAAGCGCATGCCCACCGCGGCATCGACCATCAGCATCATGGTCAGATCCACCTGGGCGGCCAGTATCATCAGCAGGGGCATCACCAGGAGTGCAGGGTCTTCGGCTCCGGTGTCGTCCACCCAGGCAAACAACACGCCACAGGCCAGCGCACCAGCGGTCAGAGCCCAGGGAAGAAGCAAACCCCTCAGCCTCCCCAGGCAGCGCGCCAGGCAGAAGCGCCAGGGGTCGACGGGGGTGAGCACGAACTGCTCCAGCTGCCCGGAGACCCTCTCGGGGACTATCGAAAGCGCCGCGCCGGTGGCCGCCAGGAAGGAAAGCGCTCCCCGGGACAGGAGTGAAACGCCAGCCAGGATCAGGACGACTTCGCGCACTTCAAAATGGCCGTCATACCAGCCGGCGCGCTCCGTGACGTAATAGGTCAGGCTCCACCAGCCGCCGACCAAGAGCAGTGAAAGCAGGCGCCGCCCGCGCGTCCAATACCGCCGGACCTCCCAGCGGTACAGCGGGTCGCGCAGCAGCCCGGCGAGCATCACGCCTCCCCCGGCTGGTAGAAAGCCTTCTCGACGGCGCGCTCGGTCTGCTTGAGGCACAGGTAGGCGATCAGCGCCGCCAGGACCATGTGCGCCGTGACCATCGCCAGCGGGACCGCCGCGGGCGTGCCCCTGTCGGCCCCCTGGACAGAGGCCAGCAGCGCCCCGAAGCCGGTGACCGCGGGGACCAGCAGGAAGCAGACCAGCAGGCTCTTGAGCAACGCCCAGACTGTCCGCCCCGAGGTCGAGGAGAACCTGAGCCCCACCGCGGCGTCCATCGTGATCAGGATAAGCAAATCGAGGTGCAGGAGGACCATGAAGGCGAAACCGATCCACACCATGTCGCTGTCGGGAGCAATTCCCCCCGCGGTTATGATCCGGGCTCCCACTGGGGCGGCGGCCAGCACCAGAGGCCAGAGCGCCAGCCAGATGACGAAGAACCCCCTGAGGCGACCGGCCAGCCGGGTCAGCGCGTACCGCCGGGGCTCCACCGGAGTCAGCAGGAACTGCTCGAAGTGCCCCGAGACCTTCTCCGGGGCGATGGCCGTCGCCCCGGCCACGATGGCCAGCAGGCAGAGGACCACCCGCCAGGAGGCATGCACCAGCGCGCTGGATCCGAGCCACCGCATAAAGAAGACCCAAGGGGCGATACCATAACCAGCGATGTCCAGAAGCTCCATCACCGCCGGCATCGAGCCCGCGGCGACCCAAATCAGCATGAACAGGGAAACGCTAAGGTACCGCCGCCACGTCCAATACCGCCGGGCTTCCCAGCGATACAGGGGGTCGCGAAACAGGTCCCGGAGGCGGAAGGCGTGCAACTGTCAGATCCGGCGCGGGGGCTAGTGGAGATCCCCCTTGGTCAGCCGCATGAAGAGCTCCTCGAGGCTGGCCTTGTCCTCGGCCAGGTGCTCGACGGCCACGTCGGCCTTGATCAGCGCCGCGGACATCCCGGCCACGCTCTCCTCGCCGCCGGAGTACTCCACCATCAGGGAGTTCCCGGCGACCTGCACCCCGCCGACGAACTCCAGACCCTCGAGCACCTCCCGGGCCTTTTCGGGGTCACCGACCACGTCGATGCGCACCGCGGGGTTCTCGCGGGCCGCGCCCAGGGCGTCCTCCAGCGGGCCGGAGTGCACCAGCGCGCCCTTCTCGATGATGACCACGTGGTCGCAGACGTCCTGAAGCTCGGTGAGGATGTGCGAGGAGATCAGGATGGTCACCCCGCGCCCCTGCAGGACGCGCAGGATGTCGCGGAACTCCACCCGGGCGCGGGGGTCGAGGTTGGCGGCGGGCTCGTCGAGGATCAGCGCGGTGGGCGAGTGCACCAGGGTGCGCGCCAGGAAGAAGCGCTGGCGCATGCCCATGGAGAGCGAGTCGGCCGCCTTCTTGCCGAACTCCGCCAGCCCGGTGAGCTCCAGCAGGCTGTCCACCAGCGCGCGGTGCTCCTTCTCGGGAATGCCGTAGGCCGAGGCGAAGAGCTCCAGGTAGTCGCGGACCGGGAGGTCCTTGTAGAGCCCGTAGCGTTCGGGCATGTAGCCCATCTTGGTGCGCACCAGGCGCATCTGCCGCCAGCAGTCCAGGCTCTCGACGTATGCCGAGCCGCTCGACGGGCGGCTGAGGGTGGCCAGGATGCGCATGGTGGTGGTCTTGCCCGCGCCGTTGGGCCCCACCAGCGCGCAGATTTCCCCGCGGCCCACGCTGAAGGAGAGGCCCTTCACGGCGACCACTTCCTTGAAGCGCTTGGTCAGCCCGCGGACCTCGATGGGTGCCCGCTCGGCCGCCACCACCTTGGCCATGGGGGCCGCGGGCTGTGCCTGGGGAACCTCCGCGCCCCCCTCGGGGGTCCCGGCCCCGCCGAGTTCCTGGTTCCACTTGCCGGCGTCTTCGCTCATGGCCATAGTCCTTTCAGGTCAGATTCAGCCCCCGGCGTCGCTCTCGAAGCGGCCGGACATGTGCTTCTCTTCCTCCTTGATGCGCTCCTCGATCTCCTTCTGGATGGCGTCCTCCTCGGCGGCGGCGGCGGCGGCCTCCTCCGGGCTGGGCTCCGGCGCGGCGCCCTCGCCCTCCGCGGCCCCCTCGGCCGGAGCGGCCGGAGCGGCCGGAGCGGCGGCGGCCTCGGGCGGTTCCTCCTCCTTGGCCAGGTGGGCCACCGAGGAAATGCGGTCGTTGGCCGCCAGCTTCATGGCCCTCACGCCCTGGGCGTTGCGCCCGGTGATCCGGATGTCGTCCACCGGGGTGCGCACCACCTGGCCGGCCGCGGTGATGATCATGACATCGTCGCCCTGGCGGACCGCCATGCAGGATACTACCGGTCCGTTGCGCTCGCTGGTGTTGATGTTTATCACCCCGCCGCCGCCGCGCTTGATCAGGCGGTAGTCGCCGATGGGCGAGCGCTTGCCGTAGCCGTTCTCGCAAATAGTCAGCAGCATGGCGTCGGCCGCGGGCACCACCAGGGAGACCACCCGGTCGCCCTTCCTGAGCTTGGCCCCGCGCACGCCGGCGGCGCCCCGGCCCATGGACCGGACGTCGTCCTCGCTGAAGCGTATCGCCTGGCCGCTGCTGGTGGCCAGGGCCACCTCGTCGTTTCCACAAGTAAGTTCCACGCCGACCAGGCTGTCGCCCGCGGACAGGTTGATGGCGATGATGCCCCCGCGGCGCGGGTTGGCGAAGGAGGCCAGCTCCGTCTTCTTGACGGTGCCGGCGGCGGTGGCCATGAAGAGGAAGCGGCCCTCGTCGAAGCTCCGCACCGGGACCACGCTGGTGACCTTCTCGGTGCTCTTGAGATCCAACAGGTTGGCGAGCGAGCGGCCGCGAGCGGCGCGGCCCAGGTGGGGCAGGTCGTAGACCTTGACCCAGTGCACCCGCCCGCGGTCGGTGAAGAACAGGAGATAATCGTGGGTCGAGGCGATGAACAGCCGCTCGGTGAAGTCGCCCTCGCGCAGGTTCTGGCCGATGACCCCCTTGCCCCCGCGGCGCTGCCGGCGGTAGCTGGCCAGCGGCTCACGCTTGACGTAGCCGGAGTGGCTGACGGTGACCGCTACCATCTCTTCGGCGATGAGGTCCTCGATCTCGAACTCGCCGACGTCGCTGATGATCTCGGTGCGCCGCTCGTCGCCGTACTTCTCGCGGACCTCGTAGAGGTCCTCGCGGAGGATGTCCATCACCAGCGCGCGGTCGGCCAGGATGGCGCGGTACTCGCGGACCCGCTCGCGGGTGTCCTCGTAGTCCTTCTGGAGCTCATCGCGGGAGAGGCCGGTCAGGCGCGCCAGCTTCATGTCCAGGATGGCGTTGGCCTGCTTCTCGGAGAAGCGAAAGCGCGCGCGCAGCGCCTCCCGCGCCGCCGGCGTGTCCTTCGACCCGCGGATGATGGCGATGACCTCGTCGATGGCGTCCAGGGCGATGAGCAGGCCCTCGAGGATGTGCATCCGGGCCTCGGCCTTCTCCAGCAGCCAGCGCGTGCGCCGCTCGATGACCTCCACGCGGTAGTCGCGGAAGACCTCCAGCATCTCCTTGAGGCCCATGGTGCGCGGCCGGCCGTTGACCAGCGCCAGCGAGCAGACCGAGAACGTCTCCTGCAAGGGCGTGTGCTTAAACAGCTGGTTGAGGACCACCGTGGCGTCCTCGCCGCGCTTGAGCTCGATCACCAGGCGCATGCCATCGCGGTCGGACTCGTCGCGAACGTCGTTGATGCCCTTGACCTTCTCGTTGCGGACGCAGTCGACGATCTTCTCGATGAGCCGGGTCTTGACCAGTTGGTAGGGGATCTCGGTGATGACCAACTGCTTGCGGTCGCCGCGGCGGTCCTCGGTGTGCACCTTGCCGCGCAGGGTGAGGTGCCCGCGGCCGGTCGTGTAGGCCTTGCGGATGCCCGCCCGGCCGCAGATCAGCCCGCCGGTGGGGAAGTCCGGCCCGGGGACGTGCTCCATCAGCTTCTCGATGGTGATCTCGGGATCATCGAGGAGCGCCACCAGGGCGTCGGAGACCTCGCGGAGGTTATGCGGCGGCAGGTTGGTGGCCATGCCCACGGCGATGCCCGAGCCGCCGTTGCAGATCAGGTTGGGGAACTTGCCGGGCAGGGTCACCGGCTCCTGGCGGGTGGTGTCGTAGTTGGGCACGAAGTCGACGGAGTCCTTCTCGATGTCCTCCATCAGCTCCATGGTCACCGCGGCCATGCGCGCCTCGGTGTAGCGCATGGCCGCCGGGGGATCGCCGTCCACCGACCCGAAGTTGCCCTGGCCGTCGATCAGCGGGTAGCGCATGTTAAAGGGCTGGGCCATGCGCACCATGGTCGGGTAGACCACCTGCTCGCCGTGGGGGTGGTAGTTGCCAGAGGTATCGCCGCATATCTTGGCGCACTTGCGGTAGTGCGCGCGCGGCCCCAGGTTGAGGTCGCGCATGGCCACCAGCACCCGGCGCTGGCTGGGCTTCAGGCCGTCGCGCGCGTCGGGCAGCGCGCGGGACACGATCACGCTCATCGCGTAGGTCAGGTAGCTCTGCTTGAGCTCCTCCTCGATGAGCACGTCCTTGATGACTTCCTGGGGGGCGGCGACTGTCTCGGGCATCTGCTTTCCCTCTATTACTTCGGGGCCTTGCCGCCGGCGGAGCGCAACTTCTTCAGCTCGTCCGCCAGCCGATGGTTCTCTTTCTTCAACTCATCAAGTTCCCTGTGGAGCTTGGCGTTCTCGGCCTCCAGGATGGCGACCGCCCTGGCCTGGTTGGCGAGACGCTCCTTCATCGACTCGGCGCTGACCGGGTCGTTCTTCGCGGCACCCTTGCAGCCGGAGAGCAGCAAGAGGAGAGAAGCGTACAACAAGAGCCGTCTCACCGCGCCCCTCCCTTGCCCGTCGGGCGGATCCCGCCGCCTTTGCGAATGGCGTCCAACTCAGCGCGAAGGCGCTTGACCTCCGCGCGCAACGTCTTGTTCTCGGCTTCGAGCGCCTTCACCCGCGCCTCTCTTCCTTTGGGCAGATCGATCGAGTCACGAAACTGCGAGAGCTTCTCCACCTCCGCACTCAGCCGATCAATCTCCTTGGACAACTCGCGGTTCTTGGAGGCCGCCTCCTCGGAACCGCTACGCATCTGGGGCCCGCCCTGCGGGTATCCGCAGCCCAGCAGGACGCCCACGGCGAGCAGGCTAAGGCACGGTTTCCAGCTCACCGATTTCCTCCAGCCGGGCCCCGGGGATGTCCTCGCGCCACTCCCGCTCGTCTTCGCCGGGGCCGCCCTCCTTGCTGAACCGCCGGCGCCACTTGTTCTTGAAGCGCAGGCCGTTCTTCACGGTAAGGTAACGGTAGTTGAGCTCCTCGGTTCGCCCGGTGGTCACGTTCTCGAAGTGGTACATCTCCACGCCCGGGAGGTAGGCCACCTTGTAGCCGGCCTCCCGCAGGCGGTAGCAGTAGTCGATGTCCTCGAACTGCACCGGGCTGAAGCCCTCGTCCAGCGGGCCGACCACCCGGTAAGCGCTGGCCGGCATCATCCAGCAGGCGGAGATCAGCGCCTGGCACTCGCGCTCCAGGCTGAACTCGGCCGCCTCGCGCGGCTCGCCCCGGCCCCGGAACCAGATTCGCCCGGAGGGCGAGACCTCGCAGCCGGCGCACTGGATAAGAAAGGGCTCCGTGGGATAGATCAGCTTGGGCCCCACCACCCCGACGTCGAGATGCTCCGCCAGGTAGTCGACGAAGCGGTCCATCCAGGAGAGCGTCCGCGGGACAACGTCGTTGTCCAGGAAGACTATGAACTGGCCGCCGGCCCGGCTCATCGCCTGGTTGCGGCCGGCCACCGCGCCGATGTTCTCATCGAAGCGCAGGCGGGCCACGCCGATCCGCCGCCGCTCGAAGCGCTCCTGGAAGTCGTCCAGCAGCGCAGCGGTGGAGTCGGTGGAGCCGTTGTCCACAATCACGATCTCGAAGGGGCGGTAAGCGGTGGCCAGCAGGCCGCGCAGACAGCGCTCGGTGTAGCCGGCCTTGTTGTGGACCAGGAGAATCACGGAAACCAGCGGGCGCTCGCCCGCCGCGGCCGCGTCCCCCGTCGCCATGTCGCTGAGTTCAGACACCCGCTTGCTCCGATCGCGAGAGAAGCCCCAACAGCCCCGTCGCCAGCACCGTTTACACGCCGTAATTATAGGCGGATCGAGACACTTGCGCAAGCTGTTGACGGGCTCATTTTCGGCGGAAAGCGCCGCTCCGGGGCCGCTGAGGTCGCGTCTCGCTATGCTGGCAATATATTCCGTTCGGAGATGGGCTTGTTCCGCCCGCGAGGTATGCTACAATCCCGTCGGGACCTCGAGGCTTTCAGCTCCGGGAAGGAGGCGCAGCCTGTTCACTCTCTACCGCCTGCTGCCCCTCTCGGTGCGGCCTACCTACTACTACAATCTGCGCGCGGCGATCTTCAACGGCGTGGCCCTGGGAATCGGCGACCTCTTCGCCAACATTGCCGCCAAGCACCTCGGGGCCAGCTCACTGCACCTGGCCCTGATCCACAGCATGATGGGCCTGGGCATGATAGTGGCCTTCTTCGTGGGAGGCCTGGCCGCCGGACGACGCAAGATACCCTTCGTCTTCTGGCCGCGGATGACCTCGGGGATCGGCTTCTTCCTGCTGGGCGGGGTAAGCTTCCCGCTGGGCTTCTGTCTGCTGGCCGGGTCAATCGGCCTGGTCGGACAGGCCGGCGTGCCGGCCATGGCCGGGATACTCCGGGTCAACTATCCCGGGCGCATCCGGGGAATGATCACTGGTTTCACCCGGCGCTGGTTCTTTCTGGTTTCGCTGATAGTCTCGCTGGCCGCCAGCGAGATCATTCAGCGCTGGCCCGGGAGCTGGCGCGGGATTCTGCCGGTGGGCGGTGTGTGCGCGCTGATCGCCGGTTTTCTGCTGCACCGCATAAAGGTCCGCGGCGAGGCCCATCTGGAGCCGGCCGACGCCCCGCCCTTCCGGCCGCTGGAGCCCTTCAGGGTGCTGGTCCGCGACCGGCGCTTCCGCCAGTACACCACAGCATTCTTCATCTTCGGTTTCGCGAATCTCATGATGATTCCGCTTCTGCCCATCGTCCTCAAGACGGACATGAACGCCAACTTCCGCCAGATGCAGTGGGCATCGAGCATCATCCCCAAGATACTGATGATCCTGACCGTGGGCTTCTGGGGAAAGCTCATGGACCGCTCGAATCCCATCACCATGCGCGGCTGGATGAACCTCTTCTGGGCGATGCTGCCCTTCATGGTCTTCCTGGCTCCGCTGGAGCCCATTGCCATCGGCAGCGACGGCTTCGCCATTCAACCGCTGTGGTTCGTCTACTCGGGGCGCTTCTGTCAAGGCCTGGTGATCGCCGGGCAGGGGCTCATCTGGCACCTGGGCATCATGTACTTCGCGAAGAAGGACGAGGTGCCGCTGTACATGGCCGTGCATATCGGGATGACCGGGCTGCGCGCGACCATCGCCCCCTGGGTGGGGCCGTTGATCGTCGGACTCCTCGGTGCGGACGCCGGCGCCCGCAAGTGGCTCTTCCTGGCCTCCGCCTGCATGATGGTCTTAGCGTCATTCCTGCTGCTGCGCCTGGCCCGGCGCATCAAGCGCGAGCACGGCGGGGTCATCCCCAGCTTCGCGGATCGCGAGCAGGCCGAGGATGAAGCGGCGGCACAGGCCGGAGGCGACGCGGAGAAACTCTGAGCGCGTCTACTGTCCCCGCGCCAGCCGGTCGGCCGCGACGGCCATCGCCAGGGAACTTACGCCGTTAGACTCGTCCACCCGGCGCCGGTGGCCGGGGTCGGCTATCGCCGCCAGTTGGTCGTCGAGCAGCGCGCGGAGCACGTGTCCGTAGAGTTCCTGCTTGCCCATGCCGGCTTCCAACGTGACCAGATATCGCCCGTCAACTTCGAGCTGCTTGTGCCGGCCGGAGCACTTCCGCGCCTCGCCCTGATACTCCTCCACGACCTCCGGCTCCGGGCCCGGGGCCAGGGCGCGAAGCGCTTCCAGCGTCTTCCGGTCGGCTATCGCGTCGATGCGCGCGCGGGTGGGCACCCACTCGTCGAGCGAGACGCTGCCGCGCTCGAACAACAGGCGCATCTCCTGGCGGTCCATCCGCGCCGGTTGATGAAAACCGTGGTAGAAGTTCACCGGCACGTCGCCATACATAGCCGTGCAGGCGACCTGCTCGACGATGTCCGTTCCCGGCCGGCGGGTCTCCTGGGCGGCGACCGCCCTGCCCTCCCCCAGCCACCAACTGAAGAGGTCGAAGAAGTGCACGCCGTGCTCGATGAAGATGCCGCCGCTCTTCTCCCGGTCCCAGAACCAGTGGCCGGCGGGAAGCGGCTCGTCCTTGGCGTAGTTCTCAAGGAAACCATGAAGCGGCTCGCCCAGCAGGCGCTCCTCAACGATCTTCTTGAGGGCCGCGCACAACGGGTTGTAGCGCATGATCAGGTTGACGGCCAGCACTCGTCCGGCGCGCCGCGCGGCGGCGGCCATCTCGCGGGCGCCGTCCAGTTCCACGGCCAGGGGCTTCTCGCAGAGCACGTGCTTGCCGGCGGCCAGGGCCTTCGCCACCAACTCCCGGTGGGTGAAGGGCGGCGCCGCCACGTGAACGATCTCCACGTCCTCCCGCGCGAGGAGTTCGTCGACGGAGCAGGCCTCCAGGCCGGACTTCGCCGCCGCGGCCCTGGCCCGGCCCGCGTCGGCATCGGCGACGGCGATGCGCTTCAGGCCGTGCATGCCGGCGTACTGCTCCAGGCAGAAAAGGCCGAACCCGCCGCAGCCGACCAGCCCGTAGCCCACGGGACGCTCGCGCTCTCCGCTCATGGACAGCTCTCCCCGGCCAGGCGCTCGGCCTCCAGCGCCAGGAGCAGCGCCTCCCGACCGGCCTCGGCGCTGGCCAACGGTGCGCGGCCCTCGCGGACCGCGGCGGCCAGGTCGGCCAGCAGACCCCGGAGCGCGTCGCCGTACACCTCGTCCCGCCCGCCCCCCGCGGCCCCTTCCAGGCAGAGCAGCTGGCCCATGCTCTCCTCGCGCCACCGGCGCCGGGCCGGCCGCCCGCCGAGGTCCTCGATGAGTTTGACGCGCGCGGATGGAAAGATCGCCTCCAGCGCCGCGCGGCCGCGCTCCTCAACCAGCGCGGTCATCTCCATGCGGTCGGCGACCCAGCCGCGCAGGGTCAACTCCCCGCGCTCGAAGACCAGCCGGATCTCCTGGCGGTCGAGGCGCGAGGCCTGGGTGAAGCCATGGTAGAAGCCGAAGGAGGTCTGCTCGCCGTAGGCCACGGTGCAGGATACCTGATCGACAACCTCCGCGCCCGGGCGCCTGAAGCGCTGCGCCCCCAGAACCCGTCCGGGCCCCAGCCACCAGGCGGCCAGGTCGAAGAAGTGCACGCCATGCTCCACGAAGATGCCGCCGCTCTTCTCGCGGTCCCAGAACCAGTGGCCGGGAACCAGGCCCTCGTCGCCGGCGCAGTTGAAGAGCTGCCCGCGCAGCAGCGCTCCCAGCGGAGCCTCGGCGACCAGCTTGCGGACCGGCTCGGCCAGCGGGCCGAAACGCATCATGAAGTCCACGGCGACGCACAGGTTCTTCTCCGCGGCGAGGCGGCATATCTCATCGGCGTCCCCGGCATTGACCGCCAGGGGCTTCTCGACCAGGACGTGCTTGCCAGCCTCCAGCGCGGCCAGCGCCTGCCCGGCGTGCAGCGCCGGCGTCGTGGCCACGTGGACGACGTCCACCTGCGCGTCGGCCAGCAGACCGGCGAGTTCGAGGTGGTGGCGCAGCCCGTACCTGGTGGCCAACCGCGCGGCTTTCTCCGCGGTGCGGTTCCAGACGGCCACGGGCCGAACGCCGGCCATGGACGAGAAGTGCGAGAGGCAGTAGTCGCCGAACCCACTGGCGCCCACCAGTGCGTAGCCCAACGGTCGATCCGCCAAGAGGTTCTCCTTGTGTTGCGTCCGGACGCCGCGTAATATTAGGCCCGCGTCGGCGGACAGTCAACCGGGAGGATCAAGTGGCAAGAGACGGCCAGGTGAAACGCATCCGCGAGGCGGTGCTGGTCCGCCCGGAGATGCTCGAGCCGACGGCGCCGGGCTTTACAGTGGCAGGCTGTTTCAACCCGGCAGCTTTCCGCATGGGCGGCCAGACCTGGCTGATCCTGCGCGTGGCCGAGGCCGCCCAGAAGACGCGAAAGAACCGCTTCCCCTCCCCGCGCGTGGACTTCTCAGGGCGCCGAGCGCGCATGGTCGTCGACCAAGTCGCTTACCGTCCCAAGCGCGGCGAGGACGGCCGGGGGATTCTGCTGCCGGACGGAACCATCCGGCTGCGCTTCGTCAGCCATTTCAGACTGGCCCGCGTCTCCGACGATGGCCTGCAGCTGGAGATGCTCGACCAGGAGCCGTGGCTCTTTCCCGAAAACGAGTACGAGGAGTTCGGCGTGGAGGACCCGCGCGCGTCGGTGATCGGCGGGGAACTGCTGGTCGCTTACGTTGCCGTCGGCCGGCCGTTGGGCATCGCCCCGGCCTTGTTACGTGTGAAGTCCCTGGACCGGCCCCCGGAGCGGTTGGGGGTTTTCCTGCCATCCGAGAACAAGGACGTGGCCCTCTTCCCGCGCAAGCTCCGCGGGAAGTACGCGACCATCCACCGCCCCATGGGCCGCGACGCCTTCACCGCGCCGAACATCCAGGTTGCGGAGTCGCCTGACCTGGTCCACTGGGGCCGGCACCGGTTCGTGATGGGCCCCTCGCGCGGCGCGTGGGACTCCTACCGCATCGGGGGCGGCCCGCCGCCGGTGAAGGTGAAAGCCGGCTGGCTGCTGATCTACCACGGCGTGGAGCGCCGCCGCGGCGACCCGGTCGGCCGCTACTCGGTCGGCGCAGCGCTCCTGGACGGGAAGGACCCCGCGAAGGTCCTGGCGCGCACGCGCAAGCCCATCCTGCGGCCGGAGCGCCCCTGGGAGCGCCGGGGCTTCACGCCGAACGTGGTCTTTCCCACCGGGACGACGCTGCGCGGCGATGAACTCACGCTCTTCTGCGGCGCGGCGGACACCTGCGTCACCAGCATCACCGTCTCCCTGGCCGAAGTGCTCTCCCGCCTCAAGAAGTAGCTCTCTTCTTTCGTCTTTGCTTGAAAGCGCTTTCGGGCGTGCGAGAATGGCGCGCGATTCGCGACTTCTTAAGGAGCTCTCCATGAGCCTGATCGTGCTGTGGTGCGACGAGTTCGTCCGCCTGGACCCCTTCGAGGGCGCGGCCATCAACGGCGAGAACCAGGCTCCCGAGGCGCCTCCGGTCCGGCTGGTCTCGGGGCGCAACCAGTCGGCCAGCTTCCAGCTGCTGGTCGGTCCGCTGAAGCCGAACACAACGATAACCGTCTCTCCCGGCAAGCTCTCCGGGCCGGCGGGGAACAGCCTGGGGTGTCCGGACTATGACGTGTTCGTCGAGTGGTACCACCACATCAAGGACAAGTGGTACCCGGACGCGCTGGTGCCGCAGAACGTGACCGATGGCTCGACCCCGGCTTTCAGGAAGAACGTCGGCCTCAGCAAGCCGGTCTTCGCCGGCTTCTGGATAGACTTGACGATCCCCGCGGACGCCCGGCCGGGGGCCTACTCCGGCAAGGTCACCGTGAAGGCCGGGCGCGAGAGCGTCGCCGTGCCCGTCGAGCTGCGGGTGCTCTCCGGCAGGATAGGCGCCGACGCGACGCTGGACCTGAGCTTCAACAACTACGCCGACGGCATCTCCGAGGGCTGGCCGGATGTCCGCCGCGATCCGGAGCACATGACCAGCCGTAAGTACCGCTCCGTGGAACAGGGCGTCTGGCGCGCGGCGCACGAGCACCGCGGCTTCATCCACTACATGCCCTACGGCCACTCCGGCTACGTGCACCAGGGATTCGCCCCGCCGCTGGCCGGCGAGGGCCCCGCCAAGCGGGTGGCCAGCTGGGCCGACTGGGACCGGCACTTCGGCCCCTACTTCGACGGCTCGGCCTTCCGGGGCACGCGGCGCGGCGCGATGCCGGTCAAACGCTTCTACCTGCCGCTCAACCTCGACTGGCCGGCGGACTTCGTCAAGTTCGAGCAGCCCGGGTACGAGGCCGAGTGGCGCGCGGTCGGCAAGCAGATGGTCGAGCACTTCCGCAAGAAGCGCTGGACGCGCACGCGCTTCGACATGTTCCTCAACCAGAAGCAGCGCTTCCGCTTCTTCCCCTGGGACTGCGAGGAAGTGCGCTTCCTGCAGGACAACGACATCCACCGCTGCTTCCGCAAGCTCTGGGAGGGCACCTTCGACCGCAAGAGCACCAACCCGGTCAAGTTCGACTACACCCTGGGCAGCACCTGGGTCTACGCCGACGACATCCGCTCGGACATCTCCGAGTTCGTCGACCTGTACATCGCCGGCACCGGGGGACCCGCCGAGAACCGCGAGCGCCAGGTCCAGCTCTTCAAGGAGGGCCGCCAGATATGGTCCTGCACGCACAGCGGGACGATCCTGGACTCGGCGCGCGCGGCGGCCTACCCGCCGCTGCTCATGTGGATGCGGAACCTCCAGGGCTTCATGCCCCGTTGGGCCTCGCTGTCCTGGGGAGGCGACACCTGGCACGCCCCCGCCGACGCCGGGGGCACCACCTTCTTCTACCCCGGCGCGGAGTTCGGCACCGAGGAAACCTACCCCTCGATCCACGCCAAGGTGCTGCGCAACCAGATGCAGTCCATCGACGAGCTGGAGGCCGCCGCCGGCCGGCGCGGCCGCAAGGCGGTGCAGGCCAAAGTCAACAGGGTGCTGGGCATGAAGCCCGGCCAGTGGTTCCGTACGCGCTCCAGGAAGAAGGCCGGGGACTGGGGCTCCCAGGAGGCCCCGGTGTCCAGCTGGCAGGACGTCTCCTCGGCGACGTTCCGCAGGCTGCGCGAACTGTCCGCCAATCTGGCTTCGGGGAGGTGAGCCGTGGCTAAAGCTAAGAAGAAGAGCACCGTGAAGCTCTCCCTCGAGGAGATCGCCGCCGCGCTCGCCGAAGTGGCCCGGGTCGGAGAGGTCTTCGTCGACGGCGACCTGGTCAAGAACGCCTACATGGCCTACGCGACCGACTTCATGTGCGGCGACGACATGGACTACAATCCAGTAACCACTGTGCCGCTGAAGAAGACGCTGATGCGCCTGGAGCGGCTCAGCCGCGTGAGATGCTCCACCACCATCTGGCGCCGCCGGCCGGACGACCCCAAGAGCGGCGAGGTGCTGCTCTCCGGCTTCATGACCTCGCCGCAGGGCGGCGGCCCGCCGCCCAACCGCGGCTACGTGCGGCCGCGCATGAGCCCGGAGCTCTCGGCCATCTTCCTGCGAGGCAAGTCCCGGGTCATCAAGGTGGACCGGAAGCCCTCCACGATGGCCCACGTCATGAACGTCCGCGGGCGCGGCACGCCGGCAAAGGGCGTCAAGGGCTACGCCATGGTCCAGGTCTACGCCCCGGTCAAGGACTCCCTGGGCGAAGTGGTCGGCGTGCTGGAGGTATTCACCTCGGCAGTGGGCTGAACGGCACAAGAGATAGGGAAGCCACCCGCCCCCGCCGCGGTCAGCCGGGCGGAGCCTTGACGTACACGGTCCCGGGCCCGCCGGGCTCACCGGCCACGCGCACCTCCACCTCCGGCAGGAAGACGCGCACGACCTCCAGCACGGTCATGAGGTGCGAGGTCACCCGGTTTGTCGAGAAGCGCGACTCGCCGGGCGTCAGCGCCAGGGGCACGACCAGCTGGTCGGCGAGGTGCGCTTCCACCGCCGCCCCGGAGGCCAGGAACCCGGCCAGGGCGTCGACGGCCTCCTCGGCCAGCTTCTCGGCGGGCTTCCCACGCTCGCCCAAAGCGCTGAAGCCGGCCGAGAGCAGACCGAAGTTGGCGACCAGCTCAAGGCAGACGCCGGATCCCGCCGCCGGCAATCTCAGGAGCTCCCACTCGGCGAACAGGCCGTTGGCGCCCAGCAGCGCGTCGGTCCGCTCCCGACAGCGCCGGGCGATCTCCTCGGGCAGGCGCGAGATCGTAATGCGCGCCGCAAGTCCGTGCAGCGACGCGCGCGCCTCGGCGTCCAGGGGCATGAGCGGCCCGTGGGCGGGATGCACCATCAGCTCCAACTCGCCCCCGCCCTTGGGGTAGTAGCCAGCCCGAGTCAGCTCCGTTGAAAAGCGCAGGCCCAGCGCGTCCAGCGCGGGTGTCCAGACGTCGTTCAGGAATCCGACCGTGGGGCTCCAGGGGACATGCGTCCCACCCCCCAGCGTCAGCCGGCTGCCCTCCCCGGCCAGCGCCAGCGGCAGCCCCACGGTCTGGGCCAACAGCGCCGCCGAGCCGGCGGTCCTTATCCGAAAGCTGTACTGCCCGGGGCGCACGCGCTTGGGCGCGAAGGACAGCTCAGCGCTGCCCGCCCGGTCGCCGGAGACCTTCGCGTTGCTGATCTTGGCCGCCCCGTGCACGCAGGCCAGGTGCTGGGCCGCCAGGCCCGGCTTTCTACGTCCCGCGCGGATGTTCTCCATGCGGAAAGCCTTGCCGGTTACCGTCGATAAGGCCAGGGCGGAGCGCAGCACCTGACCGCCGCCCTCCCCCATCGAGCCGTCTATCCTCAGGGCCATGTTTCGCGAATATACCCGGCCCCTGAACGGTTTACAATCTGGAAACAGACTCCCCGGCGGCGACCGGGCCCGGTCAGGAGGGACTGATCATGAAGATCCAAGTCGTTTTTTACAGTATGTACGGACACGTCTACAAGATGGCCGAGGCGGTGGCCGAGGGCGCGCGCGGCGTGCCCGGCGCGGAGGTCGAGCTTTACCAGGTGCCCGAGCTGGTGCCCGAGAAGGCCCTGGAGGCCAGCGGCGCCAGGGCCGCGCGGGAGGCCTTCGCCGGCGTGCCGATCATCAAACCGGAGCAGTTGGCCGATGCCGACGCGGTCATCTTCGGGACGCCCACGCGCTTCGGGAACATGTGCGCCCAGATGCGCAACTTCCTGGACCAGACGGCACAGCTCTGGCTCAAGGGCGCGCTGGTCGGCAAGGTGGGCAGCGTGTTCACCTCCACCGCATCGCAGCACGGCGGGCAGGAGACCACCGCGCTGACCTTCTACCCCACGCTGATCCACCAGGGGATGATCGTCGTCGGGGTTCCCTACGCCGAGCCGCGTCTGCTGGAGATGGGCGAGGTCAGCGGGGGAACGCCCTACGGGGCCTCCACCCTGGCCGGAGCGGACGGCTCGCGGCAGCCCAGCGAGAACGAGCTGGAGATCGCCAGGTTCCAGGGCAGGCACGTCGCCGAGGTGACCGCGGCGCTGGTCAAGGGCAGGGGCCAGCAGTAAGGAACTGGCTCGACCTACTTCTTCTCCGCCGCCTCGCGCAGGGCGGCCCTCAGGTAGGGCAACGTGCCCGCCTCGACGAGCACGCGGGCGTCAGTGGCCAGGTCCGGGGAGGGCTTGGCGCCCGCCTCCCCCGCCGCGGCGGCGAAGGTCGCCGAGCGCTCGGCCAGCTGCCGGCCGCGCTCCAGGAAGTAGCGGTCGCCGGTCAGCCGCCAGGCGTAGGCGCAGGAGTCGAAGCAGTTGCGAGCCACGACCCCGCCGCGCGCCGCCGGGCCCC
>CBDUSI010000084.1:0-19682 GCA_965370045.1 uncultured bacterium | reverse complement strand
ACCCGACACCGCCGTCCAGCTGAATTCGGGCGTCGCATCCGTCCCGTCCCCGATCAGAGCCAGAAGCGTCGGAACGCTTGTCTCCACCGTCACCGTCACCGTGTTGTTCGGGCTGGAAGCGTCGGTGCTGTCGGCGGCGCCGTCGTTGACGGTTAGCTTGAACGTGTAAACCCCCGTCTCGGAGGGCGTGAAGACGGGGTGGATGTCGTCGGTCAGGTCCAGCGCTACCGAGGGGCCCAGCGTCTGCTGCCAGCCGTAGCTCTGGATACCTCCTGAGGGGGAGTTGTCCGGATCGTAACTGGCCGAGCCCGTCAGCGTCACCTCCGTGCCGACGCTCACCGTGTAACCAGGCGCCGACACGTCAGCCACCGCTACGGGAAGCTGGTTGGCCACCCCGGCCGGGAAGTACTTGATGGTCAACTTGGGGCGCTGGGTGGTGTCGGTGGTGTACTCGCTCGACCGGTAGGATATGGCCAGGCTGCTACTAATGGTGCGGATGAGCATGCCGTTGTTGGCGTGCGTCCCGTCCGCCCAGGCCTGGGTCAGGTCGCGGATGTTCCAGTCCAGCCAGTTGTAGGGCACTACGTTGTCCGTGTTCTGCTCGGCCGCCGCGGTCGCGTCGTAGTCCCCGCCGGCCACGGTCCAGTCGCCGCCGGCCGAGGCGTCGTGATCGGTATAGTCATACTCCTGATACGTGCAGCCGTCCTGGTTGCTGGTCCCCTCCACCCAGGAGCGCGTAACCCGGTAAAGCGGAATCGACTTCCCGGCGCTGGGGTAACCGTAACCGTAGCAGTAGAGCTCCAGCTTGGCATCCGAAATCGTGGCTCCGGCCGGCACCCCGGAGAGATCGAAACCCACCAGCAGGCGCCGGTAGCCGTTGTGGTAGGTGCGGATGTAGGTGGCCCCCCCGTAGTTCGTGCTTGTTGCGCTACTGTATATCTCCGCATCCATTGTGCCAGCGTAGCCGTCCAGGCCGTCCTGGAGCACCAGCGTGACCTCTTCGGTGGGCATTACCTTGACGGTCACGGTGGCCACGTTCGAGTCCAGCGCGCCGTCACTGGCCTTGAAGGTGAAGGTGTCGGTCCCGCTGAACCCCGCATTCGGGGTGTAGCTGCGGGCCGCGCCGCTGCCGGCGCTGATCGTGCCGCTGGAAGGGCCGCTGACCACGGTGTAGAAGAGCGCGTTGCCCTCGGGGTCGGAGGCGGTCAGCGTGATCGGCGAGGACTTGTCATGCTCCACGACGACCGTCTGGTCATCGGCGGTCGGCGCGGTGTTGGGAACGCTGCCGGTGGTGAAGGTGTAGTCGCCCGTGGTCGTGGTGTTACCCACCGGGTCGGTGAGCTTCAGGCGGTAGTGGTAAGTCGAGTTGCCCAGCAGGCCGGTCAGCACCATGGCCCGACTGCCCCAGTAGCCCTGTCCGGAGCCCACCTTCAGGCCGTAGGAGGCGGTGAAGCCGTACTCCAGCTCGATCTTGACCACCTCGGGCTCCGAGGTCTGGTCCACCATCAGGTAGACGGTCCGCGTGCCGCTGTCGACGTTGGTGGAGACCCTGGGGAATCCAGCGGCGAGCGCCGGGTTCTGCGTGTCCAGGGTCGCCGTCTTGGACTTCATCGGCGTGTAGAGCGGATCACCGACGTTTATGGGCATCCAACCTATGGTCGGCGTCGAGAGGGTCGAGGCCTCCGCGAAGTTGTAGCCCTGCATGATGTAATAGAGCAGAACGTTGGGACGCTGGTGGCCGCTCAGGTAGGGCTCACCGATCACCCCGCTGACCGCGGTGGCCCCGCGCTCCAGCGCGGCCGCACCGAACGAGTTCCCACTGCCCGAGCGGACGCCGCCGGTCGAGAGCGACGCGCTGTTCAGGTCGCAGGCCACCGAGCCCGGCAGCCAGCTCCACACGTCATAGTACTGCATGTAGTTGTACCAGCCGCCGTAGAAGAGCGCGTTCGGCGCGGTCATCGCCGGGGTGGCGTCGGTGTAGACCGCCCCCTGCTCCCCGATCTCCGCGCCGGTGGTTTCCCATTTGAGAGGAAACCCCGTGCCCAGGAACCAATGCTCGGCGTAGGCCATGTTCCTGTCGGCATTGGCGTAGCTGCCGTAGGATCCGCTGGTCACCGCCGGGTCGGCGGCCAGGCCGGCATCGGTGAAGGGCCCGTATCGGCAGTCCACGTAGGCGTTGCCCTTGTAATAGCCGGAGTCCCCGTGGATATAACGTTCGCCGTAGAAGGCCTGGTCGATGAGGCTCATCGAACTGTAAGGGGCCTGCGAGGTCTTGCCATCGACGCGAGCGACCATGTACATTTCGGTGCCGTAAAACTTGTAGGAGGAGTGACTGAAGTGACCCTTGTCGCTGTTAAAGCTCGGCGTGGTCTCGAAGTACGGATTGGTGCGCCGGCCGATGTTATTGGCCTCGGTTATGTAGTTGATACCCATCAGGGCGTTGTCCAGGCAGATGCCGCCGCCACTGGATTGCACCGTGCGCATGGGCACCCCGTAGCAGAGCAGGATGATGTTGATATTGGTCGCACCCAGGTCCCCGAGCTTGGCCTTGATGGGGGTGACCATTTCGCTGTAGAACTTGTCGTGCGCCGAGTAAAGCGTGCTCACGCCCGTCGTGCAGGCTACGCCCAGGATGTTGGCTGCGGGAACCCCTCGCTTGGCGGCATAGTAGTTGGCCACCTGCAGCGAGTCCTGCGTGCCATCGCCGTCATTGTCCCCGGTCCAGCTGGAGTTGTAGACGATCAGGACGGGTGACGTTTCGCCGGCCAGCGCGCTCGAACAAACAGAGGTCACCGACAAGGCTACTATCACGGAGAGGCAAACGAGCGTGGCAATCTTTCTCATTGAAGCACCTCCGCAGGGCGTTGCGAATGCACGAGTGAACACATCACTTATTCCGAAGCGGCGTTGAGAATGCACAAGTGCAGACATCATCTATGTAGTAGAACGTAGGAACTCGCTTCCCGGACACAAGATTCTGGCTGAAAATTGCCATTGCGGCCACATATATCGGCGTATGTCTATCCGGTAGCTCCATCACGGGTGCTGCCGACAATCTATACTGCCCCTATATCTCGCCTTCCAAGCCCCCGATTCTGGTTGCCAGCAAGCTCTGGACTACCTCCGTCTGTTCAATCGATTTCCCCGCGATTAGACTAAGGCCCGCTGGCGACGGACGGCTACTTGCCGCCCGTCTTCCCGGCCACCTCGGCGGCGGCTGAGTAGAGCTCCTCCAGGCGCTCCTGCCAGCACGATGCTGGAAACCAGGCGGGGTCGACGTACCCCGAGGTCCCCTGGCGCACGGTGCGCAGGATGTGCCGGATGCGCTCGTCGAGTATCTCCTGGCACTTCCTGGCCAGGGGTTCCCCGAGCTTGGCCCGCCGGGTCGGGTCGGTCAGCACGCGCTCGATGAAGATCCGGGCCTCGATCACCTGAAGATTCTCGCGCATCATCTCCAGCCGGGCGGTGGCCACCGGCCCCTTGGCGCCCGGGGAGAGCATGACCTCGACGGCGTTCCTGAGGTGCAGCGATCCCCAGGGATTGTAGGTCCCGACAACCGACCCCCTGACGCGGCCGCGCTTGTCCTTGAGCACCTGCCAGAAATCCACCCCCAGCCGGCCTACCCCGTGAGCCCCGGGGACTCTCCCCTTGCGTGAGCCTCCACCGGCCGAGACCATGGCCCCCTCGATCACCACGCGGAAGGCCGCCAGAGGCCTGTAGCTCTTCAGCCCGGGACCGAACACGCCACAGCCGTAGCGGGGGAAGCCAACCACGTGAAGGGGGTTCTTCCAACCGTAGAACCTCCCCGAGGAGGGATCGCGCACGGAGGCCATTCCCCATACCACGGCCAGGTAGCCCACCGGACGATCATAGAGCTTGGTCCGGTAGATGTGAGTGTGGCAGACCCACTTGGCCGCCGGCAGGCAGGTCGTTATGGTCTTGGCCGCCGCCGGGGAGGGCACGTAGTCACCGGCCACCCCGATCATCAGGGACTTGCCCATGCCCAACTTCTCAATCCGCTGGCGCATTCCTTCCATGACCGGCCGCCAGAACTTCTCGGCCTCCGGGGTGCCCCACGGCGGGGCGTCAATCTGGCTGAGCTTCTTGCTGGCCGGGTCCACGACCGTGCAGTAGCGGGTGCCGTCCTGGGCGCGCTGCGCGGCGCTGAGGTGCGCCGGGTAGGCGGTCGTGACGACCGCCGGCTCCCAGCAGTAGAGACAAACGATGGGCACCTTGCCCATGTGCTTCACCACCAGCTTGAGGTAGCGCTCGGCGATGCTGAAGTCGTGCTTGTAGGAGCCGTCGGGCTTCTTGATCCAGCGGACCATGGACTGCTCGTTGCCGAAGTGGGTCTTGGCCAACAGCGGCAAGTACACCGACTTGTTGCCCACCGTGCCCATGAGGCGCAGGGACTCCTCCACGAGCTTCCAGTGCGGCTCCGACCACATCTCCACGCCGTACTTCATGGCCAGCGAGTCCGGGGACTGGACCATGCCCACGTGGCCGAAGAACTCCGTGCTGGGCGGAACGAGCCAGTCTATGACTTTCAGGCTCAGGGGCACCTCGACGGACTTGGCGCCCTGGGCGCTCACCGTCAGCTTGCCGGTGTACTCGCCGGGCTTGGCGTCCCGGGGAACGTGCACGGTGACCCACACCGGGCGCACCGCGCCTCCGCCGCGCTTGTCGACGGGCACCTCGGCGGGCGCGACCGGGTCCAGGCCGCTGAACGCCACTGCCGGATACCTGCGGCTCACCCGCGGTCCGTCGAGCAGGCCGTAGCGCACCTTGATCGCCGAGGCCGGGATGCTCCCGCCGCCGCCGGAGAGCGCCGAGGCCTTGGCACCCAACCCCCGGATGGCTTCCTTCGAGCCAGCCACCACCTGCCCGGAGAAAGACCCGCCGCGCGCCCCGATGATCCTGACGCGGGGCTTGCCCATCCGGTCGCCGCCGTCGGTGATGCGCACCCGCTCGACCACCGGGTGGCTCCAGACCTGCAGGCCGGAGGGCCGGCCGGTATTGGGCAGCACCGCCCCGCCGGCCGGGCCGGTCAGCTTGACGTCCTCGGCGCCCAGCCGCGCCCACCAGACGTGCTTGGGCGTCTTGCCCGTCTTACACTTGCCCAGGAAGAGGTATTCGGGAGCGACCGCCCGGTGCATCTGGATGGCCACCACGTTGAGGCCTTTCTTGAGCGCCGAGGCCGGCACGACCAAGCTGTCAATGCGGCGCAGGCGCTTCTTGAAGTTCTCGGCGTACTTCTTGGGGTCCCCGAATCCGCGCCTGAGCAGAAAGCCCTCGGGGTTCAAGTAGGCCTCGCGCGGGTAGTCCTCAGCCAGCGCCCCGGACTCCAGCTTGCTCTTGGGCAGGTGGGCGCGCTTGAGTTCCTTGCCGTTGACGAACACGGCCGCCCCGCCGCGGAAGCCCAGCGAGAGCTTGAGGTCGGCGGGCCTCTCCACCTGGAACCTGGCGCGCAGGCAGAGCATCGACGTTGAGCGGTGGGCCCTGCCCAGGCGCCAGCGGTAGCGCGGCCAGCCGGAGTCGTCGAACTCCGGCGTCTTCCAGCCGGCCGGCGGCGGCGCGGTGCGCCGGGGCTTGGCCATCTTGGTAAGCAAGATAGTATGCTTGCCGGCGACCTTCGCTCTCCTGACCGGCATGATGCCGTCAGCGAAGACCGTCTCCCCGGACTTGAGCTTGACCTGCTCGCTGCACCAGGTCAGGTGGTAGCGCCACAGGCTGGACTCGTCCAGGACGGTCACCCCGGACTCCCCCGCCGCGGCCAGGCCGGTGGCCAGTATGAGCGTCAAGGAAAGGGCATAAAGCCCGGAACTGGAGCGCATGCGGTCGTCCTCCTGCTGTCACGGTTCATGGCTGCCCGGCTTCCCGCCAGAGCCGGCTGATGAATGGACTATTATGAATACTCCGCTGCAAGCGTGCAAGCCACGTAAATCCGAATATTTCAAAAGGCCTTCTTGAATGCGGGACGACCTCGATTGGCGTGCCAGATTACCCGGATTCTCCCGAGGTCGTGAGAAAAGGAACCGATAAGAACGCCCTCCGCGGTGTATCTCATACTAATGGATAAGGCCCCCGCGCCGCTGGGGCGGCGTGCAGCCGGGAACTCATGCATGTAGGGAGGATCGCCCGTGGCAGTTTCAATGCGTTGGCTCCTGGCTGTGATCGTGGGAATCTCGCTGGCGGGCCCGGCCGGGGGCGCCTCGGGCGGCGAAGTCCATGAGTGGCCCATGGCCGCCGGCGACGCGGCCTGGACCTCCTTCTCCCCGGATGAGAGCGTCAAGCCCCCCTTCCGCCTGAAGTGGGTAACCAAGACCGAGAGTTGCCTCAAGTCCGGGGCGGTGGTAGCCGGCGGGCGGGTGTTTCTCAAGAGCTTCCAGGGCCCCATGCTGTGCTTCGACGCCGAGACCGGCAAGCAACTTTGGGAGCGCGAGCACAACCTGGGCTTCTACAAGAACACCCCGCCGTCCTGCGATGGCAAGCGGGTCTTCATCCGCAACAAGAAGAAGAACCTCCTGGCCCTGGATGTCTCCAGCGGGAAGCTGATCTGGCGCTTCGAGGAGGGCCGATGCTCCGGGTCCAGACCCTCGCCGGCCTTCGCCGACGGCCTGATCTACTGGGGCATGAGAGACGATAAGGCCAGCTACCTGTGCGCTCTGAACGTGAAGGACGGCAAGGTGGTCTGGAAGAGCCCCACGGGCACGCCCAAGTCCAGGTTGTCCACGCCGATCCTGGTCGGGGACCGGGTCCTCTCCACCTATCGCAGGCCCGCGGCGGCCTACGCCCACGACCGCAAGACCGGCAAGCAGCTCTGGCGCACCGAGGGCGTGATGGCCATGCAGGCAATGAGCTCGGACGGCGAGCGCGCCTGGGCAACGACTCCCTCGCAGGGAATCATTGCTCTGGACGTAAAGACCGGAAAGAAGCTCTGGCACTGGGGCGGCGTCTCCGGACGGGGCGTCTTCGTCAAGGCCGGCACCGCGGCCTGGGCACCGGCCACCGCCTACGGCCTGATCTACGGCAAGAGCTACTACGGGTACTTCACGGCGCTGAACCTGAAAACCGGCAAGGTGGCCTGGACCTTCGACGACGGCGCCGGCACCGGCTGCGCCACGCCCTCGGCGGCCGGGGGGTTCCTCTACTTCACCACCGGCAACTACCGGATCAGCACCAAGGGCGGCCGGGGCATCTACGCCATCGACCCGAAGACCCACAAGCGCGTCTGGAGCCACCGGACCTCGGGGCGCACCTGCGCCCGCCCGGCCATCGCCTACGGCCGGCTCTACGTGCCCTCCAACGATGGCCGGCTCTACTGCTTCGAGCCCTGCGGGCCGGACTACAAGCCGCCCGAGCCGCAGGCGCCCCCCGCCGAACCCGCCGCGCCGCCGAAGCCCCTGGCGAAGAAGCCGGCCGGCAAGCCCGGCGCCCCGGCCACCCCCGACAAGCCCGCCGGCGGGAAGGACTGGCCGATGTACGGGGGATGCCCCGCGCGCTGCGGCCTGGAGGTGAAACTCTCCCTGCCGCTGAAGGAAGCCTGGAAGTTCCCGACCGGCGGTGCGGTGAGATCGCACCCGGTCATCTCCGGTGGCCTCGCCTACGCCGGGAGCGACGGCGGCAAGCTCTTCGCCGTGGACCTGGCCACCGGCAAGGAGAAGTGGAGCGCCAAGATCGGCTCCCCGGTGCGCTGCGCCCCGGCGGTCGCGAACGGCATCGTCGTATGCGGGGCCGAGGACGGCGTGATGCGCGCCTTCGACGCCGGGACCGGCAAACCCAAGTGGCAGTTCCGCACCGGCGGTCAAGTGGAGGCGTCCCCGGCCATCGTCGGGGAGCGGGTGGTCTTCGGCAGCAATGACGGGCACTGCTATTGCCTGCGTCTTTCCGACGGCGCGGAGTTCTGGCGCTACAAGACGCGCTACGAAGTCCACGCCGCCCCGGCCATCGCCTTCGGCACCGTCTACCTGGGCACCTGGGGCTGGAAGGTCCTGGCCCTGGACCTCGGCACAGGCAAGCCGCTCAAAGCCTTCGGCAAAGACCTCAGCCGCGAGAAGCAGAAGTGGCTGGCCAAGCGCCGGCCGAGTTGGTACCTCAACGAAACCCGCCTCGGCCGGGTCGAGGGCCTGGCAATCTACCGCGGGGCGGTGGCCGTCTGCGCCTCCGGCGACGAGGCCTACGGCCAGAGCCTGGTGCTTGACCCCGTGAGCGGAGACCTGCTGGCCCTCAGCGGACGCTACCTGTACAAGGAGATCATGGACCGCAACGGCTGGGTCATGTGCGCCCCGGCCTTCAGCGGCAAGTGGATGTACATCCCCTACGCCTGGAAGGGCACCGGAGTCATGGACCTGGAAACCCGCAAGTTCATAGGCAACGAGCACCAGCACCCCAAGCCAGCCCTGGCCACCCCGCTGGTCACCAAGGAGCTGATGCTCGCCGGCACCAAGGACGGCAAGCTCCAGGCCCGCTCCATCTGGGGCGGCGACGCGAAGCAGCCCTCGAAGCTGCTCTGGGAGTGGACCTCGCCAGGCGGGAAGAAGATCGCCACCTCGCCGGCCGCGGCCGGCGGATTCGTAGTCGTCGGCTCCGACGACGGGAACCTCTACGGGTTCTCAGGCGGAAGCGCCGGAGGAAAACGGTAAATGGTCCCTTCCGCCCGACCGCATCCAGACCCCGGCACTCACCCGGGCGGTATCCCGAGAGGGTGAAGGGCGGGATTCTCCTCCTGGGTTACCGGACTCCTACTTGGCTCCCAGCTTCCCGGCCACTTCGCCGGCAGCCTCGTAGAGCTTGCGGGAGCGTCCCTGCCAGCCCGAGCCTTCGAACCACTTCCAGCCCGGGTCCCCCGACTTGCCGCCCTTCGCACCGCTGCGCGCCTTGATCAGCGCCTTGATGCGCTCGTCTAGAAGGTCCTGGCACCGCTTGGCCAGGTCCGCGCCCAGCCGTGCCTTCAGGGCCGGGTCGGTCAGGGCCTTCTCTATGAATATGCGCGCCTCGGCCTCCTGGATGCCCTCGCGCATGGCCTCCATCCGGGCCGAGCCGATCGGGCCGTCCTTGCCGGGCTGAAGGACATAGTAGGCCGAATAGCGCAGGTTGACGGCGTGGTCGCCCTTCTTAATGTAGCGCAGGTGGAGAGCCCCCTTCTTCCTGCCGCGCTTGTCGACCAGCACAGTCCAGAAGTCGGCGCCCAGTCGGCCCACCCCGCGCAGACCGTCGCCGTAAAGCCCCTTGCCGAACATCCCGTCGCGGTGCCGGTGGACCTTGCCCGGCGAGGTGATGGCCGCCTCCATCACCACCCGGTAACAGGAAAGCGCTGACCACTGCCGCAAGCTGTGGCCCACGATGGAGCAGCCGTAGCGCGGGAAGGCGGTTTCGATCCTGGGGTTCTTCCAGCCGTAGGCGCGGTCTCTGCCCCACTTGGGCTTGGCGCCCGGCTGCAGAGTGCTCGTGATGCCCCAGACGTGGGCCAGGTAGCCGACGGGCACGCCGTGGATGTTCTGGGTGAAGGGGTGGCAGGCCACGACCCACCTGGCGCCGGGGGCCGCCGCTTTCAGGTCCTCGACGGCCTGCTTGCTGGGACGCATGTCAGTGGCCACGCCGACCATCATGGATTTGGCCATGCCGCGCTTGGCCAGCGCGGCGCGCATTCCGTCGAAGACCGGCTTCCAGAACTCCCGGGCCTCGGGCGTGCCCCACTTGGGGCCGTGGCCGTCAGTGAACTTGCCCCCCTGCTTGATGCTTATGGGCATGCCCGTGTTCTCAATCTTGACGTGCTGGGCGCCTCCGAAGTAGGCCCCGCCGGTCTCAGAGTGCCAGGCGTACAGGCAGACCACCGGCACCTTCCCCAGGTGCTTGACGGCCAGGTCCAGGTACTTCTCGGCCACGCTCAGATCGTGCTTCAGCTTCCCGTCGGGTCCTTTCGTCCAGTAGACCATACTGTAGTTGTCCCCGAAGTCCGTCCGGCGCAGGAGCGGGATGTAGATCACCTTGCAGCCCAGCTGCCCCATCAGCTCGAAGGTCTTCTCCAGCAGCTTCCAGTGCCGGTCGGACCACATGGGCACCTTGTACTGCAGGGCCACCGACTCGGGCGACTGGACCATGTCCAGGAAGGAGGCGAACTTCTTCGAGTCGGGCAGCGTCCAGTCGGCGACGGATATCTTCAGGGACAGTGTGCCGGCGCCGCCCACGGTCAGCTTGCCCGCGTATTCGCCGGGCTTGGCGTCCTTGGGCACGCGCACGGTGATCCACACGGGGCCGTCTCCGCCGGCCGCGGCAGTCGGTTCCAGGCAGTCGAAGAATCCCTTGGGGCCGTCCAGCGTCGCGTAGCGGATCTGGATGGCCGAGGCGGGAATGACCGCGCCCCCTGGACCTTTGAGGTCAGAGGCCTTGACCCTGACTCCGCGGCCCGCCACCACCTGCCAGGAGAAGCTCCCGTTGCGGCAGCCGGCCAGAGATATCTCAGCCTTGCCGCCGGCGGGCGCGCCGTCCTTCGGCGAGAGCTTTCGCAGCGGTGAGACTGTCGATGCGGCCCGGGCCTGCCCGCCGGCCAAGGCGCACAAGGCTGCCGCTATGGTCAGGACGGTGCGTCGAACAAAGAAGGTAGATAGCATTCCTGGATACTCCTCTCGCTCTCTGCTCCCCGCCCCCGGTGGCGGGGCCCCAACGTCGTGGGCTTGCCCCATTTCGGGTCCACCTGGAATGTTAGTAGCGTGCCCACGTGCTGTCGAGCCAGTTTTGAGGATGAAGCATGGCGCGTGGACGCGACAACATTAAGGGGTTGCACGAGTTGCAGGCTCATCCGAAGTCAGATTTCGCTGCTAAGAGCCTACCTGGGAGAGGCTTAGGCCTCTGGAGGTCCTTGAATAGCGCGGGGAAACCTCGATTTCTCCACTTTTGACCTCGCGGACCGGCCGGGACGGTGTATAGACAAGTGGGCAGAAGTGGTTCACGGCCGGCCCACTAGTTACCACAAGGAGCTGAAGCCTTGCCGAAGAAAGAAGCGATCCCCAAGTTCTCCAGACAGGTGCTCTACCAGGAGGTCTCGGAGGGTCTTCTGGACCTCATTCGCAGCAAGCGTCTGTGGAACAGCTACCTCCCTCCTGAAAGAAAGCTGGCCGGGATATTCGGGGTCAACAGGGGCACCTTGCGCCGCGGACTGGCCGTCCTTGAGGCCCGGGGCGTTATCCGTCGTCGGCACGGCCAGGGAACGATGGTCTTGTCCAAACCGGGGCCGCGCTCGCACAAGGCCGAGGCGCGCATCGCGGTGGCGTCTTTCGCCGGCAGGCTGGGGGGGGGGCATGTTGGCGAGATCATGACCGGTGTTTCCATCGGCGCCGGGGAGAACAACTGGGACCTCAGTTTCTGCAACTTCGTGGCCCCCGGTGAACGACAGTCCCTCAAGGAGATGTTGCGCAACCGCGAGGTGGACGGGCTGCTGCTGATCATGCTCACGGAGCGGGAGGACATAGAGGAGCTTCTGGATGTCTGGCAAGGACCGACGCTCTTGGTTGACCATTGCTTCCCCGACCTGCCCGTGACCTGCGTGCTGGATGACAGCCGCGCCGGGGCACGTCAGGCCGTAAGGCATCTTCTTGAGCTGGGTCACCGGCGCATAGGCTACATAGACGTCTACGACCGCGGACTGAACCCATGGCGTTACGATGGCTACGTTGAAGCGCTTGGTGAGGCGGGCATCGAAGTGGACGAAGCGCTGGTTGCCCCCGCTCACGCGTCCTTCGCCGAAGGGCTGGCCGCCGCGCGAAGGCTCCTCTCCCTGGAGAACCCGCCGACGGCCATCTTCTGCCACGACGACTGCCGCGCCATGGGCGCTTGGCGCGCGGCGGAGACCCAGGGCCTGGAGGTGGGCAAAGACATAGCGCTGGTGGGATATGGCGACCGGGCGATCACGGCGGGCTTCCCCGACGAGCTCACCAGCGTACGGGTCAACTTCCAGGAGGTGGGGCGAGCTGCCGTCGAAGAGATTAACAGGCTGCTGGCCGGTGGGGCGCGTCCGGGGAAGCAGATACTGGTGCCAACCGAACTGATGGTGCGCAAGTCTTCGAAGGAAGCAAGGGTCCGGCGATGCGCCGGGCGCGAACAGGGGAGGTAGAGAGATGCGCAGATTTCTTATGGCAGTCTGCTGTGCGGCGGGGTTCTCCTGCGGGATCGCGCCGGCCGGGGAAGAGCCCGCCAAGGTGGCCATTCGGACCACATGGAAGAAGTGGGACCGCCACCGCTACAGGAAGAGCAGCCCATATCCGGAGACTATAGCCGAGGTGGCCCTGGAGAAGAACGAGATGCCCAGGGTCATAGAGGGACACCCCAAGTTCTTCGTGCGCGCCAAGCCCTGGAAGGGCGGGCTGAGCGTCGAGCAGCTCCGCGAGCGGGCCAAGAAGGAGCCCTGGTCCAAGATGGTCGGGAAGTGGAAGAGGCCCAAGTACGCCGTCAACTGCTCGCTCTACTACCTGATCACCAAGGACGACTCGGTGATCCCCGACCTGGTCAAGGAGGTAATGAAGGCCAAGCCCGCCTTCAAGTGCGGAGGGGGACTGGTCGACGCGTGTCTGGTTTACGACCGGATCGCGAACAGTCCCAAGCTCACCGAAGCCGACAGGAAGAAGATGCGCGAGCATATCGCGGCCACGGCTTTCAAGTGCGCCAAGGCCCAGGAGGCCAGCGACGCCGGCGACATGTGGCACCACCGCGGCGGGGCCGGATGGATCATGGACGTGCTGGCCGCCGGGCTGGTCCTCTGGGGTGAGCACCCCGAGGCCAAGCGGCTGGTGGCCTGGGGCGCCGGGTACATGAAGAACTGCTACTTCCGGGGCTGGGCCCGCTGCCAGGGCGACCACATGGGCGGGGGGCATCGCTACTACCGGGCCGGCGCGGGCAAGCTTCCGTACGCCATAGCCCTTTTCCAGAGCGCCACCGAGGACGACATCGCCGAGGAGATCCGCACCAAGCACAACGACTTCCTGCAGGGCAACATGTACGCCATGATGTACCAGACGCTGCCCGACAAGACCCGGGTGGAGTCCACCGGCTTCGACCGGGCAGCCCGGCACCTCACGAAGGGCAACTACATGATAACCGGGTGGATGTACAAGAACCCGGACGCCTACGCCTACATGCGCTGGGTGAACAAGGGCGTCCGGGGCGCGCAGGACCCCAAAGCGCACATTCTGCTCTACGACGAGGAGGTAGACAAGAAGGCGGCCAAGCTGTCGCTCTCCGGCCCCTCCTCGCGCATGTGGGGCGGCAGCGGGGTGGGCTGGTTCGGCTACGTGCAGATGCGCTCGGCGGGCTGGGCGAAGGACTCCACGGTCATCGAGTTCAAGTGCGGCGACCGCTTCTGGAGCCACGGCTTCAACACCAACCAGAACTCCTTCTACATCTACCGCAAGGGCCGGCTGGCCCCGCACACCGGCTTCTATAACGACCGGAACAAGGACGGCGGCTACCAGTACTTCGGCCAGCACATGCGCAACTACTACGAGCAGACCGTGGCCTCCAACAGCATGTTGATCATCGACCCCAAGGAGTGGTGCCACACCAGAAAGCAGATACTGTCCAACCAGGACAAGGACGGCTTCTACCCGGTCTACGGCTCGCAGCGAACTCACCGCGGCGGGTCCAACTGCTTCTCGTTCGAGAAGTTCATGGGTCGGATGAAGCCCGGGGGCACCTCCTTCGATTGTGCGGACATCCTGGCCTTCGAGCATGCCCCGGACTTCAGTTACACCTACACCTCGGGCGACGCCACCAAGGCCTACAACAGTCCAGGGTATCTCTACTCCGCGGAGGGCCGCACCAACCGCCCCAAGACGGACATGTTCCAACGCTCGCTGGCCTGGCTGGACAACAAGTACCTGGTGGTCTTCGACCGGGTCAACGCGCTGGACGCCTCCTTCCGCAAGGTCTGGCTGCTGCACTCGCTGGGCAAGCCGAAGGTAAGCGGCAAGATGATCAAGGCGAAGGTCCCGGGGCACATCGAGGACTTCGACGGCGACCTGGTGACCATCGACTGGCAGGGCAAGTACATCCCTACTACCGACCCGGAGAACCCCGGGCGCCTCTTCAGCAGAACGTTCCTGCCGAAGAAACGCTACATCCGGCGCATTGGGGGAAAGGGCCACGAGTTCTGGGCGGGCGGCGTCAACTGGGAGCCCCTTACCCGCCCCACGGGCCCGCCCAACCCCAAGACCGATCAGATGGACGTCGGCGAGTGGCGCGTGGAGGTCTCCCCGGCCGAGCCCGCCAAGTTCGACAACTTCCTGCACCTGCTCTATCCCTGCGACAAGTCCACCGCGAAGATGCCCGAGGCCGGGATGGTTGAGTCGGCCGGCAAGGATATGGTCGGCCTGGCGGTCGGCGGCTGGCTGGTGATGTTCGGCAGGAAGGGCGCGGTGAAGGGCGAGGTCGTCTACAAGGCCCCCAAGGGCAAGACCGAGCACCTGGTCGTCGATCTGAAACGCGGAGCGAAGTACGCCGTCGCGGGAATAGCCGGCGGCAAGAAGGAGATGACCACCAGCTCGCAGGGCACGCTACGGTTCGCGACCGAGGGGGCCGGCAGCGTAAAGCTGGCGCCGGTCGAGTGAAGGAGAGGACAGTCATGCGCGGAATAGGCTTATGTCTCCTGTTCTTCCTGGCGGCGGGGCGGTCCGCGAGCACCGCGTTCGCGGGAGAGGAACCCCGACCGGAGCGGCAGGACTGGATGCCGAAGTGGATGGTGAATCCCTTGTGGATCAACAGGGGCAAGGACTCGGCCGGTTTCGAGGCCATGAGGAAGAAGTGGGCCCGGCCCGATAAGCCCAAGTTCCCGGGGACATGTGCCGAGGTGGCCCTGCCCGAGGATAAGCTCCCCAAGGTGGTCGAGGGCCATCCCCGACTGCTCCTGCGCACGAAGTCCTGGAAGTACGGGCTGTCGCTTGCTGAGTTGCGCGAGCGCGCCGGGAAAGAGCCCTGGAAGTCCCTGCTCAATCGATGGAAGAAGCCCAAGTACGGAGCGCGCTGCGCGCTCTACTACCTGGCAACCGAGGACGAGTCAGTGGTTCCCGGCTTGATCAAGGAAATCCTCGACGTAAGGAAAGTTGGCTACGGGATGGGCGGAGAGCCCTTCATCATCTACGACAGGATCTACAACAGTCCGAAAATCACGAAGGAACAGCGCAAGAAGATCGTGGCCAAGCTGGTGGATCTGGGGACCAAGTCCGGACACCTCCTGGAGGGCGCCAACTGCGGGGACATCTGGCGCCACCGCGGCGGCGGCGGCATCGATGTGCTGGCCGCGGGGCTGGTTCTTCACGGCGAGCATCCCGAGGGAAAGAAGCTGCTCCGCTGGGCGCTGGGCTACTGGAGGGCGGCGTACCTGCCGGCCTATCAGCGAAGCGGAGGCGGCTGGTTGGGTGGCGGCGCCAGCTACGCCGGCGCCGCTCATCAACTGTCGAAGGGTCTCGCCATGTGGGCCAGCGCCACCGAGGAGGATGTCTACCAGCTCATCCGCGAGAAGTACGGCAATTTCCTTGAGGGCCAGATGTACTACTGGATGTACAACATCTTCCCGGACGGGACCCGGACCGAGTCCATCGGGACCGACCGCACCCCCTGGAAGCTCTATGGCGGCGGCTACGAGCTGATCTCCCGAGCCTACAACAACCCCGATGGCTACCGCTTCCTGCGCTGGTTGAACAAGAACCGGGCCGCTGACCGGGGCGGGATCGATCCCCGCAACAGCGTTCTGCACTACGACGAGAAGGTCGACAAGATGCCGCCCTCGGACGCTTTCACCAAGCCCTCCACGCGGGTCTGGGGACGTAGCGGGATGGGCTACGTGCAGATGCGCTCCAAGGGCTGGGCGAAAGACTCCACGGTGATAGAGTTCAAGTCCGGGGACTTCCTGAACAACCACCAGCATCACACCAATCAGAACTCGTTCTACATTTACCACAAGGGGCGGCTGGCCCTGCACACGGGCATGTACGACTCCTTCGGCCGCAGTGACCACTGGGATTACTACTACCGGCGCTCGATCGCCTCCAACACCATGCTGGTCTTCCAGCCCGGGGAGTTCCGCCACGGCAAGAGCCCGGTCGCCGAGAAGGACGGGGGCAGGGTGCACGAGCCCGGGGGGCAGGCCTGCGGATCGATGGCGCGCAACAACTTCACCCAGAAAGAGTACATGTGGCACGTCCAGAACGACCCACGCTACGACATGGGCGAGATCACCGCTTTCGAGCACGCCGCGGACTACAGTTGGTCATACGTCTGCGGCGACGCTACCAACGCCTACAACAACCCCCGGAACACCACAGGCGGGGAAACCAGGAAGGGCGGCGGCGGGTGGTTGGCCAACCGGCCCAAGATAGACCAGTTCACCCGCTCAATGATCTACATCCCGGCCAATAACCACCTGGTGATCTTCGACCGGGTCAATGCGCTTGAGGCCTCCTACCGCAAGGCCTGGCTGCTGCACTCGCTGGGCAAACCCGAGGTGGGAGGAAAGCTGATCAAGGCAAAGGTACCCGGACACATCGAGGACTTCGACGGGGACGTTACCCGGATCACATGGACTGGCGGCTTCTGGAAACCGCCGACCGGCAAGGACGACCCCGGCCGGCTCTTCGTCAGGACCCTGCTGCCCAAGAAGCACTACATCCGTCGCATAGGCGGAAAGGGCTACAGGTACTGGTCGCACGGCAAGAACTGGCCGCCCAGTTGGCACGGCCACGGCCCGGACCTGGGCCGCAAGGACGGGCGGGGGCAGGACGCGGGCAACTGGCGGATCGAGGTCTCTCCCGCCGAACCCGCCAAGTTCGACAACTTCCTGCACCTGATCCACATCTGCGACACCAAGACGGAGAAGATCGATAAGGCCACGCTCATCACTGCCGAGGGGGAGAAGATGCTGGGGTTGGCCTCAAAAGGCTGGCTGGTGATGTTCGGCAAGAAACGCGCGGTGAAGGGTGAGGTCGTCTACAAGGCCCCCAAGGGCAAGACCGAGCACCTGGTCGTCGATCTGAAACGCGGAGCGAAGTACAAGGTGAGCGGCATCGCCGGCGGCGCGAAGGAAATGGCGGTGAGCAAGGAAGGTGTCCTGCGTTTCGCTACCGAGAAAGCTGGCACCGTAAAGCTGGTTCCGGTCGAGTAAGCGTCCGGTTCGGGGAGGTAAGGAAATGCGCAAGTTGAGGCTGGTGATCGTCGCGTTGGTGGGGACAGCATGTTGGGCCGGGGCGCTTTCGGCCGGAGAGAAGTACGGCTGGAAGGGCGCGGCCAAGGGCGACTGGCCGACGAAGATGCACCAGGTGGCTCTCCCCAAGGACAAGTTGCCCAAGGTGGTGAAGACGCATCCGCGGCTCTACGTGCGGGCCAAGCCCTGGAAGTACGGGCCATCGGTCGCCGAACTCCGCGCGCGCGCCAAGAAGGAGCCCTGGGCGGGCCGGTTCAACAAGCCTCCCAAGGGCGGCACTGAGCTGGCGCTTTACTACTTGGCCACTGGAGACGAGTCAGTGGTGCCCAGGATCGTTGAGGGCGTGATCAACAGGAAGATACCGAGCCGCTACGGCAAGTTCGGCAGCGTGCCCATCGACCCGGCCATCTTCATGTACGACTGGGTCTGCACCAGCAAGAACGTGACCACCGAGCAGAAAAAGGCCATGCAGGCGGTGTTGATCAAGATCGCCGAGAAGACCGCCAAGCAGCAGGACATGGACTTCATGCACCACTGGGGCGCCGGCACCTGCCCGACCAACGTGCTGGCCGTCGGCCTGGCGCTCTACGGGGACCATCCCGACGGAGAGAAGTTCCTGAGCTGGGGCCTGGGCTTCTACCGGGCAACTTACCTGCCGGCCTACAAGCACTGCGGGGGCATCTGGCAGGGCGGCGGCAAGGCCTACTACGGCGGCCGGGCCCAGACCATACCGCGGGGCATCTACATGTGGGCCAGCGGGACCCACGAGGACATCTTCGAGATCATCAAGAAGGAGTACGGCAACTGGTTCGAGGACATGATGTACTACTTCATGCACCAGACCCTGCCGGACTGCACGCGGGTGGACACCACCGGCTTCGACTACGCCCCGGAGTACCCCTTCCCCTGGACGCGGAACTTCATGATCTTCGCCGCTGGCAACCGCAGCCCCGAGCCCTACGCCTTCATGCGCTGGGCCATGAAGAAGAAGTACTACAAGATGCGCCCTCCGGAGGACGACTTCCTGTTCTACGACGAGCGCATCGAGAAGATTGCAGGCACCGCCAAGTTCCCGAAGGGGATCTTCGGAGCCAAGGTGTGGGGCCGGGAGGGCGTCGGCTACGTGCAGTTCAGGAAGGGCGGCTGGGCGCCGGACGCCACGGTGATCGAGTTCAAGTGCGGCGACCACATTTGGAGCCACAACATCAGCGCCAACCAGAACTCGTTCTACATATTCCACAAGGGCCGCCTGGCCATCCAAAGCGGCATCTACCACGACAAGGTCTACTTCGGCAACCACACCCGCCAGTACTACGCCCGCACGGTCAGCTCCAACGGCATGCTGGTCATCGACCCGCAGGAGTTCTCCTGGGTGCGGAAGTCCGGGGTGGTCAAGAGCTCCGGCCCCGACGGCTGCTACCCGGAATACGGCAGCCAGCGGATGATCCGCGGGAGCTGCAACGCCTTCACATTCAAGGAGTACATGGCGCGCAAGGTGGCTGACCCCAGCATTGTCAAGGGCAAGGCCGTCCAGCACTGGGAGATGGGCGACATCACCGCCTTCGCGCATGCGGCGGAAGACAGATGGTCGTACGTCTCGGGCGACGCCACCCAGGCCTACAACAACCCCAAGCGCCTCTATCGCGTGAATGGCGGGAAGAGCAACCGCGCCAAGCTGGACCTCGCCACCCGGTCGATGGTCTACCTGCCGGCGGGCAACAATCTGATCGTCTACGACAAGGTGAACTCGCTTGATCCCTCTTTCCGCAAGGCATGGCTGCTGCACGCCCAGGACAAGCTGGAGGTCAGCGGCAAGGTGATCAAGGCCGAGGTCCCCGGGCATATCGAGGAGTATGACGGCGACACCGTAACGCTGACCTGGGGCAACAGCGGCCTGCCCGCGTCGGACCCCAAGGACCCTCACAAGGGCCGGCTGCTGGTCAAAACCTTTCTGCCGGCCGAGCGCTACATCCGCCGCATCGGCGGCGCCGGCTACGAGTTCTGGGCGAATGGCGCCAATCATCCGCCCACCACGCGGGGGCGCGACCAGAAACACACCAAGCCCGACGACGGCAACTGGCGCGTGGAGGTCTCGCCCGCCAAGCCCGCCAAGTTCAACAACTTCCTGCATCTCATCCATATTTGCGACACGCGGACGAAGAAGGTCCCCGCATCCAGCCTGGTCGCCTCCGAAGACGGGAGCATGACCGGCCTGGCCGTGGGCGGCTGGGCCGTGATGTTCGGCACCAAGGGAGAGGTCAAGGGGCCGGTGAGCTACAAGGCGCCGGCCGGGGCCACCAGACACCTGGTGGTCGACCTGGTGCGCGGGGCGAAGTACAAGGTCTCGGGCCTCACCGGAGGGGACCGGAAGATGTCCGCGAGCAAGGAGGGCGTGCTCCACTTCAAGACCGCCGCAGGAGCCGCGGTAAAGTTGACGCCGGCAGACTAGGCTGTGTCTGCTAATTCTCTAAAGGACTGGGGGTGTGTTGGTCGATAT
>CBDUSI010000083.1:0-20357 GCA_965370045.1 uncultured bacterium | reverse complement strand
GCCTGCCCTTCTGTCATGACCTGCGCTCCTGAAAGCCCGTGACTTACGACGCTTGCGCGCGTTTTTCTCTGCCCCCAAGACGCCAAGGCGCCAGTCTGGAGTCCGTAGGCCCCTGGTCCCCGGCTTTCTCCTCCAGTCTCCAGACTCCGGACTCCAGCCTGCCCTTCTGTCATGACCTGCGCTCCTGAAAGCCCGTGACTTACGACGCTTGTGCGTTTTTTTCTCCGCGCATAAAGGGTCTTCTTACCGCCAAGCCGCCAAGGCATGAAGAAGCGCCCGGATCGCGGCGAGCCCCGAAGGCAGAACCGGCCTGTTTGTTCGCGGACATGCCAGCCCCCTGGTATCTTGGCGTCTTGGCGGTTCAAGAGTCTCCCCGCGTCTTGGCGGTTAGAAAAAAGCACCCCCTCATAAGTAATAGAGATTCTTCCCTCAAACCGGGAAAATTACTTTCTCAAGCGCCGGAGCGCGAAGCGCTTATGAAAAGAAAGTTGAGTGGAAATGACCAACCGGGCAGCGCTGGAAGGCGAACGGGAAGGGGAGGGCAATCCTTGACTTCTGGCGGCGGGGAAGCTATCCTTCACTCGGACGGAAACGGGACAGGGCAATAGCGGACGGCTTGATGCGAATCATTTCACTGTTCTCCGGTGCTGGAGGCTTGGATTTAGGTCTAATCCAGGCCGGACATGAAATCGTATGGGCCAATGATAACGACGCAGATGCGGTTGCCACCTACAGACACAACATCGGTGATCACGTCATCTGCGGGGACATTGAGAGTATCCTTTCCTCGCAGATACCTGACAGTGAGGCTGTTGTCGGGGGCTTTCCTTGCCAGGGCTTCTCCCAGGCAAACATGCGACGACATCCCGGAGATGACAGAAACAAGCTCTACAGTCATTTCCGCAGGGTGATCCGGGACAAGCAACCCCTCTTCTTTCTTGCAGAGAACGTTAGGGGAATCCTGTCTTTGGACGGGGGACGAGTCATCAAGATGATCCTTGCCGACTTCGAGCAAGCGGGCTACAGGGTGCGACCCCAGTTGTTCAACCTGGCGGACCACGGTGTGCCCCAGACTCGGTGGCGCGTGATCATAGCAGGTACCCGGAAGGACCTACCGCCCGAGGCCGACTTTCCCTTTCCCGCGCCTACCCATTCAAAGAAGCCTAACGGCCTGGGCCTCAAGCCCTGGGTCACGATCGCCGAGGCACTGAAGGGCATGCCGGATCCCGATACTGACGAGCATTCCTTGCCCAACCACATCTACTCCAAGTACAAGGTGACCAATAGGAACTTCACGGGCCACCGCACTACAGACCCCAACAAGCCGTCACCGACTATCCTCGCGAGAGGCAACGGCAAGGGCGGCGTCTGTGCGATTCAACACCCAAGAAACCATAGACGCATGACGATTCGGGAATCGGCAGTGATCCAGGCTTTCCCGCCGGACTTTGAGTTCAAAGGCTTGATGAACAGTTGCTACCGACAAGTGGGCAATGCTGTGCCCGTTCTGTTTGCCAGGATTCTAGGTGAGAGACTGAAGGCAGTGGAAGCGGCGTTGCGGGCATGCGTGTAGTATCCCTGTTCTCTGGAGCCGGGGGCCTGGACCTCGGGTTCATTAGGGCCGGTCACAAGGTTGTCTGGGCTAATGACGACTATAATGATGCCGTCGCCACCTACAGGCGGAACATCGGTGATCATATCGTTCCGGGTGACGTTCGGAAGGTTCGTTCCAGAGACATACCCGATGCCGATATAGTTGCCGGCGGATTCCCTTGCCAAGGGTTCTCCGTCGCGAATACAGGCCGACATGCCGCCGACTCCAGGAACAGCCTGTATCTTGAGATGCTCCGCATCATCAAGGCCAAGAAGCCCAAGTACCTCCTGGCAGAGAATGTCAAGGGATTGCTTTCCCTGGAGAACGGGCGCGTCATCGAGATGATCGTTGACGACTTCAGGAAGTCTGGATACAGAGTCAAACACGAAGTCCTCAATGCTGCTGACTACGGAGTGCCCCAGACACGCCTTCGCGTCTTCATCCTGGGCACGAGGAAGGATATCAAGCGAGAGATCGGCTTCCCGCTACCAACGCACAGCAAGTCGGGCAACGGGTCGCCGGCCAAGCTGAAGCCGTGGGTAACAATAGGAAAGGCCCTGGCCGACATCCCCGAACCGGAAGACGCACCGGATATTCCCAACCATACCTATTCCAAGTACAAGCTCCTGTTCAACGGATATCTCGGTCACCGGCGGGTGAATCCAGAAAGGCCCGCGCCCACAGTTACCGCAAGGGGTGATCTCAAGGGTGGGGTGGTCGTCTTACACCACCCAGGGAATCATCGTCGCATGTCTGCCCGCGAGTTAGCGGCGACGCAGTCCTTCCCAAAGGACTTCGTTTTCTGCGGACCTCGCTCGTCCGTATACCGGCAAGTGGCAAATGCAGTGCCGCCGCTCCTAGCGGAAGCGATAGCCAAGGAGTTCCGGTCCAAAAGGGAGTAATAGCGGGAGGCCGCGACATGAAGCCGCCGGTGAAACCTTTCCCAGAGTACAAGTGGCGTTGGGCGACTCTTGAGTGCACGGAAGGGTTGAATGCCCCACCGGTCTTCATGGGCGTTCTCCGCGTATTGGCCAGTCACGAAGGGGTCGCGCCCAGCGACTCGGCCTTCATCAAGGCACTTGGCGTCGTTCAGCAGGAAACGAATACGCGGGTAGACTTGGTGCGAACACCGGCCCGGAACCTGATCAGGAACTCGGGACAGTACTGGAAGGCGCCAGGCCTACTCAAGGATACGCGGGGCCTCATCGCGCTCACGCCCTTAGGGAAGAAGGTGGCCCTCGGCGCAGTAACAGCGGCCGAACTCGCAGTCACGGTCGTCAAGACGCTTGAACTGCCCAACAAACTCATCGAAGAGGCCAGCGTGGTCAAGAAGTGGCAGAAGGCTGGGTTGGTGATCAGGCCTCTTGAGCTGATCTTGGCGATTCTCGCGGGGCTGATGCGACGGGCGGGAAAGGCAGAAGCTTACATCACGGCTAACGAACTCATGGAGATTGTTATTCCATTGGCTGGCAGCAAGGCCAGTACTAGCAAGTGTGCCGAAGCCCTGATGTTATTCCGCCAAGGCAAGCTGAGCACAGCAGGATGGCCCAACTGCGTCCCAGGCGCCAACGACCGGCGAATGGCCAAGGAGTTTTTGATATTCCTGGCCGCGTACGGCCTTCTGACAGTTCACTGGACGAGCGACAAGTACAATGACAAGTGCTGCTTAGGGGCCCTCAGCGCCAGCGAAGTCAAGCAACTAGCTGAGGTGAAGGTTGCAGGGCTCAGTACCATCGAAGCCCTCAAGGCAGTTAAGGGAAGCCAGATCCCGGCGACTGCTGAGCGGAAGCGGGTCCTGACGGAAGTGTTGGCCCGCCCCCAACAAGGGCGGTTCAGGAAGGATGTCCTTTCAGCATACAAGCGGCGATGCTTGATAACCAAGGTGACGCTGCCAGAAGTGCTGGAAGCAGCTCACGTCGTCCCCATCAGGGCAAACGGCGATGATTCGGTCTCTAATGGGATATGCTTACGTTCTGACATACACCTGCTCTTTGATTCCGGGCACCTTCGGATTGCAGCTAACGGCGCGCTGCGATTGTCTGACACAACAGCAATGAAAGAGAATTACGGGGGCAAACTGCCCAAGAAAATCATCCTTCCCGAGTTCTTGTCACAAGGGGCGGTCCGCTGGCGTTGGCGCTACCAATAGCTAGGTCACGCTGGAAGGCGGGGCGTCCCCCGTCCGCTTGAAACACCTCCCGCCTTCCCTAGAATCCCCCCTCCCATGAGCACCAACGTCCGGAAGATATTCGCGGAGGTGCCGGGCACCTACGAGCTGGTCAACCGCGTCCTGACCCTGGGGCTGGACGGCCTCTGGCGCCGGCGCGCCGCGCGCCTTGCCGCCTCCGCCGGTGGGACGCGCTGGCTGGACGTCTGCAGCGGCACCGGGGACATGGCCGCGGAGCTTACGCGTCTTTCACGCAGAAAGACCCGGGTCTTCGCCGCCGACTTCTCGCCGGAGATGATCGCCCGGGCCCGCGCCAAGCCCGAGCTGCGCCGCGTGCGCTTTTCTCTTGCCGAAGTAAAAGCACTGCCCTTTCCTCCCCAGAGCTTTGACCTGGTTACTATTTCATTTGCGACGCGGAACATCAACGTGAGCCGCGAGGCATTATTACAAAGCTTGCGAGAGTTCCACCGCGTATTGAAACCCGGCGGACGCTTCGTCAACCTCGAAACCAGCCAGCCTTCCGACCCGCTCTTCCGGTGGCTGGTCCACCTTTACGTCAAGCTGCTGGTCAAGCCTGTTGGCCGGGCGATATCCGGCTCCCGCGCCGGTTACGATTATCTGGCCAGCTCGATTCCGCGTTTCTATGGCCCCCGGGAGTTCGCGGAGATACTGCGCGAGGCCGGTTTTGGGCGAGTGCAATGCTGGGGCCTCTTCGGCGGCGTGGCGGCCATTCATCGCGCGACGAGATAGCGCGGCCCGTCCCCGCTTGAAATAATCCACCTCGTCCGTAGAATCGTCCCCTCCGAAGCCCAGCGAACGAAGGAGAGACGCATGATCGGCTGCCACCTCGGGCGCATCTTCCAGGTTACTGTAGCGGGGGGCTCCTACCAGGACGGGCTGACCTCGGTGCTCCAGGGCGTTCCCCCGGGGATGCCGCTGGCCGAGCAGGAAATCTACGGTGATCTTCTCTTGCGCAAGCCCGGCGCGGACGAGCTCTCTTCACCGCGCAAGGAGCCCGACCTGCCGGTCATCTACACCGGCCTCAACGCCGCCGACACCGTGGAGGGCGCCGCCAACCACAACCACACCAACGGCACGCCGATCTCCATCCTGCTTCCCAACCTCGACCGGCATTTCATCCACATCAAGCAGTACCAGGACACCAACCGCACCCCGAGGCCCGGCCACGCCAGCTACGCCAGTTTTCAGAAATACGGCACGGCTGACGACGCTATCGGCGCGGGCATCTTCTCGGGCCGGTACACCTCGACCATTGTCGCCGCCGGGGTGGTGGCCAAGAAGGTCCTGGCCTCGTGCGGGGTGGACGTCTTCTCGTTCGTGAGAGAAGCCGCCGGAGTGCGCTGCCCGGAGATGGAGGCGGCGGCGGTTCAGGAGTACACCGAGAACTACAAGCGCATGCGCCGGGACCTCGATCCCTTCTATCAGCAAGTTTATGTTTCCGGGCGCATCAACATGGAGATGCGCTTTCTGGAGAAAATCGCCGCCCTCGCCGAAATCGAGGGGCAGATCGACGAGATACGTGGCAAGGCCCCGGAGACAAAGCCCGAGGCGATCCGCGAGAAGTACGGCGTGCACGAGGTCATCAACTGCCCGGACCTCGCCGCCGCCGACGCCATGGTCGCGGCCTGCAACAAGATATCGGCCACCGGGGACAGCACCGGCGGACTGGTCGAGGTGGTGGTCACCGGAGTCCCCGCGGGGCTCGGCGAGCCGGTCTTCGACAAGCTCGACGGCCAGCTCGGCCAGATGCTGGGCATCGGCGCGGTCAAGGGCGTGGAGGTCGGCGCGGGCTTCGCGGTCAAGGACATGACCGGCTTCGAGAACAACGACCAGATGCACGCGGAAGACGGCAAGGTGGTCTTCGACAGCAACCACGCCGGGGGCATCACCGGCGGCCTGACCACCGGGCAGGACATCGTCGTGCGCCTGGCCGTCAAGCCCACCCCGACCATCGACCGGCCCCAGAAGACCATCGACAAGTACACGCTGGAGAATACCGACCTGGCGGCCATCACCCGGCGCGACCCCACCATAGTGGCCCGCATCTGGCCGGTGGCCGAGGCCTTCACCGCCTGCGTGCTGCTCGACAACCTCCTGGCCCACTACGGCTACCAACACGTAAAGGAGAAGGTGGCCGGGGGCTAGCAGTCCGCCCCGCTTGCAAACTCTCCGCGCGGCATTTAGAATCGGTCGCATGAGCGCAGATTCCTCCGAAGCCAAGAGGTACCTGGCCACCGCCGCACGGCTGGTCGAGGCTGAGATGCGCAAGCAGTTGGACTCCCGGCCGGAAATGCCCAAGCGGCTGCGCGCGGCCATTGAGCACAGCCTGTTCGCCGGCGGCAAGCGCCTGCGCCCCGCGCTCTGCCTGGCCGCCGCCGAACTGGTCGGCGGCACGCGCGAGCTGGTCATGCCCGGGGCCTCGGCGCTGGAGATGGTCCACACCTATTCGCTGATCCACGACGACCTCCCGGCCATGGACGACGACGACCTGCGCCGCGGGAAGCCCGCCTGCCACGTCGAGTTCGGCGAAGCCACCGCGATCCTGGCCGGCGACGCGCTCTTGACCGAAGCCTTCGGCGTGCTGGCCTCAGCAAGGGCCAAGCCCGAACGCATTTGTCGTGCCACTGCCGAGCTGGCCCGCGCCGCCGGGGCCGAGGGCATGGTCGGCGGCCAGCAGCTGGACCTCGATGGCGAGGGCTCGGCATCCACGGTCAAGAAAGCTACCGCCATTCACGAGAAGAAGACCGCCGCGCTGATCCGCGCCGCGGTGCTCATCGGCGCGATTCTCGCCGGGGCCAGCGACGAGGACGTTGACGCCCTGGGTCGCTACGGCCGGGCCCTGGGCCTGGCCTTCCAGGTGGCCGACGACGTGCTCGACGCTACTTCCAGCGCGGAAGAACTGGGCAAGAGCCCCGGCAAGGACCAGGCCGCCGGCAAGATAACCTACGTCGCCGCGGCCGGCGTGGCGGAAGCGCAGAAGCGCGCCCGCGAGCTGGCCGACGAGGCCGTCGCGGCGCTCGGGAAGTTCGGCGACGGCCCCGCCGCCGCGGTGCTCCGCGAGCTGGCGTCGCTGGCCGTCGAGAGGCGTTCCTGATGGCGGCCAAGTTCAAGCTGCCCGAGACCCCGGTGCTCGACGCCCTGGCGGGTCGCGAGGAACTGCTGGCGCTCGACGCGGAGGGCTTGCGGAAGCTCTGCGCGGAGTGCCGCGCGGTGATAACCGCGGCGGTCTCGGAGTGCGGCGGGCACCTGGCCAGCAACCTCGGCGCGGTGGAGCTCACCGTGGCGCTGCACCGCGTCTTTGATTTCTCCGAGGACGCGCTGGTCTTCGACGTCGGCCACCAGTGCTACACCCACAAGATGCTCACCGGCCGCAAGAAGCTCTTCGCGCGCCTCAGGCGCAAGAAGGGGCTCCTGGGGTTCCCCAACCCGGCCGAGCACCCCTCCGACCCCCTGGTGGTGGGACACGCCTCGACGGCCATAAGCTCCGCGCTGGGGCTGGCCGTCGCCAACAAGCTGGCCGGCAGGAAGGGCCGTGCCGTCGCGGTGGTCGGCGACGGGGCGGCCACCGGCGGGCTGTGTTTCGAGGGGCTCAACCAGGCCAAGCACCTGGGGGCCAACGTCCTGGTGGTGCTCAACGACAACGAGATTTCCATCGCCAGGACGGTCGGGGGGCTGAGTTCGTACCTGGCCCGGCTGCGCGCCGACCCGCTCTACCAGGAGGCCAAGAGCGAGTTGGGCCACCTGATCGAGAGCATCCCGCTGGTGGGCAAGACCGCCGGGGGCCTGGGCAAGCTGGCCCTCAACGTCGCGCGTCGCAACCTGGTCCCCGGGCAGTTCTTCCAGGAGTTGGGCTGGAGCTACTACGGCCCGGTGGACGGCCACGACATCGAGGATCTGGAGCGCGAGCTGCGCGGGGTCTCGCGGGTATCCGGGCCGGTGCTGCTCCACGTGGTCACCAAGAAGGGCCAGGGCTACGAGCCCGCCCAGGAGAAGCCCGGCGACTATCACAGCGCGCCGCCCTTTTACATCGAGAACGGCAAGCCGCGCAAGACCGGCGCGATTTCCTGGAGCAAGCTGGTAGGTCACGCCGCCGCGGACATGGCCGAGCGCAGGCCGGAGCTCGTCGCGGTCACCGCGGCGATGGGCGCGGGCACCGGCCTCGACGAGTTCGCCGCGCGCTTCCCGGAGCGCTACTTCGACGTGGGCATCGCCGAGGCCCACGCCACCGTGTTCGCCGGCGCGCTGGCCAAGGGCGGGATGCTGCCGCTCCTGGCCATTTACTCCACGTTCATGCAGCGCGCCTACGACCAGCTCTTCCACGACCTCTGCCTGCAGCCCGAGCTCGGCGCCGTAGTCTGCCTGGACCGCGCCGGGCTGGTCGGCGCCGACGGACCCACCCACCAGGGCATTTACGACATCGCCTACTTCCGGCCGCTGCCACGCACCGCGCTGATGGCCCCCCGCGACGGCGCGCGCCTGGCCGAAATGCTGGAGCTGGCCGCCGGCCTGAAGCTGATCAGCGCCCTGCGCTACCCCCGCGAGGCGGTGCCCGCGGACATCGAGGCCGCCGAGCCGCGAGAGTTGAAACTCGGCACCGGCGAAGTCCTGCGCCGGGGAAAGCAACTGGCGATTCTGGCTTACGGCGCGCTGGTGCCGGCGGCTCTCGAGGCCGCGGAAAAGCTCGGCGCCACCTGTGCCGACGCGCGCTTCGCCAAGCCGCTGGACGGCGAGCTTCTCGCCGAACTGCTCGCGAAGCACAAGCGGGTGCTGGTCGTCGAGGACGGCGCGGCCGTCGGCGGGCTGGGCTCGGCCTGCCTGGAGGAGTGCGCCGCGCGCGGCCTGGACGTCTCCCGGCTGCGCTTCGCCGCGGTGCCCCCCGACGCGGAGATCGGCATGGCCAGCCGCTCCGACCTCCTCGCCGAGTTCCGCCTGGACGCCGCGGGCCTGGCCGCGCGCCTCTCGGAGGACTAGTAGCAGGCCGTTGAAAAATGGGGCGGCCGTGATTGGAGGCAGAATGGTTCGGATTCGAGAAGAGGTTCCGAAGTCGATGCCCAAGCATCGTCTTCGGGTTCTCGACGAAGAAGACGGGCCGTTATGCCCCAACCCAAAGGGCGGCGGGCGGTCCCGTCGCGCTGCTTCGTTCTCGGGATTCGCACGATGCCAGAGGCATCGCGCTCACCCTCGGGCCTCGCGTCGCTCGGGAGCGCCCGCCGTCACGGCGCTCCATTTTTCAACGGACTGCTAATGGCCAAGCAGAAGACCCTCCGCGTAATCATCGCCGGCAACGCCGACAAGACCGGCGTGCGCGCCGCCGCGCGGGACCTCCGCCAGCTGATCGGGCTGCACCGCAGCCTGAGCTGCGCGGGGATCGACCTCACCAAGAACAAGCCGTTCAAGGGGCTGCGCGCCGACGTGGTCCTGGCCCTGGGCGGCGACGGCACGGTGCTCAACATCTGCCGGCGCATGGGCCGCAGGCAGAAGCCGGTGCTGGGCATCAGGTTCGGCCACAAGGGCTTTCTGGCCGAGGTCCTGCCCGAGGAGATGGCGTCGGCCGTCGAACGCCTGGCCCTGGGAGAGTACACCATCTCGGAGCGCATGCGCATCGAGGCCCAGGTGCTCAGCGGGCGGCGGCGGGGCCGGAAGCTGGTGGCCCTCAACGAGGTCGCGGTCCACGCCGGCCCCATGGCCCGCAGGATCGACGTGAACGTCAAGGTGGACGGCGAAGGGGTGCTGGCCTACGACGGCGACGGGATCATCGCGGCCACGCCCACCGGCTCGACCGCCTACTCCCTGGCCGCCGGAGGGCCCATCGTCGCCCAGGACCTGGAGGCGGTGGTGATCACCCCGGTGAGCCCGCACACCCTGGCGGCCCGGCCACTGGTGGTCGGCCCAGAGAGCCAGGTGGAGATAGGCGTGCACTGCCTCGAGCATCGCGCGGCGGTGACCGCCGACGGCCAGGACGTCTGCAAGCTCAAGAGCGGCGACTCCGTCCTGGTGCGCCGGCACGCCCGGCCATTCCTGTTAATGGAGTTGGGCACCCGCGGCCGCTACCAGCCGGTGCGCGACAACCTGGGCTGGATACCGGGAAGCAAGCGAACCTAGCAGTGTCCGAAGAAGACCAGCCGAAGAAGCGCCGCAAGCTCGCGCTGGAACTCAGCGTAGGAATCGTCATTGTCCTCGTGTGCCTGGGGGCGTACTTCGGGCCCAAGGTGTACCGGGCTATCGTCGTCGCCAGACTGGAAAGGAAACTGGCGGCCGCTTCGTCCCACGATCAGCGTCGCGCGCTCATAGAAGACCTCGCCCGCCTGCGCTGTTCGGAAGCCGACGCCGCCCTGCGGCGCTACGCTCACAGTTCTGTCCTCTGCGCCTGGGTTCCTGAAAGTGACGGGTACAAGGGGATCGTCATCGCTTCCGAGAGCGAGTTTCATGTTTGGCACTTTCGCTGGAACAGGAAGGGATACGACACCTCGGGCGTAGGACCTCTCTCTTGGCAGCCCGAATTCAGGGGCGTTGAATGGACGGGCAACGCTTTGCGGATCGACTTCAAGGTCCCCGACAAGCTCTCGGAGCACTACGGCCTCCCCAAGGGGAAGCTGTGGAGCATCAGCCTGTCGGAAGAAGAAACATACGAACTTCCGCTCACAAACAGGTTCATGTCCGCAGCGGCCATCAAGTCGGCCGGAAGCAGGGAGTTCCCGGAGTTGCAGCTCTTCGAATTCCGAGAAGGCGGCGGCAGGAGTTGGTCTCGGGAATGAGAATTCGAAGAAGTGATCCGGAGAAAGACTAGCATATCTCCGCGATCTGTGTAACCTGTGAGGGTTTCCCGGCGACCTGGTAGTTGGAGACGACCCCATGTCCGAGAGCATCCGCGTCCGCTTCGCGCCCAGCCCCACCGGCTACCTGCACATCGGTGGGGCGCGCACCGCGCTCTACAACTGGCTGTACGCCCGGCACACCGGCGGGAAGTTCATCCTGCGCATCGAGGACACCGACCGCGAGCGCCACTCGGAGGAGGCCATCCAGGCCATCATCGACGGCATGAACTGGCTGGGCCTCGACTGGGACGGGGAGATCGTCCGCCAGAGCTCGCGGCTGGAGCGCTACCAGGAAGTGGCCAAACAACTGGAAGACGCGGGCCTGGCCTACCGCACAACCAAAGACAACGCGGAGAAGGGCGAGGCCCTGGCCTTTCGCGTCTCGACAGAACGCGCACGGATTACCTTCGACGACCAGGTGCTCGGCAAGGTGACGTTTCAGGACGAAGTTATCGAAGATTTTATATTGATGCGCTCGACCGGCTGGCCGACCTACAACTTCTCGTGCGTGATCGATGACCACGACATGGAGATCACCGACGTCGTCAGGGGCCTGGACCACGTCTCCAACACCCCCCGGCAGATCATGGTGTATGACGCGCTGGGCTGGGAGCCGCCGCGCTTCGCGCACATCCCCATGATCACCAACTCCGAGGGCAAGAAGTACTCCAAGCGCGACGGGGCGGTGGCCATCGGCGACTACGCCCAGAAGGGCTACCTGCCCGCGGCCATGATCAACTTCCTGGCGCTGCTGGGCTGGAGCCCGGGCGGCGACCAGGAGTTCATGACCCGCGAGGAGTTGGTCGAGAAGTTCACCCTGGACCGCGTGAGGAAGACCGCCTCGCAGTTCGACGTCGAAAAGTTCGAGTGGATGAACGGCAAGTACCTCGACCAGCTCGGCCCCGCCGAGCTGGCTGAGAAGGCCAGGCCTTTTCTCACCAAGGCCGGCCTGGACCCCGAGGCGCGCGGCGCCGAGTGGCTCGAAAAGCTCTGCGCGCTGATGACCGAGCGGGTGCGCACGCTGGCGAAGTTCCCGGAGCTGACCCGCTATTTTTTCACGGACGATTTCGAGCCCAACAAGAAGGCCGCCAAGCTGCTCAGGAAACAAGGCAGCCCCGAAGCGCTGAAGAAGTCCTGCGAAGCGCTCGAAACCCTCGACGAGTGGCCGCCGGAAGCCATGGAGCCGGTGCTGCGCGGCGTTGCCGAGAGCATGGGCGTGGGCTTCGGCAAGATCGCCCAGCCGATCCGCGCGGCGATAACCGGAACGACAGTGAGCCCGGGGATCTTTGAGGTCCTGGAGCTGGTGGGAAAAGAGGAGGCTCTTGCGCGCATCCGGAGGGCGCAAGGGTAAACGGGAAGATGCAGAACCGCTACGTCGGGGACGCTGGAGACTTCGGGAAGTATGGTTTGTTGCGGGCATTGAGCAGCGAAGAAATGTCTCTTGGTGTGGTCTGGTATTTGACAAGGCCAACCACCAAGGAGAGACGAAACAATGATGGCGGGCAAGTCGGATTCCTGAAGGACAGAAACAGGGACCTATTCCGCGGCTGTGATCCGTTTCTTTACGACGCTCTTGCTAGGATCGTTAGAGAGAGAAGGCGAAACGTCCGAAGCATAAGGAAAGACGGGGTTCTTCCCGGCGTGCGCGCGTTTTATGAGAATCGTCTTTTCTACTGCCAGGGGTGGCGTCGTGATCGACGAAAGCAATTCCGGAATGAATGGCGACGAGGAGCCTTGGACGAAACGACCGGCTGCAATGTGGTTTTCCTAGATCCAGACAACGGCTTCGCGACACCTGCCCTTCGGCCCTTTCGGCTGCGCGGCCCCAAGTACGTCTTATTCGAGGAGGCGGCCGAGTTTCTTAAAAAGGAACAAAGCTTGATTGTTTATCAGCACAGCGGATTGTCAACGACCGTGGCCGCTCAAATTCAGACTATGTTCTGCCGCATCCGAAGTGAGTTGAGGGTTGGAGGCCGACCGTTTGCGATGCGCTATCGGAGAGGCACGTCTAGAACTTACTTCATATTGCCGTCCTGCGAAAGACATCGCAAGGTGCTATTGGATCGCGCCGTGGCATTCGCGCAGGGGCCATGGGGCAACTATAAGCATTTCGACCAGCCAATCGAGAGTCCGGTGTAGTAGAAATTCAAGGGGTTGCTCCGATTCTTGAAAGCTCGTAACACCCGGGTTATACTGCCCCGTAGCTCAGGGAGGGAACAGCTTTGGACCAACTGATCTCATCAATCGCCGATAAGCTCGCCGCGGCCACCAACTTGCCCGTCGACCAGCTCCGCGGCCTCTTGGAGGTCCCTCCCGACGCCAAGATGGGCGACCTGGCGCTGCCCTGCTTTCGCCTGGCGAAACAGCTCAAGAAGAAGCCGCCGGAGATCGCCGCCGACTTCGCCCAAGCGTTGAAAGACGCCGGCTCGCCGATAGCCTCGGCCCGGGCCGTCGGACCCTATCTCAACGTGATGCTCGACCGCGCGGCGCTGGCCGAGTCGGTGCTGGGCAAGATCGCCGCGTCGGCCGACGGCCTGCCCGCGTCCAAGCCCGGAAGCGGCAAGACCGCTGTCATCGAGTTCTCCAGCCCCAACATCGCCAAGCCCTTCTCGGTTGCGCTGCTGCGCGGGACGGCTCTGGGCGCGGCGCTGGCGCGGATTCACGAGGCGTTGGGATGGCAGGTAGTCCGCTGCAACTACTTCGGCGACTGGGGCACGCAGTTCGGCAAGGTCATCGTCGCCTTCCGCAAGTGGGGCTCGGAGGAGGAACTCCGCGGCGCGCCCATCAAACACCTGCTCGAACTCTACGTCCGCTTCCAGGACGAAGCCAAGGGCGACGAGTCGCTGGATGAGGAGGCCCGCGCGGTCTTCAAGAAGCTGGAGGAGGGCAGCGCGGAAGAGCTGGAAATGTGGCAGCGCTTCCGGTCGCTCTCCGTGGAGCGTTTCGACGAGATCTACGCGCGGTTGGGGCTCAAGTTCGACTCGGAAGAAGGCGAGGCTCACTACAGGGACAAGGTCCCGGAGGCGGCGGAATTCCTGCGCGCCAAGGGATTGCTCGAGGAAAGCCAGGGCGCCCAGGTGGTCGACCTCGAAGACCACAAGCTGGGCGTCATGCTGGTCTTGAAGAGCGACGACGCCTCCATCTACGCCTCGCGCGACGTGGCCGCCGCGCGCGACCGCCACGCGCGCTGGAACTTCGACCGGCTGGTCTACGTGGTCGGCGCCGACCAGAAGCTGCACTTCAAGCAGCTGTTCAAAACGTTGGAACTGGCCGGCTGCGAGTGGGCCGGCGCCTGCCGCCACGTCGACTTCGGCATGGTCCTGGTCGGCGGAGAAAAGATGTCCACGCGCGCCGGGCGCATCGTGCTGCTGGCCGACGTGCTGGCCGACGCGGCGGCCAGGGCCAAGGAGATCATCGCCGAGAAGAACCCCGACCTGCCCAACGCCGCCGAGACCGCCGCCGCGGTGGGCCGCGCGGCGGTGCTCTTCGCCTCGCTGTCGGTGAAGCGCACCAAGACGGTGGACTTCGATTGGGAGCGCATCGTCAACTTCGATGGCGAGACCGGGCCTTATTTGCAGTACACCCACGCGCGCTTCTGCAACATCCTGAAAAAGGCCGGCATGGAAATCCCCGACGCCCCGGACTACTCGCTGCTGTCCACCGACGAGGAGCACGCCGCGGTCAAGCAGCTGGGGCGCGCCGGCCAGGTGCTCTCCCGCGCCGCTGAGGAAGCCGAGCCCGCGCTGGTCGCGACCTGGCTGCTGGACCTGGCCTCGGCGGCCAACGCGTTCTACAACCGGCACAAGGTCATCGACAAGCAGCCCCCGCTCCAGGGCGCGCGCCTGGCGCTGGTCGACGCCGTCAGGAAGCGCCTGTGGGCCGGCCTGGAACTCCTGGGCATCGTGCCCCTGGAGGAGATGTAATACTCCGCCTCACCCGAGCTTCTGCGACCCGAAAAGCGACTTGCAGGAATCACCACCACGGGTAACTTGCTCCTAATGGACTGCTAGTCCATGCCTTTCGGCGCGGGGGGGAGCCTGCCCGAGACAACTTTGGTCTGTAGGAAAGGAGACGTCACATCATGGCGGTACCATCCGATCTGGAAATCGCCCAGAAGGCCGAACTGCTGCCCATCCGCCAGATAGCCGAGAAGGCCGGCATCAAGGACGACGAGCTGGAGCTCTACGGCAACTACAAGGCCAAGATCGACCTCAAGATACTTGACCGGCTCAAGGGCAACTCGGACGGCAAGTACATCGACGTGACCGCCATCAACCCCACGCCGCTGGGCGAGGGCAAGACGGTGACCACCATCGGCCTCTCCCAGTCGCTGGGGCACATCGGCAAGGACGTCTTCACCTGCATCCGCCAGCCCTCCCTGGGCCCGGTCTTCGGCATCAAGGGCGGCGCGGCCGGCGGGGGTTACAGCCAGGTGATCCCCATGGAAGACTTCAACCTGCACCTCACCGGCGACGTGCACGCGGTGAGCATCACCAACAACCTGCTCGCCGCCATGATCGACGGGCACATCAAGCACGGCAACAAGCTCAAGATCGACCCCAAGACCATCAGCTGGCGCCGGGTTATCGACCTCAACGACAAGTGGGGAGTCTACAACATCGTCTCGGGGCTCGGCGGCGAGGGCCGCTGCGTCCGCGAGACCGGTTTCGACATCTCCGTGGCCAGCGAGGTCATGGCCATCCTGGCGCTCTGCGAGGACCTCCAGGACCTCCGCAAGCGCCTAGCGCGCATCATCGTGGCCCAGAACGAGAACGGCGACCCGGTCACCGCCGAGGACCTGGGGGCCGCCGGGGCCATGACCGTGCTGATGCGCGACGCGATCAAGCCCAACCTCATGCAAACCCTGGAGCACACCCCCAGCTTCGTACACGCCGGACCGTTCGCCAACATCGCCCACGGCAACAGCTCCATAATCGCCGACCGCATCGCCCTGAAGCTCGCCGATTATGTGGTCACCGAGAGCGGCTTCGGAGCCGACTGCGGCATGGAGAAGTTCTTCAATATTAAATGCAGGGCCTCCGGCCTGGTTCCCAACTGCGTCGTGGTGGTGGCCACCGTGCGCGCGCTCAAGATGCACGGCGGCGGCCCCAAGGTCAGGCCCGGCAAGCCCCTGGACCCGGCCTACACCGAGGAGAACATCGAGCTCCTCGAAAAGGGCTGCTGCAACCTGGCCAAGCACGTCGAGAACGCCAAGGGCTTCGGCATTCCCGTAGTGGTAGCCGTCAACCGCTTCACCGCCGACACCGACAAGGAAGTCGAGGCAGTCCGCAAGGCCGCGCTCGGCGCCGGCGCCGAGGGTGCTTTCTGCTCGGACGTCTGGGCCAAGGGCGGCCCGGGCGGCGCGGAGCTGGCCGAGGCGGTGGTCGGTGCCTGCGAGAAGAAGTCCGACTTCAAGCTGACCTACGAGGACGACGCGTCCATCACCGAGAAGATCGAAACCATCTGCAAGAAGATCTACGGGGCCGGCAAGGTCACCTTCAGCCCCAAGGTCAAGAAGAAGATCAAGCTCTACAACAAGTGGGGCCTGGGCAAGCTTTCCATCTGCATGGCCAAGACCCACCTGTCGCTGAGCCACGACGGCAAGGTCAAGGGCCGGCCGGAAGGCTTCACCGTCCCGGTTTCGGACATCCGCCCGTCGGCCGGCGCGGGGTTCCTCTTCCCGCTGCTGGGCACCTTCACCACCATGCCGGGTCTGCCCTCGCGGCCCGCGGCCCTGGACGTGGACATCGACAAGGACGGCAACGTAGTCGGGCTGTTCTAGGCTCGATACCGAAGACCGTGAAGGGGGCCGGCGCCCGCGCGCCGGCCCCCTTTCTTTACCGTTGACACTCCCGTGTTGAGAGGTAATATCACCAACTTGGACGGACCTTAAAGCCGGCCCGGCTATGGTGCGGGCCACCGCGCAGGGAAGGAGCACGACAGCATGTCCCAGATCGTCGGTGTCAAGGGCCGCGAGATTCTCGACTCGCGTGGCAACCCCACCGTGGAGGTGGACGTCCTCCTGGAATCGGGCTTCAAGGGCACCGCGGCCGTGCCCAGCGGCGCCTCCACCGGAGAACACGAGGCCGTCGAGATGCGCGACGGCGACAAGTCCCGCTACCTCGGCAAGGGCGTGACCAAGGCGGTGGCCAACGTCAACGGCCCACTGACCGAACTGGTCACCGGCATGGAGAGCAGCCTGCAGCGCGCCCTGGACGCGGCCATGTGCGCCCTCGACGGCACGCCCAACAAGAGCAAGCTGGGCGCCAACGCGATTCTGGGCGTCTCCCTGGCCACGGCCAAGGCCTCCGCGGCGGAATGCGGCCTGCCCCTCTACCGCTACATCGGCGGCGCCGCGGCGCACCTCCTGCCCACGCCGATGATGAACATCATCAACGGCGGCCAGCACGCCGACAACAACGTGGACATCCAGGAGTTCATGGTCCTCCCGGTGGGCGCGAACTCCTTCCGCGAGGGCCTGCGCATGGGCACCGAGGTGTTCCACGCGCTCAAGAAGGTGCTCAAGGGCAAGAAGCTCAACACCGCGGTGGGCGACGAGGGCGGCTTCGCGCCCAGCCTGAAGAGCAACGAGGAGGCCTTCACGGTCATCGTCGAGGCCATCAAGATCGCCGGCTACCGGCCCGGGGAGGACGTCTGCCTGGGCATCGACCCCGCGGCCAGCGAGTTCTACAAGCAGGGCAAGTACGTGCTGGCCGCCGAGGAGAACCCCCAGCGCAGCGCCGCGCAGATGATCGACTTCTACGTCGAGATGTGCGAGAAGTACCCGATAATCAGTATTGAGGACGGTCTCGCCGAGGACGACTGGGAGGGTTGGAAGCTGCTCACCGACAAGCTGGGTGGGAAGGTGCAGATCGTCGGCGACGACCTCTTCGTGACCAACACCGAGCGGCTGTCCAAGGGCATCTCCGGGGGCATCGCCAACTCGATACTCATCAAGCTCAACCAGATCGGCACCCTCACCGAGACCCTGGCGGCCATCGACATGGCTCACAAGGCCGGCTACACCTCGGTGATCAGCCACCGCTCCGGCGAGACCGAGGACGCAACAATAGCCGACGTGGCCGTGGCCACCGGCGCCGGGCAGATCAAGACCGGCTCGGCCTGCCGCACCGACCGGGTCTGCAAGTACAACCAGCTGCTGCGCATCGAGGAGGAACTCGGCAAGGCCGCGCGCTACGCGGGCCGTTCGGTCTTCCCGCGCATGGGCTAGCAGGCCGTTCACTATGCGGAGAGGCGCGCCGGCAGGAACGGATTGCGAATGAGCGACTTGATATACTTCGACCACGCCGCGACCACCCCGGTGGCGCCCGAGGTCTTTGAAGCCATGCTGCCCTACCTCGGCGAGAAGTTCGGCAACGCGGCCACCCTCTACAGCGCCGGCGGCGAGGCGGCCGCGGCCGTCGAGAAGGCCCGGGAGTCGGTGGCCGAACTCATCGGCGCGCGGCCCGACGAGGTCTTCTTCACCTCCTGCGGCACCGAGAGCGACAACTGGGCGCTGAAGGGCGTAGGCTGCGTCGGCTGCAAGGGCGACTGCGAATCCAACGCCCCGCACATCATCACCGACCGGGCCGAGCACCACGCCGTCCTGGACACCTGCAAGTTCCTGGAGACCGTCGGCGCCCAGGTCACCTACCTGGCCGTCAGCAAGTACGGCACCGTCGACCCCGACGACGTGAAGAAGGCTCTCAGGCCCAACACCCGGCTGGTCTCGGTGATGCACGCCAACAACGAGGTCGGCTCGCTGAACCCGGTGCGGGAGATCGCCGAGGTGGCCCACGCCGGCGGGGCGATCTTTCACACCGACTCGGTCCAGACCGTGGGCAAGTTCTCCTTCACCGTCGGGGAACTCGGCGCCGACCTGCTCTCGCTCTCCGGGCACAAGTTCCACGGGCCCAAGGGGGTCGGCGCCCTCTACATCAAGAAGGGCGTGCGCCTGGCCAGCTTCATGCACGGCGGCGGGCAGGAGCGCGGCCGGCGCGCCGGCACCAGCAACACCCCGGGCATCGCCGGGCTGGGCGCCGCCGCGCGCCTGGCCATCGGGGGGCGCGACGCGGAGGCCGAACGCGAGCGCGGGCTGGCCGAGAAGCTCCGGGCGGGGGTGGCCGAGCGCATCGAGGCCGTCAAGTTCCTGGGCCACCCGGAGAAGAGACTGCCGGGGCTGGTCTGCATGATCGTCGAGGGCATCGAGGGCGAGGCCATGGTGCTCTCGCTCGACGCCAAGGGCATCGCCGCCGCCAGCGGCTCGGCCTGCACCACCGGCGCGCTGGAGCCCTCACACGTGCTGCTCTCCATGGGCGTGGCCGCCGAGCGGGCCCACGGCTCGCTGCGGGCCAGCTTCGGGCGGGGCAGCACCGCGGTCGAGGTCGACCGGTTCCTGGAGGTCTTCCCCCCGATCGTCGAGAAGCTCAGAAGGATGAGCCCGACTTGGAAATGATGAACTGGCTGCTGGCCGCCGGGCCCAACAGTAATCGCTACCTGGCCCAGGAGCACGGCGACCTGTGGCTGGTGGTGATCCTCGTTGCCCTGGTCTTCGTGACCTTCTTCGTGACCTACGTGCTCTTCGACCGCCGCGCCCGCCGGCGGGTGCTGGAGGAGCGCTGGGATCTCTTCAGGCGCATGGTGCGCGACCGGGCCCTGACCCGCGAGGAGATATCCTTCCTGCGCCAGCTGCAGCAGCGGGCGGTGCCCAACCGGCCGCACCTCCTGGTCACCTCGCTGAACTTCTACGACGGCTGCGTTGAGGACCAGCTCCGCCGCCTGGAGGCCGAGGGCCTGCCTTTCGAAGAGCGCAGCGAGACGGCCAACGCCTTCGTGCGGATCCGCGAGAAGCTCTTCTTCGGCGAGGCCATGGCCAAGGCCCGGGTGGACAGCACCCTGGACCTCGCACCCCACCAGTCGCTGCGCGTCGAGCTTCCCGGCAAGAGCGGCACCTACGGCGCCACCGTGCTCTCGGTGAACGACAGCTCGCTGACCATCACCATGCCCAGCCGCCGGGGCGAGCAGGCCCAGCTGTCGCGCGGGGACCACCTGGTGGTCTATCTGGCGGTCAAGAACGACGCCGGCTACCGCTTCGAAACCGGCGTGGCCGGCATCCGCGAGTCGCGCATTCCCGCGGTGCACCTCTGGCACACCGAGAATATCCAGCGCCAGCAGCTGCGCACCTGGATGCGCATGAGCATGGAGGTCCCGGTGCGCTTCTACTGGATCTCCTTCCCAGACCTCAAGCTCGACGGCGACCAGGTGGTTCCTCCCGAGAAGTACCCCCAGGCCCGGCACCAGGGGCTCTTCACCGGGATGATGCGCGACTTCTCGCTGGGCGGCGTGTGCCTGCGCTGCGAGGAGCGGTTCCAGAAGGGAGAGTACGCCGGCGTGCTCATCCCCATCTTCTCCGGCGATGACGACGAGCCCGAGGAGGAGATCGAGATTCTCGGACGCGTAGTCGGCTGCTCCGAGCTCGAGACCATTCGCAACCGGCTCTTCAATACTCACGTGGAGTTCGTGCCCCTGGACGACGACACCCGCAGCGTGCTGATGGCCAACATGTTCCAGCTCCAACGCCGGCTGGGCAAGAAGAAGAAGTAGCAGCAGGCCGTTGAAAAATGGTGCGACCGTGATTGGAGTCAGAATGGTTCAGATTCGAGGAGGGGTTCCGAAGACGATGCCCGAGCATCGTCTTCGGGTTCTCGACGAAGAAGATGGGCCGTTATGGCCCAACCCGAAGGGCGGCGGGCGGTCCCGT
>CBDUSI010000082.1:0-20360 GCA_965370045.1 uncultured bacterium | reverse complement strand
CTGGCATACTTCCTTTATCGGCAATTCGTTACACATACTTAAATTGCTCTAGCGCTTTCTGACCGCCATCCTGTAGGTCTTGACAGTTCCCTTCTTTCCGGCGATCTCGTAGGCGCACTCCAGCTGCAGCGCGGGGCTCAGCCGGCCGCGCTTCCCGGCCGAGACTGGTCCCTTGGCCTTAATGACGACGGTGACCTCCGCCCCTCCGGCGGCGAGGGTCCCGCTGACCGGCTCCATCTCGTAGCTCCGCGCCGAGTCCGGGGCCACGCGCACCTCGTACTTGGCTTCCATCGAGCCCGCGCTCAGCCGAAACTTGACGGTGACCGGCTTGCCCGGCGCGGGGACATCCGGGAGGGATATCTTCGAGAAGGACTTGCCGAGCCTCCCGAAGTCGCCCTCCCTGAGCGCCTGCTTCAGGTAGGCCTCCGCGAAACTGCCGTCCTTCTTCTTCTCGATGACGAAGGAGTCGAGGACTTTGCCCTCGGGGGACAGCGCCTGACCGGTGAGCTTGCCGCCGTCCATCGTGAATACCATGTAGTGGTAGGCATTCTTGCCGCAGGCCAGGTGGGGGTCCTCCTTGTAGCCCTCCACGGGAGCGCCGCCGCCGGCGGTGATCACGTGGGTTATGGGGTGCTTCTCGTTGACGCCCTTCTTGACCATCGGCCAGAAGCGCTGGTAGGAGTGGCTGTGGGCGGCGAGGGTCAGGTCCACGCCGTGCTTGCGGAAGAGCGGCAGGTGGGTTCTGCGAAACCACGCCGAGCGGTGATGCCCCATGTCGTAGCTAGCCCGGTGGTAGGCGACGATCTTCCACCGGGCCTTGCTGGCGGCCAGGTCCTTGGCGCACCATGCGAGCTGGGCCTTGGCGTACTCGCGCGTTCTGCTCATGCCCTCGACGCCGGAGTCCAGGACCACCACGTGGACGTCAGCGTAGTCGAAGGAGTAGTAGGAGAAGCCCCCCGGCAGGTTGAAGATCGTGCCCATGCGCTTGTAGCCGTTCTCGTGGTTACCGACCACGGGCACCAGCGGGATATTCTCCAGCACCCCGACCAGCGGCTCGAAGAAGAAGGGCTTCCACTGCTCGTAGTTGCCGCTGTGGATCATGTCCCCGGTGTGCAGGATGAAGGCCGGCTTGTGCGCCGCGAAGCGCGCGCCGATCTTGCGGTGCACCTTGGTGCCGTGGCGGCTGTCACCGTAGGCGATGAAGGTGAAGGGCCCGGGCTTAGCGGGGAAGGTCCGGAAGCTGCCCGTCGCCTTGGAGCCACCGCAGGCCAGCTCGTAGCCGTAGGCAGTGCCCGGCTTCAGGTCCTTCAGGACCGCGGCGTAGACGTGGGCCTTGGGCTCGGTGGCGCCCTTGCGGCCGAGGACCGCCACCCTGCCGGGCGAGACCTTCATCTGCTTGTCCCGCGCCGTCCCAGCGCCCCAGCGCAGCGTCGCCTCAACCGGCGCGCCGGTCATCCACATCACGGTCATGGACGTCTTGCCAGGCTCCTGGAGATAGGGGCCCAGCAGGAACTTCTCCCCGCCGGCCTCTCCCCCCCGGGCCGGGGCCGCCAGGGCCAGGGCCAGCACCACCAGCAACAATGAAGCGCGCCTGCGCATTTCGTCTCCCTCCGCCCGGTTTCCCAAGACGCTCTCGGACCGCCGGCCAGCCGCCGGCCAGGCACCACTCTACCAGCGGGCCGAGGGGAAGTCAACCGGGCCTCCTCGGACCGGATTCTCGCCTTGCGGGGCAATTGCGCAACCCTATGATCACCATGGAAGATGGAGCTTTTCGGGGGACAGGTGCGCCTTCCGGGCAAGATGGAGATCCATACTATGCCTCGACCGACATCCCTGCTGCGCTCTCTTCTGCTGTGCGCGGTCTGCGCGATCTCGCTGGGAGCCCCACGCCTGGCCCGCGCGGCGGAGAGCCGCCGCGGCGAGATCGACCTCATGCCCGGCTACTGGTCTCACTATTTCCGCTTCTCGCCGGCTCCGCTGGAGCCCAGGCTGCTGGTCAAGCAGGTCGCCGCCGATCCCCAGGGATTGGGCAAGACGGTCAAGCTGAGGAAGATAGACCTGAGCAAGCCGTTCGTGGGCTGGCCGTTCTACTACGCGAACGGGCGCCGAGGGTTGGTCTTCAAGCTCAAGTCGCCGGAGCCGCCGGCTGGCTGGACCAAGCCGGATTTCGACGACAGTGCCTGGCCGCGACAGCGGTGGCCTCAATTAACCGGCCGGAGTCTTTGGCGGCAGCAGGCGACCGGCCTGGCCTGCTTCCGGGCGCGCTTTGTGGTCCCCGACCCGGCGCGGGTCAGGAAGCTGCTTCTGGAAGTCAGCTACAGGGGTGGCGCTGTCATATACGTGAACGGCCAGGAAGTCGGGCGCGCTCATCTGCCCAAGGGCAAGATCACCGGCGATATTCCCGGGGAGGTCTACTCCACCGAAGCGTACGTCCTGCCGGCAGTCAAGATCGGGTCCTACGACAGTAAGAAGCCGCGGGTAATGCCCGAGTTGTGGGATGCGTTCCCCGGTCCCAGCAGGCGGATCAAGACGGATGCCAAGAAGTTCGGGGTACCCATCGAGAACCTGACCAGCGTTGGCAGGCACGGCCGTGGCGCAGTGATCACGCGGAAGGAGTGGGAGAAGGTAAGGAAGCTCCGGAACAGGACGCTCGGCCCGATAGAGGTCCCCGGCAAGATGCTCCGTAAGGGGGCCAACGTCCTGGCCGTTGAGATACATCGGGGCTACATTCGCCCCGGGCAGGATGTAACCTGGCTGCATTCCTACTTCACCGGGGCGAAGCTCAGGTGCGAGCCGCCCGGCTCGGTCCGCCCCGAGGCCCGTCCCGGCGGGCTGCAGGTCTGGACTGAAGACATCCACCGCCGCTGCTTTGATCGCGACTTCGGCCCCGCCGGGGGCGCGGTCCGGCCGGTTCGCATCGTGGGCGCGCGGAACGGGCTATTCTCTGGACAGGTGGCCGTGGGTTCCGGTCGCCGGCTGGCCGGGCTCAAGGCCCAGGCGGGTGACTTGGTGGGCCCCGGGGGCGCCAAGATCCCCGGCTCGGCCGTCCGAGTCCGCTACGGTGTGGGGCATGGGACCTCGGAGATCGGGGTGGGCAAGCTCAGCGCCAACGCCCAGGGCGGGCGCGGCATGGAGTCGGTCAACAAGAAGCTGGCCCTGCTGCGCTATGACCCGGACGTCAAGGCTCCGCCCGGCCTGCGCGGGAGGAAGTACCGGGCTTGGCAGGAGTCAATCCTCGCCAAGATCAAGTTCTACGATCACCTTACTCATGAGGTTCCCAAGTCCCTGCCGGCCGATAGCTGTCTGCCGGTGTGGGTAACGGTCAAGGTGCCCGCCAAGGCGGCGGCCGGGGAGTATCGCGGTGAGCTTTCGATTTCCGCGGGCGGGAAGAGCGTGAAGGTTCCATTGCGGCTGCAGGTGATGGACTGGACCGTGCCGGAGCCCAGGGATTTCGGGACTATCATGGCGCTGGAGCCCTCGCCCTACAGCGTGGCCAAGCACTACAAAGTGAAGCTCTGGAGCGACCGGCACTTCAAGCTCATGGAGAAATCCTACCGGCTGCTCGGTGAGATCGGCGGCGACATGGTGTTGGTGCCCGTGCTTCTGGGCACGGAGTTCGGCAACGGGAACGACTCCATGATCCGCTGGAAGAAGGCCGGCGGGAAGTACGAGTGCGACTTCAAGATCCTGGAGCGCTTCTTGAAGATGGTCAAGCGCTATCAGAAGCCGCGCTGCATCTCCTTCGTGGTCTGCCACTCCACGCAGGGATGGGGCAAGGGCAAGGACAAGCCGCAGGTGCTCTCCGTCGACGGGAAGCCCCTGGACGTCCCCAAGCCGGGCACGGCGGCGGCGGCCGCCCTGTGGCGGCCGCTGACCGAGGGCCTCAAGAAGGTGATGGCCAAGCACGGTATGGCGAAGAGCCTGCACTGGGGCTACCTAGGAGACTCCTTCGTGGGCCCGGTCAACGAGACCATCAAGATGTTCGCCAAGCTGGCCCCCGGAGTGGGCTGGGCGCGCGGCGCGCACGGCTGGGGGAAGGAGAACAGCCCCTTCTCGTTCGGGACCACCGTGCGCATTTCCGGCTTCCCCATGGACCGCCGCAGCAAGAAGCTCCGCAGCCAGAAGGGGTGGCAGCGCAAGTGGGTCCGCCTGGTCTTCACCCGCGTGGAGAACGCCACCGCCAACGTGTACGGGTTCTCAGGGCTGATCCGCTACCGCCAGGCTCCCGAGGCGGCAATAACCGCCGGCAGCAACGGCATCGGGCGTTGGGGCGCGGACTACTGGGCCAAGACCTACACCTGCTGGGGCAACGTTTCCCCCACAGTCCTTTCGGTCCTCTGGCCTGGCCCCGCGGGGGCCGAGGGCGGGGCCCGCTTCGAGTGCTTGCGCGAGGGCCTGCAGCAGACCGAGGCGCGCATCTTCCTCGAGAAGAAACTCGAGAACAAGAGCTACGCGGCCGGCGCCGGCGGCCGGGCGGTCCAGGAACTCCTCAACGGGCGCATCCGGGATACGCTGATACAGGTCATCCAGAGCGCGGACAACTGCCCCCAGCCCAAGATCGAGGAGTACTACTGGGGCTGGCAGCCGGCCAGCTGGGATCTGTACGCTGCGGCGGCCCGGGCCGCCGGGAGCCGGGTGCCGACCCAGAAGGACAAGACGCGCTTCTTCGGCACCAAACCCTGAGTTGAAGCCGGTGGGTGAAGCGGTGCGGACGTGGCCAGATCCCGGTCCCGGCCGGGTTGCTCATCGCGCCTGAGGATTCCTCCTCCCCCGCGCGCGCGTGGCCGTCCTACTTGCCCAGGGCCTCCGCGACCTCGGCGGCCAGGGCGAAGAGCTTCTTCGATTCCTCCTGCCAGCCGGAGCACGGGTACCACATCGGGTCGGCCTTGCCGCGCCACTGGTCCTGGAAGACGAAGCGCGCGTAGGCCCTCTGGCGCTCGTCGAGCACGGCCTGGGCGCGCTTGGCCCGCTCCTCGCCGAGCTTGCCCCTCCTGGCCTCGTCGAGCAGTGCCTTCTCCAGGAATATCCGCGCCTCGGCCTCCTGCAAGCCCTCGCGGAGCATCTCCAGGCGGATAGTGGAGACCGGGCCGTCCTTGCCGGGGGCCAGCAGGTAGCGCGTCCCGTAGCTCAGGTTGAGCTGCCCCCAGGCGCTCTCCGGGTAGCGGGCGGGCAGCGCGCCCTTGTTGCGGCCGCGCTTGTCCTTGAGGACGTCCCAGAAGTCCGCGCCCAGGCGACCGAAGCCGCGCAGGCCGGCGGTGGGTTTCTTGGCGCTGTAGTGGGCGCCGGCGGCCATCAGGAAGCCCTCCACGCCGGCGCGGAACACCGATGGCGGGGAGGAGTTCCAGCCTTCCCAGCTGCCTCCCGTGGAGCCACAGCCCACCCGCGGGAAGGCCGTCCAGAGCACGGGATTCCGCCAGCCGTAGTAACGACCCTTGTCGGGCCGCTTCCAGAAGCCGGCGTCCTCGGGGTCGTAGACCCCCCTGTTGAGAATGAAGGAGAGGTATCCCACCCGCCCGCAACTGACCACGGCGGCCTGATGGGAGTGGGCCACCCAGCGGGCCTTGGGGATGGCCGCCTCCAGGTCGGCCTGGCACTCCTTGCTGGGACCGATATCACCGGCCAGCCCGAGCATCAGCGAGTCGGCCACGCCGTGCTTCGCCAGCACCTTCTTCATACCCACGAGCACCGGCTTCCAGAACTCGCGGGCCTCGGGGGTTCCCCATTTGGGTCCCTCGACTTCCTGGAGCGTCCCGGTCTCCGGATCCTTGACCGAGAAGAGCACGCCCCGGTTCCCGGCCTTGCCGCCGCGACCACGACCTTCCCAACCGTAGCCACCGGTATACTGGTCCCAACAGTAGAGACAGACCACGGGCACCTTGCCCAGGTGCTTGACGGCCAGGCCCAGGTAGCGGTCGGCGATGCTGAAGTCGTGCTCGTACTTGCCGCCGGGCTTCTTTATCCAGTGGACCATGCTGTGCGGATTGCCGAAGTGCGTCCGGCAAAGCAGCGGGATGTAGACCACGTCGCACCCCACGTAACCGAGCAGCTCGAAGGACTTCTCCAGCAGCTTCCAGTGCGCCTCGGACCACATCTTCACCTTGTACTTCATGGCCACCGAGTCCGGCGACTGGATGATGCCCGCGTGGGTCCCGTAGTCTTTGGGGTCAGGCAGCTTCCAGTCGGCGACGTGGAGCTTCAGCGGAACGTCGACCGGCTTGGCGCCTTCGGCGCTGACCGTCAGCCTGCCGGAGTAATCACCGGGCTTCGCGCCGGCGGGAACCTCGACGGTGACCCACACCGGCCGCACGGCGCCGCCATCGGGGGCGGCCGCCTCCAGACCGTCGAAGTAAGCGGGCTGGCCCCGGAGCACGCGCAGGCCGGACCAGTGACCGTCGAGCCGCCCGTAGCGCAAGCTGACCGCCGAGGCGGGAATATCGCCCGGCCCCTTCAGGGCGGTGACCGTCGCCTTGAGATTCTTGATGGCCGCGTCCGAGCCGACCACCACCTTGCCGGAGAACGAGCCGTTCCGCGCCCCGACGATTTGCACCGCCCCGGCCGGGACGCTGGCGACGCCGCGGTCGGTGGCCAGCACCCGCTGCACCACCGGATGATTCCAGACCCGCAGGCCCCCGGGCCGGGCGGCCGGCTTCGCCCCGCCCGGAGCGGCGAGCTTCACCTCGGCCAGGCCCACGCGCGACCACCAGACGTTGTCCCGGTAGCTCGCGTTCATTCGCGCCCGCTTGCCGCCGGAAATCATGACCTCCGGGGCCGGCGCGCGGTGCAGCTCTATCGCCAGGACGTTGACCCCCTTCCGGAGCGCTGCGGCCGGCACCTTGACGGTCAGGCTCCGCACCCGCTTGGCGAAGCACTCGGCCTGGTGCTTGCCCTTGGTCTTGCGCCACCTGGCGATGTCGAGCAGCTTGCTATCGGCATCCAGGAAGGCGTCCTGGGGGTACTCCTCGGCGAGGGTGTCCGGTCCCAGCTTTCCCCCGGGGAGGTGGGCGCGCTTCAGCTCCTTGCCGTTGAGATATACGGCCGCGCCGCCGTGGAAGGTGAGCGACAGCGTCATGTCGATCGGCTCCTCGACCGCGAACTTGCCGCGCGCGCAGAGCATGGCCATGCTGCGGTAGCGGTCGGCCGCGCAGAGCGGGCCCTGCGCCCGCGGCCAGGCGCGGTCGTCGAAATCGGCGGCGGTCCAGCCGGCCGGCGGTAGCGCCGTGTGCCAGGGCTTCTCGATGATCTTGAAGACGCTGAACTTCTTCTCCTTCTCGACGTACCGCAATGAGTAGTGCGGGACCACCTGCTGGGCGTCGACCAGCTTCCCGGACACCCGCCGGATCTTCTCGGAGGCCAGCACCATGTGGTAGCGCCAGCGGCTCTTGGTATCGAGCCCGGCGGCGCCGGCTTCCCCCGCGCGGGCGGTGAGCGGCACGCCGACCAGGACGAGGGCGACGACGATTGCCGCTGCCGCGCAAGACGGTTTGCTTCTGCTCATTGCGGCGTTCCTGATGCTTCCTCTCTTAACTGTTGTTGGCTTCTATTCATGCCTGCGTGCGGCTTCTCCCTTGGGCTCGGAGATCGTCGGTCCCTCCGCTACGCCGCCGCCCACAGGACCCGGTCAGCGGGGACCACCAGCTACTTGCCGCCCTTGCCTGGGCCATCCAGCGCCTTGCCGTGCTTCAGGAAGTACATGAAGAAGCCCAGCGTCTGCCTGAGGGCCAACCGGGTGACGTAGTGCCCGGGCCGGTCGTTGGTCATGGCCACCCGATTCTTGTAGCCCAGCAGCTTGTTGGCGGCCACGATGTGGTTGAGGGCCTTCCAGCGCAGCGGCTTGTCGGTGTGCTCGGTCTTGGGGTCGGGGCCGCCCTGGACGCCCGAGACCAGGAAGGGCCGCGGGCTCATCAGCGCCTGGAGCTCGTGGAGGTCGTGCCCGCCCGCCTTGATCTGGCTGTAGGCGCTCTTGGTCGAGCCCTTGGGCTTGGTGCCGAGGTATCCGCGGCTCCAGTAGTTCGCCCCCCCGTGGTGGGGATTGAAGATGGTCACGCCCGGGTCGGACCAGACCCCGCAGGCGAACTTGTCGTACATGCTGGCCCCGAACAGCGCCCACTTGCCCCCGTAGGAGGTGCCCACGATGCCCACGCGCCGGGCGTCGACCTCCTTGAGGGTGGCCAGCGCGTTGTAGGCGTTGGCCGCGGCGTAGCCCATGAGCGAGAGCGGCACCATCTGGGGGTTCTCGCGGTCCGGCCAGTAGCAGTGCGTGCCCTTCTGGTGGTCGGGCATGTTCTTGGCCATGCGCTTCCAGCGCTTGGCGATGCCGTCGTAGTCGGCCCGCCCGATGGCCAGCACCACGAACCCCAGCTTGGCGAGTTCCCGGGCGTACCCGCTCTTCTTCTGCGTGAGCGGTCCCTCCGGGTAGTAGTAGACGGTGACCGCCGCCGGGAAGGGGCCCTTCCCCTCGGGCATCAACAAGTAGCAGGTCCACGGCTTCCACTTGGGGGTAAGCATCACCGTGACGGTGTGCTGGACGTAGCCCTTCTTCGGCTCTTTGCTGAGGTACTTGATCTCCGGCTTCTTGATGAGCGCCGGCCAGGGGCCCATCATCTCGTCCCACTTCTTGCGGATCTCCGCCCGGCGACGCTTCCAGTCCGCGGCGGTCTTGACCGGGGTTCCGTCGTAGAACTTCATCACCGGCTTGTGCGGGCCGAAGTCGCCGGCGAACTCCTTGGGCGGGGTAAAGTGTGGCGCGATGATCTCCCAGCACTCCTTGGCGCTGGCATCCTTCTTGGGAGGCTTGGGGCGCTCCCGAGCCAAGGCCGGACATGCCAGGACGACCAGGACCAGCCCGGCCAGCGTTACCGTTGATGCTTTCTTCACTTCTGCACCCTCCCCAGCGCCTTGGCGGCCGCAAAGCGAACTACGTAATCGACGTCCCCGGACTGCGCCTTCTTCAAGGCACCCGCGGCCCCCTTGGCCGCCCCGCCGAGGAGCGCCAGCGACCAGACCGCCTCGCGGCGCACCTCGGCGCTCTTATCATCCAGGGCCTTCACCCGCGCGTCAACCCCCTCCGCGGCGTCAGCGCCGATGTTCCCCATCGCTCGCGCGGCGTACTTGCGCACGAAGGCGTCGCGGCCGCTCGGGCTCAGACAGAGCGCAGCTGGCTTCTACCTCACGGAGCTATAGATCGTTCGAATATCGGGACAGTGCGGGGACAGCACGAGCAAGAATCTAACGGCCCATAGCTTACGGAAAGAGAAAGAAACAGTTGGCGGAGAGGGGGGGATTCGAACCCCCGAGACGGTTGCCCGCCTACACGGTTTCCAACCGTGCTCCTTCGGCCACTCAGACACCTCTCCGCGGGTTCTCGAAAAGGGCCAGCCCATGCCTGCGCAGGACCTCCAAAACCTCGTTGAGCGACTCCTCGATGCGCGAAAGCCCTTCCTCGTAGCGTGCGGAGTCTTCCTGGAAATCCGCGAGAGCCCCGCCCGAAAGTGGCTTGCCCTCGCCGCTCTGCAGCACGGTCATGAAGGTGGCCAGTCGGGCCTGCTGGCGACGGATCTCCTCCTGCTCGGTAGCGATCGAAGCCATCATGCCCACCAGCTCCCGCGTCGGGCTGGGCGGCTCCTCGGCGCCGACCACCGCCGGCCCCAGCGCCTCGTTGAGGACCTTTCTGAGGTCCCGCAGCGAGAAAGGCTTGCGCAGGAACCCGTCCACCAGGCCCAGGTACTCCTTGCCGACGTCCGGCGGGCGCAGGCCGGTCATGAAGTAGATCGGAAACTTGTGCCCCGCCGCGCGCAGGCGCTGGGCAATCTTGCGCCCGTCCTCGACCTCCTCGGGCAGCAGGATGTCCAGGAGCAGCAGGTCCACCTCTGTCTTGGAGACGGCCTCCTCGACCACGTCCAGGTTCGAAGCGGTCAGGACCTCACAGCCATAGGCACGCAACAACTGTCCCAGCAGCTGGGCTATATCTTGATTGTCCTCGACCACCAAGACAGTCTTGGCAGCGTCTTTGGCCACAGGCTTTCCTCCCAAGAGAATATAATCTCCCGCCCGACGCCTCCCTGCGCCGCAAAGGGAGTGTACCTCTGAGCCCCGCAAGTGTCAAGAGACGAGGCGCTCAAAATAGCTCCGGATGGCGAAACCGCGGCGCTCTGCCCTACTCGTGGTGGTACTTCCCGCCGCGCAGGATGGTGAAGGCCCGATAGACCTGCTCAACGAGGACCAGGCGGGCGAGCTCGTGGGGCAGGGTCAGCCGGCTCAGGGAAAAGACCAGGTCCGCCCGGGCGCGAAGCGACTCGTCGGCGCCGTAGGGCCCGCCCACCAGAAAGACGCTGCGCCCGCGTCCGGCCCGCTCGCGCTCCGCCAGGAAGTCGGCCAGTTCCCGGGAAGAGAGCTGCTGGCCGCGCTCGTCGCAAAGCACCAGGAAGTCGCCCTCGCGCAGCGAGCCCGCCAGGCGCTTGGCCTCCCGGCGGCGCGCGGCCGGGTCGTCGCCGCGCTCCTCCTTGAGATCCAGCACCTCGGCTGAAGTGTACTTCCGCAGGCGCTTGAAATACTCCCCGGCCGCGGCGGAGAGCTCCGCCGACCTCATCTTCCCGAAGGCCGCCAGGATCAGCTTCACCCCGGAACCTCCAGGCCCGCGCGCCGGGCCAGGGCCGCCATGTCCTCGGGCAGCGGCGCGGTGTACTCTGCTCTCTCCCGGGTGACCGGGTGCTCCACTTCGAGTCTCCAGGCGTGGAGCGCCTGCCGGGCGATGAGCGGCTCGCCGCTCTCCGACTGGCGCCGGCCGCCGTAGAGCTCGTCGCCGGCGATGGGGTGGCCGATGCCCGCCAGGTGCACGCGCAGCTGGTGGCTGCGCCCGGTGAAGAGGTCCAGCTCCACCGCCGTCAGCCCGCCGCCGGACGAGAGCCGTTTGAGCCCGGTCCGCGCCGCGCGAGACTCGGTCCCGTCGATGGCCATGCGCTTGCCGCCCTCGTCGAAGCCGATGGCCCCGTCAATGACCGCCCGTTCGAAAGGAACATCTCCGTGCACGAAGGCCAGGTAACGTTTGTCTACCTCGCGCTTCTCTATAGCCTGCGCCAGGCGCTTCTGGGAGCGCTCGTCCTTGGCGTAGACCAGGACGCCGCTGGTGTCCATGTCCAGCCGGTGCACCGGCCCGATGCGGAACCCGGTATCTCCCTCGATCTCCTCCCGGAAGTACCAGAGCAGACCGTGGTAGAGCGTCCCCGAAAGGTGACCCCGCGAGGGGTGCACCGGGATGCCCGGCGGCTTGTTGACAACGAAGATCGCGGAGTCCTCGTGGACCATGCAGATGTCCATCTCCTCGGGGCCGGAGCGGACCGCCTCGGGGAGGATCACGGTGATCTCCTCATTGGGCAGCAGGCGCCGGCCGGGCTTGGCGCGCCCGCCGGCGACCAGCACCCGGCCCTCACGGCAAAGCTCGGCCATGAACGAGCGCGAGTAGCCGGTAAAGCGGGTGACCAGATACTGGTCCAGGCGCAGCCCCTTGGTCTTGCAGCGGAACACGCGGGTCTCGGCCCCCGGGCGGGAGCGCGGGAAGTGGTGGCGGGTCTTGCGGCGGGGCTCGCCGGGAGTGCGGCGGGACGGGGACCGGGGCACGACCTCTACGGATACCGGTAGTAGACTTCCAGGGCCAGAACCGCCGAGGCCGTGGTGTATACTCGGCCGCCCTTCCGGCCGTTGGCATCATGTGGCTCCCAGGAGCCGGCCCGCTTGCCGGTCTTCTCCTGGCTCGCGGCCAGCGCCTTAATCAGCGCCCCGTTCCAGACCTTCCAGTCCTTGCCGCCCAGGCGGTGGAAGGCCATGGTCGCGTGGTACAGGTAGTAGTAGTCGCACTTCTCGGCCTTGAGCTTGTTGCTCCACTTGGAATTGTACTCCGGCTTGGCCGAGAGCATCAGCGTCTTCGCCTGGCGGCGGATGGACTCCGCCGAGGGGCTGCGCCCCAGATAAAGCTGGAGCAGCAGGCCCATGGCCGTCGAGCCATAGCCGATGTGCTTCTGCGTGGTGTCCCACCTCTTGTCGTAACCGACGTTGAAGGTCTTCCGGTCGGTCATGGAATCGATCCAGCCCAGGCCCTTCTCGAACACCTGGCGCGGAACCTTGATGCCGGCCAGGCGCGCGGAGTACAGAGCCATCAGTTGGCAGGAGGTCACCGGGGTGTCCGCCCGGGCGCTGGGCTTGTCGTAGTAGTCCCAGCCGCCGGACTTCTGCTGCGTGGAGATGATGTAGTTGACCGCCTTGCGGGTGGCCTCCCCCAGGTAGGGGTCGCCGCTCATGGCGTAGGCCTCGGCCAGGGCCGCGGTGGCGAAGCCCTGGTTGTACATGAAATGACCCTTCTTGGGGCCGATGAGGCCGGCTTCCGGCCCCCTAATCATTTGGTGAGAAGTCAGAAAGTTGATGCCCTTCCTGACCTTCGCACCGTACTTGCTGCCTACCGGCTTGCCCTTGGCGTCCTTGGCAACCGGCACCCAGGTGTGGCCGTCGCCCATGAGCGCCAGACAGGCCTGGGCGGTCACGCCCACGCGCCCCCAGGCGTTGATGCCGCCCTTACCGCGCTTTGAGACGTACCATCCGCCGTCAGCGCCCTGGTGGTCGGCCAGGTACTTGATGCCCCGCGCCAGCACCTGCTTGACGGTCTTGCTCCCGCCGCCGCTGGAGGCCCGCAGGTCCCTCTTGAGCGGATTGCGCCGCCAACTCATGCCCTGGGGCGCGAGCGTGCGGACGCGGGGTATGGACTCCAGCCCGGGGGTCACCTTCAGGTCCAGGCGGTTCTCCATGCGGACCTGGGGGCGCGGGGCGCGGAAGCACAGGGACCCGCTGCGGGCCGCGGAGAACTCGGTTTCCAGATAGTGATCGTTGACCAGCCTGGCCACCACCCACAGGACCACCAGGATACCGATCACGTTGACGAGTATCTTCTCCGCAGTGCCCGCCCGGCGGTCGGCGGCGTCGGAGAGCACCGCGTCTTGAATCTGGTCGAATTCCACCACGATCTTCTTGCCGCAGTTGGCGCAGAACTGCTGGCCGATGGGGATCTCACTGTTGCAGTGTGGACAACGCATCGCCGACTCCGCTACTTGACCACCGTGAACTTCCAGACCTTCTCGGCCTTCAGTCCACGGGCGTCCTGAACGCTGATCTTCACCTGGTAGTCGCCCGGCCCCAGGTTGCGGCTGGAGCTGAACACCACCTTATTGTCGCCGACCGGGGCGCCCTTCTTGATGCCCAGAGCCGCGTTGTTGTAGTAGTGGCGCCCACCCCGGACCGGATTCTCCCTGATCCAGGTGGCGGCCTTAATGGTGGAGAACTCCACCTCCACCGAGGCGGTGTCGATCCCCGAGTACTTGTCGCGGTAGTGAATCACCAGCTTGGGGCGCGAGTCCCTGACCTTGCCGCCATCGGCCGGCTCGGTCTTGTATATCTCCGGCGGGGAACCGTCGACCTGGAACTCGAACTTCCCCGAGGCCTTGCGCCCCAGGAAATCCTCGGCCTGGGCCTCCAGAACGTGCTTGCCGTCGGCCAACTCCTTGGCCGGCAGGTGCAGGAACTCGCTGCCCCAGAAGTAGCCATCGACCTCCTGCCCGTCGAGCTTGAGCTTGACCTTCTCGCCGTCCAGGGGCACCGGCCCGGTGTGGACCCGGAACAGCGCCCCCAGCAGCGGCCGGGACGAACGGGCCAGCACCGAGCCCCCCTTGACCCCGGGGGCCGCCGCCGGACGGAAGACGACCACTTTCACCGCCGGGGCGAAAATCGCCTGGAGCGCCCTGACGTCCGGCTGGTCGGCCTTGGCGACGAGGCTCTCATCGAAAGCGGCCAGGGCCCCCTTGATGTCCCCGGCCTTCAGCCGGCGAATGCCCTGCAGCCGGTGGAAGCGGTACTCCTTGGGGAACTTCTTGAGCCCCTCGGCCAGCAGTTCGTCCAGGCTGGCGAGGAGCTTCTTGCCACGCTCCCGCCTCTTACCATCCTTGGAGCGCGCGAGCCTCCTGCCGAAGCTGGGAATCATCTCCAGGCGGAGCAGGATCAGGGATCTCTCCAACTCGGGGGGAAGGCCTTTCGCCCTGGCCAGGGCGCGGGCGGAGGCCGCATCGAAGCTCGCCTGGACCCCGCTGAATTCCTTCTGCAACGCCCGGAAGGGGACCAGTTCCCCCTTCTTGCGCTTGGGCTTGATCTGCTTGGGCACCGGGGTCTGCCAGCGCCGCGTGTCTGGATCGCCCGGCAGGAGCGGGAAGAACTCGGCACGCTTCTCGAGGTACTCGGCGCGCTTGGCCACGTATATCTTCCACCTGACAGCTAACAGATTGATCTGGGCGGAGAGTCTGTCGGGATCCTGCTTGACGGCCAGATCCAGGTACTTGAGGGCCTTGCCGACGTCCCCCAACCGATAGTAGCCGCAACCTAACAGGTTATAGGTCTCGTACCGCCGTTTCTTCTTCGACTTGAGGCCCTTGACCAGCTGGGCGAGAAGCTTCCGGCGGAGCTCGGGCTTCATGTCCGGCGAGTCGGCCATGCCCCGCTGGATGATCTGAAGATTCTTGTCAGGCACACTCGCGCGCCATTTCTTGCCGGCCTTGTCAGCCTTGTAGACCTTGGACATCTTGAAGTACTTGGGGGCGGCGGTCGGCTGCCCATTGGACGCCACCGCCACGCCCAGCGCATTGTAGAGTTCGGGCAGGACTTCCTTGCTGAGCACCGTCTTGTCCGAGAGGGCCTGCTTGAAGCGCTTCTCGGCCTCGTCGTAGTCGCCGGCCCACAGGGCCACGAGGCCCAGCCCCGCGCAGGCGTCGCCGAAGGCCGCCAGCTTACCCCGCGTCTTGCCGTCCGACTTCTCTTCAATCTCGCCGATTTCGCCGGGCTTGGGGTTCAACCCCTGGGGATGCTCGATCTTGATGGCCGCCTCGAAGTGGGTCTTGGCCGAGGCCAACTTGGCCTTGCGCTTGACCGGATCCTTGGTCTTGATCCCGGCGGCGCCGTCCATCATTCCCAGGGCCACCTCGGCCAGGGCGCGCAGCTCCTTGAGGTCCTGCTCGCCCCCGTCGAACCCGGGCAACTCGTCCTTGGCCACCTTCTGGTAGTGCGCCCGGGCCTTGGCCTGCTGGCCCTTCCGCAAGTAGATCCCGGCCAGTTGCAGCCGCACGTGGGGGAGATCGGGGCGCAGCTCCAGGAAGCGCTCCAGGGACTCGATGGCCCCGCCGGGATCGTCGCTGATCAGCTTCTCCCGGGCCTCGCGCCATGCGCTGGCCACCTGGCGCTGGTGTGATCCGCTGGACCAGGTGTACAGGCAGCAGACCGCCAGCACCACGGTCAGGACCGCTGAGATAATCAGCATGGGGGTGACGCGCATGACCGCAGCTCCCCTACAGCTTCTCGACCTTGCCGACGATCCGCCATGCGGGGATCATCAGGGGCAGGCCGCCCTTGCAGCTCACCCGGTCATCGGGCAGCACGTAGAGGTAGCCGCGGGGCATCCGCTGCTTGGGTATCTTAGTGGCCTCGTCCGGTTGGATCTTTACCCCCGTGTAAGACTCCTCCTTGCCGTTGATCGTGAAAATGCCCCGCTTGGACTGGATGAGGTCCCCCTCCATGGCCACCACGCGGTAGGGAAACTTCTGCCATTCGTTCTCGTCGCCCACCGAGGCGACCTTCATCTTCACGATGACTATGTCTTTGCGCTTCAGCGCGGCCTCGTTCCATGCCCGGGGGTTGTAAGAGAGCTTCAGGCGGGTCTTGCCCAGCGCCTCGCGCATGCCCAGGTCCTCGGAGTCGACCGCGCAGGTACTGCCCCACATGGGCAGCAGGAACTTGGCCGCGACCACCAGCAGGATCAGGGCCACCACGTACTTGATGAGCGAGATCAGAAAGTGGACAACCTGGTTGAGGGTCAAGTCCATGGGTCCGCTTCTCCGTTCGCGCTCGCCACTTCCCGGATCGTACGTGGCCCCTTGGGCGCCAGACCGAACATTCTAAGCTCTCCCCGGAGGAAATCAAGGGGGAGCCGGCAGCGGCGCCCCGCAGAGTCAATTCCCGGGAGAGCCCCTCTACTCACGGCCGGTGCTCCGCTCCGCGCGGGCCGCCTCGCGCTGGCGGGCCAGCCGGCGGCTCTCGGCCTCCGCCTGGGCCTTGGCCTCCTCGTCGTCGGAAACCATCTTGGCGGCCAGCGCGATCCACAGAAAGGCCGCGCACCCCACCAGGGCCACGATGACCACCAGCACCGTGTAGTTCACCTTAGCCGTCGTCCTCCTCAGGGGCGTTCGTCGAAGGCGTAAAGGAAACCGTCGTCCGAGCCGAAGAGCACCAACCCGTCCACCCAGCTGGCCGTGGAGAGCACCCGGCCACCGGTCCGGTAACTCCAAGCCGGCGTGCCGTCCTTGGCGCGATCCAGCGCCCAGAAGTTGCCGTCGAGGGTGCCCACGTAGAGACGCCCGCCGACCACCAGCGGCGCGGCCGACACCCGCGCGCCGAGCTTGTGCTCCCAGAGCGGCTCGGCCGAGCGACGCTTGGGCCGGATCGCGTGAATCGTGCCGTCGACGCTCCCGAAAAAGAGCTGCCCGCCAGCCAGCACCGGTCCCGAACGAACGCCGCTGCCCACGGTGCGGAACCATGCCACCGCCTTCTTGGCGGGGTCCACCGCGGAGAGCTTGCGGTCGTCGGTGCCCAGGTAGATGAGCTTGCCATCGGCCGAGAGGATCGGCGTGCCCCGCACCGCCGAGCCGACCTTCAGCTTCCAGAGTTCCTTGCCGCCGGTGGGCGCCAAGGCGTGAAGGTGCCCCCCGTCGGTGCCGGCGTAGATCGCCTTCTTGGTGACCAGCACCGAGCCCCGCACCGCGCCGATCCTGGGGCTCTTCCAGCGCAGCTTGCCACTGTCCGCTTCGGCGCAGTAGACCCGGCCGTCGTCCGAGCCGAAGAAGACGAAGCGCCGGTTGTTAAGCAGCTGCACCCGGGCAACCCGCGGGCCCGAGCGGATCAGGCCATCGCAGCTCAGCGGCTGCTTCCAGCGGAGTTCTCCGGAGGCCAGGTCCATGGCGTAGAGCTTCTTGTCCAGCGTGCCCACGTAGACGGTCCCTTCGGAAACGGCCACCGCCCCGGTCACCGCGCTGAGCCGCCCCAGGGAACGCTTCCATATCTCCTTGCCGTCCTTGGCCCTCAGCGCCCAGACGTTGCCGCCGCGATCTCCGAAGACCAGCGCCGCGCCGGCCAGAACGATGGGCGCCTCCACCGGCAGGCCGATGCGCACCTTCCAGACCGGTACGCGATCGAGCTTCTCGCTCAGCGTCCGGGAGGCGGGAATGTCGGCGGCCTCCTTGGAAACGGTCTTGTCGTTGTATCCGCGGTGGGTGAAGGTCAGTTCGGTGGCCCCGCCGACCGGCAGGCGGACGGTGCAGGGCGTGGGGGTGGGTGCGCCACCGGGCCCCTTGACCAGGGCCCCGGACGGCTCGCACTCCACGCGCACCGGCACGTCCAGCTGGCGGACCTTGGCGTGGTGGGGATACTTCCTGACCAGGGCCATGACCACCTGGAACTCCACTTTGTCGTTGGCGAAGTTGCCCACCTGGCGGAGCACGGCGTTGATCTCGTCGATGGGTTTCTGGACTTCCAGCAGCTTCTTGCTGGCCCAGGCCCGGGCCTCGTCGTTCCCGGACTGCTCCAGATGCACCAGCAGCTTCTTGGCCCCCGCGAAGTCGTCCCGGTCGATCAGCCTGCTGATCTTGTCCCTGGTCACCTTGGAATCCTGCGCCATCTCCCGGGCGATGCTTTCCTTCTCCGAGCGGAAAACGGTGATGCGCCCCTCGCACTTGCCGAGCATGATGGCGGCCCTGTTGTGGTAACCGTGGAAGGAAATCAGCTTCTCCGCGTCGCGGCAGGCATTTGCGGCCACCTCGTAGGCGGCGATGGCCTCGTCGTAGCGCCCCTCCCCGTAAAGCTTCTCGGCCACGGGGGTCTTCTCTTCGACGATCTCCTGGACTTTCACGAACTCCGGCCGGACCCACATATACTCGTAGGCCGCCCCCCCGGCGACCAGCGCGCCGGCGATCAGCAGGACTATCGCGCAGACCGCCACCCGCCCGGCTGTGCGCTTCCTCCGGGCCTCGGCGGCCAGGATGGCGGTCAACTGGCTCTTGGCCGCCTTGCGGCCCTGGTCGAGCTGCAACACTCTCCGATAGGCGTCGGCGGCGGCGCGCGCGCGGTGGCTCTCCAGCAGCTGGCCGCCCAGGGTCTCGAACTCGTCGGCGGCCTCTGATTTCCGGCCGGCCTCCAGCAGCCCCTCAGCCAGCAGGGAGCGCAGCTCGCCGGCCCGCTCATCGACCTCCAGGCCCGCGCGGGCCGCGGCGATCGCGCGGTCAGTCGCGCCGATCCGGCCGTGGGCCCGGACCAGCTCGGCATAGTGTTTGAGGCTCTGTTTCTTCTGCCGCCTGCCGCGGTGGTGCTCGGCCAGTCCCTGGTGGGCCCGGGTGTTGCCCGGCACGACCTCGAGCATGCGCCGCCATATCTCCGCGGCCTTCTCGGGCCGGCCCTCCTCCATCTCGCCGTCGGCAAGCACACCGAAATGGATGACCGCGCGGCCCGGGTCGCCGGCCTGCACCGCGGTCTCGGCCAGGCGCCTGCGCATCTCCGGGGTGTCCTGGCCCAGAGAGATGAGCCGCTCGTATACCTTCATCGCGCGTTCCGGGCGGCGCCGGCGGGTGAGGTCCTCGGCGGCCCCCTCCAGGTCTTTCACCTCGGCGCTGCGCAGCAGCCCGCCCTCCAGGAAGGAGCTGAGAATGCCGCCGATCTCGAAGCGCGAGAGGTAGCTGTCAACCACCATGTCGTCGATGTCCCGGGTGCCGTCGGCCAACTCCAGCACCCGCCGGCTCACCGGGTCCAGCATCGCGACCCGCTCTTCGGCGGACTCGTCGGCGATGAAGACCTCCCTGCCGCTGGGCAGCGCGTTGCGGATGCGGCCCCACTCGTCGATGCGCCGCGCGGCCTCCATGACCAGGCCGCCGGTGGCCAGGCGCACCCCCACGGTGGCGCTCTCCGGGCCGAAAATGCCCTCGGGAGGCTCGCCGTCGGTGAACTCGAACTCGCCGCTCTCCCAGGTGAAGAGGTCGTAGACCTCCTCCTCCACGTAGCGCGAGACCAGGCGCTTGACGTCCTCCTCCGAGGCATAGCCCAGCTCGGGCATCACCCGGGCCAGGTTCTCGTCGGTCTCCTCGACGCGCCGGACGGCGTATTCGGCCTGGTCCTCGCTGATCAGGCAGCGGCCCGCGAAGTAGCCGGCCAGGGGGCGCAGGCCCTGTCCGGAATGCTCCCGGGTGGCGTCGGAAATGAGCCCCTTCTGGAAGTAGACGCAGCAGGACAAGCCCCCGCGCTCGATCTTCAGCGTGCCGGTCTGCCCGTTGGCCGCCAGGTTCTGGAATATGTCCGCCAGCGACATGCTGGCCAGATTTCCGCTGAAGCCCATCTCTGCCCGCTATCCTGCCCCGGTACCCGCCGCGCCAGCGGGCCGGCTACTTGCTCTCGTCAAAGAACTCGTCCAGCCGGTCCTGGGTGGCCTGCTCGTAACCCTCCTCCAGTTCGCTCTTGCCGCCCCCCTCGGCCTGGCGCTTGAGGGCGACCGCCAGGATCTCCCCCAACTGCTGGCTCAGCTCCTTGCAGTAGATGCGCACCATGCCCACGGTGGTGCGATCATCGAAGATGATAACCAGCAGGGCCCGCTCGGCGACCATGCTGATTTGGATGTTCTCGTTGGTCCCCTGGTGAAAGATGACCGAGAACTCCGATTCCCCCAGAACCTTGGCCAGCGCCCGGGTGGAGGCGAAGGAGCCGGCCACCAGCGCCGCCAGGCTGTCCGAGTCGAAGGAACTGGTCATCCCCTTCTTGGTGACCGGATGCCCCTCGCTGTCGATGAGCAGCACGGCGCGCGCCTGGCTTGCCGAGAGGAACTCCTCCAGCACCGCGTCGATCTTGCCGACGTCCTCCTCGTAGAAGACCAGCCGCGCGCGGCGCATCTGATCGCTGTGTTTCTCCTCAGGCAAGCTGCTTCCTCCTACTCAGGCGGAACCCGCCGCGCCTCAGCTGAAAAGGCCCAGCCACCAGGCAATGCCCACGCCGATACCCACGGCCAGGATGATCACGCCCATTATCCAGACGAGCGGCGGAATGCGCCTGCCCTTCTGCACCGAGCGGATGGCCCTGAGGGGCTGCGCGCCCGGATCCGGCTTCTTCTCCTGCGAGGGGGCGGCGCTTTCCGCCTTCCGGCGGCGCTCGAGCTCACGCCGTATGGGGTTATTCTCATCATCGTCGTCGTCGGCAGCCCTGCTGCGGGCGACCGGCGCCGGCCTCCGAGCCGGCGGCGCGGGCGGCGGCGG
>CBDUSI010000081.1:0-20390 GCA_965370045.1 uncultured bacterium | reverse complement strand
TCGGCGGCAGTTTCGTCGTCGCCCTTGAGCAGCGTGCACAGGCCCTTGATGGTCTCGCCCTCGGCTTCGGCGAGGCGCAGCTTCTCCGCACGCTCGTAAAGCGGCCCCCAGACCTCGGGGTGGTCAATGCTGAACGTGACCAGGTCGCCAACACCGGCGCCGGTAGTCGTGGCGATGGCCTCCCACTCCGCGCCCCGCGCCTTGAGCCGCGCGGCGTCCACGAGGACTTCGCGGGGGAAGGGAACATCATTCTCAACCGCCAAGGCGCCAAGGGTCGAAGAACGAGACTCGTTTCCCTCGCGGGGAGCGTGTGCCGGCTGTCCGGGTCTGGATGTCCGCGGCCCAATCATAATCTCTTCTCTTCTTGGCGCCTTGGCGGTTGAATCACATGTTCAATAGTATTATACACCGAATACGCCCGAATGTCAAGCAGATAATACAGAATAATGGGGAGAAAATGCAAGTGGCTGGGGTAGAGTTGCTTATAGGCGTACAAAAGCGGGGTTCAGGGCGAGAATCGCTGGTTGAGATAGCCGGTAATCAGAATTCCGGGTTTGGGGTTGACGGCGGGGCCTCAGCGGGTTATACTATTTAAGAGGGAAGTGGGAGGAGCCGGAGTATGCCGCACTTGGTAAACTGCGAGATATGCGGCCGCCAAGTGAGCAGCGAGGCGGCCAGGCCCATCGAAGACAGGATCGTCTGCCCGCGCTGCGTCGCCGCGGCCAAGAAGGAAGCCACGATGCACCGGGAGAATCGGCGCAAGGCGAAGCGCGAGGCGCGAGGCGGTTCCGGCATCCTTGACAGCCTGTCCTTCGGCGGGATACCCGGCCACTGGGTGGCCGTCGGCCTCACGGCGCTGGGTATATTCTCGCTGCTATTCATAGTCGCCCTCAGCCGCACCGGTCGCCGGCGCTCCACGCCGCAGCCGACGCGCTCACGCCGCCCGACCGCCCCCTACGTTCCACCACCGCCACCGCCGGCACAGGAGAGGGTGAGATCAGCGGGAAGCGAGATCAAGATTGAAGGCTCGCGCGGCCAGGAATGGGCCGTCTGCAAAATTGGCCCGGACCTGGTCGTCAAGTGGGCTCCGTGGAAGCGCCTGAGTTCTTATCCCGTTACAGGTGGTGGCCGACCCGACGAGACGCTCAAGCCCTCCGGCGTCTTTATTATCGTCGACGTCTCAATCAAGAACACTGGCACGGTCGCCAAGGTCTGCCACCTCGGCAACCTGACGCTCAAGTGGGAAGGCGCCACCTACAAGCCGGTGCGCGTGATTGGCATCAAGAAGCCCCTGTCCGCGAGAGTCATTGTGCAACCACGGCTGACCGTTCACGCTCATGTGGTCTATGACGTCCCCGCAGAGGTGATGAAGGCCCGCGTGGGCCTCCACACTGACACACGCTCCGCCACGCTGATCTGGTGACAGGGGGAGGATGCTGCAAGCCCAGCGGTGAAAGGTGCGCCAATGCTTAGATCAATGCTCAAGGACCGTGTCACTCTCGTAAAGAGGGACGGGAGGCGCTTTGAGAAAATTAGAGCGTCGGTTCAGACCCGGAAGATATTTTCCGCTGATCCCAAGATTCCCATCGAGGAAGGGGATGTGTTCGAACGCCTTTTGCCCAGCGGCATAACCGAGCAATACATCGTGACCGACCCGGGGTTCATGCAGGGCATGGGAAGCATCCGAGCGCATTACCAGACGACGGTCCAGAGAGTCAGCGCGGTTGAAGCTAAGCAGGAGGAGTCGACCCAAATGTTAAGTCTATTCGTCAGTCATAGCTCCAAGGATTTGGCTATTGTTTGCCCGCTAGTAGAGCTCCTTAGGGCTGGGTTGCGTCTGAGCGCCGCCGAGATTCTATGCACTAGTGTGGACGGCTATCGCTTGCGTGGTGGTGCCAACACCGAGGAAGAACTCCGCACAGAAGTTCACGACGCCCGCGCGTTCCTCGGTGTTATCTCACCTGCGAGTCTTGAGTCAATGTATGTTACTTTCGAGCTTGGTGCTCGATGGGGCGCACGAAAACACCTTCTTCCGGTGCTCACACCCGGCACCGACAAGAAGGTCTTCGATGGCCCTCTGGGAAGCATCAACGCGCTACGGTGCGACAACCGCTCGCAGCTACACCAGCTTGTAAGTGACCTTGCTGCCGAACTCGGTATCAAGCCAGAACTACCTGCTGCCCTGGAGGGCCACATCGAGGATGTGCTCCAGGCAGGACGGACATTGGTTTCCCAGCCCCAGCCGTCTGCATTAGCCGCTTCTCCTGATGCGCCTACCGACTATGCGGATCCTCTGAAGGATAAGGATGTCGAGTTCGAAGTTCTTGTTGCCGTATCCAAGCTGGGCGAACAGCAGGCGACCGTCAGCGCTGTGGCTGCCTCGGCAGGCCTATCCGAGGGAAAGGCCAAGTACTATCTGGATGAGCTTGTACAAGAATACCAGTTGGTGAGTTGCGTACACAACGTGATTGTTGGTATCCCAGATCGTTATCAGCTGACTCATAAGGGCCGCGGATACTTGATCAAACGGGGTGTGATCGAATAGCTCTTGTCATTGTCCACTGAAGGATTTCCGCGACCACCCATAACCCCACCCCTCTTAACTCCAGCCTGACCTGATCCCTTGCCGGCTTCCCGCGCTTGCAGGCGCGCGCGATTGTGAGTAGACTGCGCCGTCAACGTGACCCGAGACCAGGAGACACCGGCATGAGCGACCCTCAGGGGGTATTCCGGGGGCACAGAACTTGATTCCCCACTTGCCGGTAACAACTCCGCCCCTTGACTTCCGGCCCTATAGGCGCCAAACTTAATTGGGAGGAGACTGGAGTCCTGGGGGGAGGGGGGGCTGCGGGAATGGGTGAACGGACCTCGGAAGTCAGGGCGGAGAGTTACTTGCGGCCAACTCCATGCCCGGATAGACTGAATAGGTGGACAGAATCATTCTTACACATCATGCCGGGCTGCGCATGGAACAAAGGAGAATCACCCGGCAGAACATTCAGGATGCGGTTAATTACGCCGATGACATAACAGGAGATGATGACGGGAAGACCTTCAAGGCGCGAAAAGAGATGGATGACCGAACGCTTAAAGTGGTGTTCATACAAAGTAAGGCGGGAGCACCCAGGATTGTGAAGACCGCCTACTGGGAGGATAGACGATGAGCCCAACAATCACCCCCCCAGAGCATGTGGAGGTCATGGTGTCTACTGACGAGCGCGGGGACTTCTTCGCAGCGTATGTGCAGATACGAGACGGCGAAATCGACCGCACTATGGAAGTCGCCGACGGGAAGGTTCTTCTTGACCTTGATGCCAATGGCGTGCTGCTCGGCTTCGAGATACTGGAACGCTGCAATGGGACGCTTGTCGAGAAAGTGGTCGTGCAGTATGATGTACGCCGACCGCAGAGAATAGTCAACCACCCCAGCCTTGCGTCGATTCTTGCGGGGTAACCAACGCTTCGTATCACTCTCTAACCCCACCCCTCCAGACTCCAGACTGACCTAATCTTCCCGCGCTTGCAGGCGCGCGCGGTTGTGAGTAGACTGCGCGCCATCAACGAAACCCGAGACCAGGAGACACCAGCATGAGCGACCCCCAGGCGATTCTGCGCGATCATAAGGCCCAGAAGGAGTTCTTCATCGGCGTGGACTCCGACGGCTGCGCTTTTGACACGATGGAAGTCAAACACAAAGACTGCTTCTGCCCCATGACCGTCAAGCACTGGGGCATGGCCGCGGTGGCCAAGTACGCCCGCGAGGCCTGGGACTTCGTCAACCTTTACTCGAAGACCCGGGGCTGCAACCGCTTCCTGGCGCTGACCCGCGTGCTGGACCTGGTCGCCGAGCGTCCTGAAGTCGTGCGCCGCGGCGTCGAGATACCCAAGGCGGAGGGCGTCCGCGAGTGGACGGAGCGCGAGACCAAGCTGGGCAACCCCACGCTGGACGCCGAGGTCGAGCGCAGCGGACATCCGGACCTGCTGCGCGCCCAGGGCTGGAGCTACGAGGTCAACAAGATGATCGGCGAGATCGTGGCGGGCGTGGCTCCCTTTCCATTCTTGCGTGAATCATTGGAGAAGATCGCCGGGCAGGCCGACGTCCTGGTGGTCAGCGCCACGCCCATCGAGGCCCTGGAACGCGAGTGGGCCGAGCACGACATCACCAAGTTCACGCGCATAATCGCCGGGCAGGAGCACGGCTCCAAGAAGGACCACCTGGCGCTGTCCGCGGTCGGCAAGTACGAAGACGGCAAGATACTCATGGTCGGCGACGCGCCGGGAGACATGAAGGCCGCCAAGGCCAACGGGACGCTCTTCTACCCGGTCAACCCCGGCGCCGAGGAGGCTAGCTGGAAGCGCTTCTTCGAGGAGGCCGCCGATCGTTTCTTTGCCGGCACCTACGCCGGGGAGTACGAGGAGTCGCTGATAGCCGAGTTCGACACGTATCTGCCGGAGCTGCCGCCCTGGAAGAGTTGACCGGGCGCGGCGGACCTCCCTTGAAAGAAGGAGAAGCCCGATGACCAAAGACGATCTCGTCGAGGGTATCCTGCGCCACTGCGGAATCAGCAAGGCCAACGTGGAGCGCTTCTACGACGGGCTGGCCAAGCTGCTGACCAAGGAACTGGACAAGAAGGGCGAGGTGCCGCTGCCCGGCCTGGGGGTCCTGCGCGTCGTGAAGCTCAAGGCCCGCACCGCGCGCAACCCGCGCACCGGCGAGGCCGTCCAGGTGCCGGCCAAGAAAACCGTGCGCTTCCGGCCCTACAAGGAGCTGCGCGCCACCCTGAACCCCGGCCTGGTCGCCAAGGAAGCCGAGGCCCCCGCCAACGAACCCGCCCCGGCCGAAGGCGCCGCCGAATAAGTACCCGCACTCGCTCCCGGCGCGTCTGCGGCTGATTGACTCTGCACTCTGGGTACTCGCAAGACAAGCGCCACTGTTCTGCGTGGAAGTATACGGAAGACGCGGGCAAGCGGAGATAACCCTGCCGCATCAGGAAGTGACCGCGGCCCCGACGCTACTCCGTGCCGGACTGCTCCTCGCCACCGCGATGGCTGTAGCCGTAGCCGGACCCGTAACCGTAGCCGTAGCGGCTGCCGTAGTAGTGGTAGTATCCGTGCGAGCCGCCCGGCTGGCGGTTCAGCACCATGCCGATGATCGGGGCCTTGACGTGCTCCAGGCGGGCGATGGCCGTGGACACCTGCTCGGCCGGCGCTCGCTTGGAGGCCACCACCAGCAGCACCCCGCTGGCCAGCCGGCTGACCACCGTGCTGTCCACCACCGGCAGGACCGCCGGCCCGTCGAGGACCACCGCGTCGAAAGACTGCACAACCGTGTCGATCAGCGCGCGCATCTCGGCGGAGCCCAGCAGCTTCGAGGGGTTGACGGCCCCCTTGCCGGCGCTGATGATGCTCAGCCCCGGCACGCTGGCCTGGAATAGGATTTCCTCCATCCCCACGCGCCCGGCCAGGTACCCGCTCAGGCCCGCTGAGTCGCCGGCCTGCGGGCAGAGCCGCTCGAGCAGGCGGTGGGCCCGCGGGCGGCGCAGGTCGGTGTCGATGAGCAGCACGTTGTTGCCGTCCAGGCAGTAGGAGATGGCCAGGTTGGCGGCGATGGTGCTCTTGCCCTCGCCAACCACGCTGCTGGCCACCAGCAGCACCTTGGGCACGCCGGGGGGCAGGGCGTAACCGATGTTGTTGCGCAGCACCCCGTAGACGTCGGCGATCACCGCGCGCGGGCGGTCCAGGTCAATGAGCAGGGGCTCGCCCTCCCGCCAGAGGGGCACCGGCCCCAGGAAGGGCAGGTCGAAGTGCTGCATGAGGTCGCGCTGGTCGCGGATGCGGTCCTCCAGGTTCTCGGCGATAAAGGCCGCGAACAGGACGAGAAGCACCGCAAGGCCCAGACCGAAAGCCAGGTTGATGCTCCAGCGGGGTGAATAATGGCTCGCCGGCGCGACCGCCTCCCTGAGCAACGCCAGACGGGGCAGCGGGCTTGAGACCGAACTCTCCATCCCTTCCAGCCGCTTGTGCAGGCTGGCGATGGTGACCTCCAGCACTTGCCTCTGGCGGAGCATCTCCGCGAACTTCTCGTCGACATCACCGGTCTTGAGCTTGGCCATCACCGCATCGAGCTTTCCCTTCGCGTCCTTGATGGTCTCGTCTATCGTTCCCCTGCGCGCGCGGACGCCCTGCTGCTCGGCTTCCACGATGTCCCGCTGAGCCTGGAGGCGTCCCAGGTCGGTGCGGGTTCCGCCGCCGTGCTCGCGGACCTTCTCCTGGAGTTGGTCGCGCTCGCCCTTGCGTTTCTTGTAGGTGGGATGCTCGGGCTTGTACCTGATCTCCGCGCGGGCCAGGGCCATCTCCGTCTGGATGAGCGCTTTCTTGAGGTCGTTTATGTCCAGACCGGGCACCTCGCCGCCGGCCTTCTCAACAGCGGCGTTGAGCTGCTCCAGGCGTTTGGAGAGCTCCCTGTCCCGGAAGACGGCGTCCTGCCGCATCTTCTTGAGGCCATCGAGCCGGGACATGACCGCCTCGATCTCCGAGGGCAACGGCATGAACTGCTCTCCGTCCTGCTGCAGCTCGGCCCGGCGCTTGAATATGTCGGTGAGCACCTTGCGGTGCTGGCCGGACTTGTCCTTGATGCGCCTCTGGATGGCCTGCTCCGCCTGCTCTACGACTGTCCGGCGCTGGTTATCGATGTGCTCCAGGAGCGCCGCGGCGAAAGCGTCGGCCACCCGCGCGACTCTCTTGCCCTGGTCCGACTCCCGCTCGATGCCCGAGTCGGCCTGGGACGCTGCGCTTATGGTCAGCTCCCCGGCCCGGGCGTCGACGCTGGCTTCCAGCATGGCCGCCAGGGCTGGGCCCTCGGGGACCTTTCCGGGAAGGGGCTCCTTCTTGTACATTTCGCCGAGATGCTTCTCGGCGAGCCCGGTGAGATCCCCGCCCTTCACCGTCTCCAGGGCGATGCGCAGCGCGGTGTCCCCCTTGGACTGGCGCGCGGCGTTCCCCTCGGCGACGCGGATGAGAGTGGCGCTGGCCCGGTACCGCTTGGGTTGGAACCAGGTGTAGGCTATCGTTCCGGCCAGCGGCAGCAGACTGACGATGAGCAACACGCGGTAGTGATAGATGAGGACGCGCAGGTAGTCGCGCAGCTTGAAGTCCGTGCCGGGACGCGCCGCCGACTTGCCGGCACGCGAGGTCAGGAAGGCCCCCTTCCCGCCCCGGGATGCACCTCCGGACCTGGGATCGATATCCGGAGGCGCAGTGTTGTCCACGGTTGCGTCCATCTGACCTCGCGCTGGGTCTCGCCGAGTACAGAGTACCCGCCGGGACCACAAAATCAAACCACAGGGACTCGGAAAGCAGGGTGCCGCCCGTGGAACATCCATATATTTATCGGATAAAGAGCAACTGCGCTTGATGTTTCCCCACCTAAGTGAGTCCCTGCCCGCCACGCAACTTGCCAAACGCCTCCCTGCCGGGTAGGATGACTGCCGCAGATGAGCACCGACTCCGAGAGAGCCACACCCCGGGTGGGTTTACTGACTACGGAACTGGGCGCCGGAGGCGCCGAGAAGGTGGTCTTTGAGCTTGCTAACCGGCTGTCCCGCAAGAGGTTCGAGGTTGTGGGCGTCTGGTGCCTGAAGTCCGCCGACGGGTACTACGCGGGTGAGCTCTCCCGGGTGGGGATTCCCTGTTGGGGCGCGGGAGCCAGGCATGCCGGCGACCTCCTGGCGCTGAGGGCCCTCCGCAAGCAGCTCCAGGCCGCCCGGCTGGACCTGCTCAACGCTCACCTCTTCCACGCGGCCATGGCCGGGCGCCTGGTGGCCCGGAGGGCCGGGGTCCGCAGCCTGGTGGTCACCCATCACTTCCACGAGCGCCGCGCCTGGCGCCACTTCGCCGAGCGCCTCTGGCTGGGCCGCGCCCAGGCGGTCACCGCGGTGTCCCGGAGCGTAGCCAACTCGCTGGCCGCTGGCCTGCGCATCGCCCCGGAGGAAGTCCGAGTCCTCCCCAACGGCGTGGACCTGGCGGCAATCGAGGCCAAGGTACCCTCCGGGCGGGCCGAGGCCCGCAGGCGGCTGCGCCTGCCGACCGAGGCCCGGGTCGTCGGCACGGTGGGCCGGCTCAGCCCCGAGAAGGACCCCTTGACCCTGCTGGAGGCCTTCGCCAGGCTGGCCGCCGAGGACCAGTCCCTGCGCCTGATATACGTGGGCGACGGACCGCTCCACGAGAAGCTCTTCAAGCGCATCGGCGCGCTGGGACTGCGCGAGCGGGCCCAGATCATCGGCTTCTGGGCGGACGTTCCCGCGGCCCTGGCGGCCATGGATATCTTCGCGCTGAGTTCGCTCACCGAGGGGCATCCCCTGGCGCTGCTGGAGGCCATGGGCGCCGGCCTGCCAGTGGCCGCCAGCCGCATCCCGGCGGTCCTGGAGATCCTGGGCCCGACGGGGGAGGGCGCCCTGACCTTCACCGCCGGCCGGCCGGAGGAGCTGGCCACGGAGCTGGGCAAGCTGCTGAAAGACCGCGACCTGGCCGCGCGAACCGGCTCCGCGGGTAAGGCGGCCGTGCGCCGGAACTTCACCGTGGCAAGGATGATAGGGAACTACGAGGACCTCTTTGCGGAGCTGCTTTCCCTGCCGGAAGAGGCCGAAGAAGGGAATTCCGCCCGGAAGGACCGCGAGCGCCGAAACGGTTTGACAGCCCCCCACGGCAGACTATAATCCGCCCGTAATGTGCACAGCCGGGGGAAGCCGGCCGTGTTGGCGCGTGCCCGCTCTTCGGAGGGCCACCTAATGTTCAGGAAGATATGCCCCGCCTTCGCGCTGATTCCCGCGCTGCTTCTCGCCGGACTGCAGGTCCGCGCCGGGGAGCCGCCCGCCGGGGACACGCCTGTCGAAAAATACCCCACCACCAAGTTTGTCAAGCTGTTGGAGGAAGCGCTCAAGGCCAAACGCGAGGCGTTGGAGCTCGAGCACAAGGCCGAACTCAAGAAGTTCACTGACGACCAGAAGGCCAAGAACGCAGCGGCCATGGCCCCGCGGACCATCAAGGTCAAGATCGGGAGCAGAGAGGTCTCCGTCCAGGAGCCGCGCTCGGTCGACGAGAAGGGCATGGAGCCCATCGCCAGAACGCCCTTCAGGACCTGGGGCCTGCGCGCCAAGGACTTCGTCTTCGACCTGCCCGTCGAGATCTTCGTGCCCCGGATAGTCGGCCCCAAGTCGCTGATCGGCAAGGACAAGGTCTTCCTGGTGCTGCCCTTCAGCGTCACCAACACGATCATCGAGGTGAAGATCAAGAACAAGGAAGGCAAGCTGCTCAACATCGCCTGCGTCAACAGCGAGGCGGAAGCCGCCAAGGTCAAGGCCAAGGCCGCCGAGGACGGCAACGTCGCGGAGGCCGCTCCCGGCAAAGCGTCACTCTCCCCGCGTTTCACGATGGTCACCGACAAGGGCGTCTTCACCCCCGAGGCCAGCGGCTTCCTGGCCCGCGAGGCGGTGGAGTGGTCCACGTTCAAGCACCGTCACTGGACCAAGGAGCTGATCGGCTTCATCCGCGGCGGCAGGGCGATGGCGCACTTCAAGCCCGGCGAGAGCCGCTCGGGAGTGGTGGTCTTCCAGCGCTTCGATCCCTCGACCTCCCGGGTGCGCATCCTGGTCGACGGGCTGACCAACGCCCGCAAGTCCAAGCAGGACCTGCGCAAGGTCATGATCCTGGAGTTCGTCCGGCCGGGCAACATCTACTACCCGGGACAGGTCAAGCTGTCCTTCAAGCGCTGGATCGGCAACAAGCTGATGGACCCCAAGAGCGGCTACGTCGCCAGGCGCGACCAGGACGTGCACCACGGCTTCGACTGGGTCTGGCTGTGGAACTGGGCCGCGGCCGCCGCCATCAGCACCCCCAAGACCGCGGAGGTCGCCTCGCCGGTCGGCAAGGACAAGTTCAACTTCTGGTCCTACCAGGTCAAGCTGCCCAACCGCACCGGGAAGGAGCAGCCCCTGACCATCGAGCGGGTGGCCACCATCGTCAAGGTGAAGCTGGACGTCGCCGGCGCATCGCGCGAGATAGAGGTGCCCCTGGTGGACGACGGCAAGATGGACGTCTACAAGGCGGTCTACTTCGAGGCCGAGGGCATGGCCATGCGCGCCGAGCGCTTCCCCAGGAAGCTCAAGCTCGAGTCCGGCGAGGACCGCGCCGCCGAGTTCACCGTGGCCTTCCGCGACACCGACGTGGACTTCGCGGCGGTCCTGCGGAACATCCACAACGCCCTGGGCCTGGAGCAGGCCCGCAAGCGCAACAAGGCCGGCGGCAAGCGCGAGGACAAGGGCATCTACAAGGGCGCGCGGCAGCTCAGCGCCAAGGAGGTCGCCTCGGTCCGCGACCAGCTCGCCAAGAAGCTGCCCGCCGTGCTCAAGGAGCAGCTGGCCAAGAACGTGGTGGCCGAGATGGTCGTAAAGAGCGGCCTGTCCTCCGGCACGCGCACCGTCAACTTCAGCCTGTACAAGCCGGCGCCGCTGCCGGCACCGCCGGTGGAGGAGTAGCCCGGCCCGTTGAAAAACAGACCGGCCCCGACGCGGGAGGAACGCGCCGGGGCCGTTTTCTTGCCGAGAGCCTGACATGCACGTCCTGGTGATAGACAACTACGATTCCTTCACCTACAACCTGGTGCAGGCGGTGGGCTCAATGGGCCACCAGCTGGAGGTATTCCGCAACGACAAGATCACTCCCGCGGAGATCGCCGCCAAGCAGCCCGACCGGCTGCTGATCTCCCCCGGGCCCTGCACCCCCAGGGAGGCGGGCATCAGCTGTGACGCGGTCCGCGAACTGGCCGGGAAGATCCCCATCCTGGGAGTCTGCCTGGGACACCAGTGCATCGCCGAGGTCTTCGGCGCCAGGGTCGAGCTCGCCGGGCGAATCATGCACGGCAAGACCAGCATGGTGCAGCACGACGGGCAGGGCGTCTTCGCAGGGCTGGCCAACCCCTTCGAAGCCACCCGCTATCACTCGCTCATCGTGCCGGCCGATTCGATCCCCGACTGCCTGGAGATCAGCGCCCGGGTGGCCGACGACCCCGACGAGGTCATGGGCGTCCGCCACCGGGAACTGGCCGTGGCCGGCGTGCAGTTCCACCCGGAGAGCTTCCTGACCCTCGAAGGCAACAAGCTCCTGGCCAACTTCCTGGCCGACTGAGCGGCCATGTCCAGAATGAGCTTCGTCGCGCTTCTCTCCGGAGGGCTGGACTCCCTGGTGGCCCTGGCCACCCGCGCGCCGGACGCAGAGATATCGCTCTGCCTGACCTTCGACTACGGCCAGCCGGCGGCAGCGCGCGAGATCCACGCCGCCGGGCGCATCGCCGGGCATTACGGCGCCGAGCAGCACAGCGTCCAACTCCCCTGGTACCGCGAGCTTCTGCCGGCATCTTTCGCCAATGACGCGACCGTGCCCCAGCCGGAAGAGCTCGACGCCGAAAGCGCCGCGGCCGTGTGGGTGCCGGGCCGCAACTTAGTGTTCCTGGCCATCGCCGCCGCCTGGGCCGAGAAGCTCGGCGCCCGAGAGGTAATCACCGGGTTCAACGCCGAGGAGGCAGTCAACTTCCCGGACAACTCCGCGGACTTCGTCACCGCGGCGAACGCGACGCTGTCCTTCTCGTCCGCCGGTAAAGTGAAGATCTCAGCGCCGCTGGCCGGGCTCGACAAACGCGCTATTGTCGCGCTGGGCCGCCGCCTGGACGCGCCGCTGGAGCTGGCCTGGAGCTGCTACCGCGGGGACATGGAGCCCTGTGGCCGCTGCGAGAGCTGCCGGCGCCGAGCGTCAGCAGAGAACTAGACCCCAGCCGCCCTGGCGATCAGGCATCTTTGTCCTTCGGACGTTTATACCACAGCGAGCAGAAGCGCCGGCTCATGAGCAGGAATGGAAACAGGGTCATCATTATGGTCGGCCAGAGCATCTGCCGCGGCGTGAACCAGTCGGCCTTGCGCGCCGAACTCACCACCGCGTGCTCGGCGATAATCCTGAACTCCATGCCGTGCTTGCGGCTCCATTTCCGGAGCGCCCGGGACAGGAACAGTTCTTCGGCAGCATAGACCCGTTCGCTGAACCCCCCGACGTCATCAAAGGCCTCCTTGAGGCAGTAGACGAACGAACCTGCGGCCGCCCTGACTTTCTGCGAGTACCAGTTCCAGAAACGCACAAAGCGGCGCATGGCTTCGTAGGGATAGCGGTCCAAACTTATCGCCGCGCCACCGCCGCAGCACTTGCCGGATTCCAGGTTAGCGAGGGCCGCGTCGAGGAGTTCCGGCGGGATCAGCGTGTCGGCGTCCACGAAGACGAGGTGCGCGCCCTTTGCCGCTCGAGCGCCCGCGTTGCGGGCGCGGGATATCTGATTGTGCGCCTCGAACACCACGCGCGCGCCGTGCTCGCGGGCGATTTCCGGGGTGCGGTCGGTGGAGTTGTTGTCGACGACGATCAGCTCACCGCGCCGTCCACACTTCTTCATGGCCTCAAGAAGAACCGGCAGCGTGCGGGGCAGTTCCTGCTCCTCGTCGAAAGCCGGGACGATCAGCGAGAAGTCGGGGGCGGCGTCCATAAAGGGGGTGCGCCGGTCAGCCTATTACTTTCAAGGGCTCGATCCCGCGTTTCTCCGCGATGCCGTTCAGCTTCTCAATCATCTCCGCGCCGATCTCCACGCCGCTCTTCTTCGACTCCGCGATCTGCCGGAACATGCGCTCGCCGGGCAGGCGAATCTCCGTCACCCCCGGCCGCTTGCGGCTGGCCTTGATCCGCTCGATCATCCGGGCCATCTCCGTCCGGTAGTAGCCGGCGTCGCCGAAGGCCGTCGAGTCGATTACGGTGAGGTTGAAGCACTGGCGCTGCTGGCGCTCGGGATGGTTGCAGCTCCCGCCCGCCATGGCGGTGAGCGCCTCGTCCCACAGGGTCAGGGCGTAGCCCTTGTGCCCGTCGAGGTCCCCGCCGGCGGTGAGCATGGCCCCGCCGTCGATCATCGCGTTGGGATCGTCGGTGAGCTCGCCCGCCTTCGTGAAGAATACCGGCTGGGAAGCCTTCTTGCCGGCCTTGGCCAGCGTGTTGACCTTGCCCATGGACATCACCGCGGTGGAGAAGTCGGCGACCACCGGCTCGCCCGCGGTGGGGAAGGCCAGGGCCACGGGGTTGGTGCTGAAGCGCGCGTCGCTGCCGCCGGGCGCGGTGCTGTCCTGGCACTGCGAGCTCTGCGCCCAGAGCTGCGCGAAGAAGCCTTCGCGGGCCAGCGGAATAACGTAAGCGCCCAGCGCCGCCACCCAGGATGTATTGCGGACGGCGATCATGGCGATGCCGTGCTCCTTGGCCTTCTTGCGGGCCAGGTCAACAGCCAGGCGCATGCAGACCCCGCCGGCCGCGCCGTTGCCGTCGACCAGCGCCGTCGCGCCGCGTTCGCTTACGATCTTCGGCCGGGCCTTGACGTCTATCGCCGAGCCCACCTGGCCGTCGATGGCCGCCAGCAGCACCGCGCCGTGGGTGTGAATCCCGGCGGCCTCGGTGGTCGCGGAGGTTTCGGCGATGTACCCGGCGTCGTCGTCGGAGAAACCGTGTTTGGCCAGCAGCCTGACTCCGAAGTCGACCAGCTCGTCAAGAGACACTTTCGGCATTTCGAACTCTCCTCACATCGGCTCGGCGCGCTTGAGAATCTGTATCGGGAATCCCCAGGGATCGCGGAGCATGGCCATCTCGTCGCCGTTGTCCATCTTCTCGCAGCCGGCGTGCACCGTCGCACCGGCGGCCGCCAGGCGATCACACTCGGCCTTCACATCTTTGGCGCAAAAGGCCAGGTGGATCGTCAAGGGATCAGTCTTCCGGTAATCCGGCACCTTCACCCTGGGGTTGTTGTATATTTCCAGCAGCACCCGGCCGGTGGCGCCGGCCAGGAAGCGCGCGTGCGCCGGCTCGCCACCCGAGCGGACTATCTTCATGCCCAGGTGCTCGACGTACCACTCGGCGGCGGCGACGGGGTCCTCAACGCTCCAGGCGGCGTGTTCGATTTTCACTGTGCTCCTCCTCGGAAGGTATGATACACGCTGGGAGGATGGGGCGCAAGGCGAGGTAACGGCACGACGACCCTTGCTGAGGCGAGCGCAGGGACGGTGCGGGACGCGCTATGGCGCCTTGCTTGGGGGAACCGGCACCTTGGCCTGCTTCTTGGACAGCTCCAACAACTTCCGGCACTTATGCTCGAAGATGTCAAGGTGCGGAGGGCTTGTATTCACCAACTTGAACTTGCCGTGCCGTCCTCCAACGGTGAACTCGTAGGCATCCTCACCACCGTCGGTCACCGGTTGAGACTGGTCTGCCTGGTCCCACAGTTTCTGCTTCTTGATAAGGTTCACAATGTCGGAGAGGAGTTGTCGATGCGCCTCAGTCAGCGGCAGACTTCTCGAAGACCTCGACGTGCCGGGCATTCCCCGGCGCTCCGTGTAGATGAGCTTGCCGTCGGCGTACTGCCACTCGAACAGATACCCCCCGAAGTTATGAACCCGGGTCATGCGCAGATGCGCCCCGCGTACCTCGTCGTCAGTAGCGAACCCCGAAATCCTCTGGTTCAGACGGGCCAGACGCGCCGCCTCCCGGCGCTGAGGTGTCGCGCGCCAACGGCTGTACGCCACGCAGAACAAGACGCTGGTAGCAGCAATGCCCAGGCAGGCAGCCAGCAGCACAACCCTTGTCTTCTTGCTCATGGACCACTCAGTCCCCTACCTGAACCGCAGCTTGAGCACCCAGGCTTCCCAGTCCTTCTTGAACTTCTGCATTTCTTTGTCGGTCTTGAGGCCCAGGGTCTTCTTCAAGGTTCCGTAGCCGCTGGGGTCCTTCTTGCGGTCCTTGAAGAAGGCGTGGTAGTACGTCTTGAGGAGGTCCTTCTCCTGCAGGTAGTAACACAGGTAACGCGCCTGCGCGTAGTTGGTGCCCTTGTCCTTGTTGTAGAACTGATCGGTGGTCGTGGAGCAGAGCTTCTTGAACTCCGGCACCTTGCCGGCCTTGATGGCCTTCTGCAGCCCGGCCAGCCGCCAGTTGGTCAGGCCGATGATGCGCCCCTTGCGCTCGCTGGCCTGCTCGTAGAGCGAGCCCAGGCCTTCGTTGAGCCAGGAGGGGCAGGCCGGGAAGTTGGCGGCCACGAAGGGATGCACGATCTCGTGGACCAGCGTGCCCCCGCCGGTGGCGATGTTCATCACCAGGGCCTTCTCCGCCGATGAGAAGTAGCCGTAGGGGGTGGAGGGCGTGTGGCCGAAGAGCGCCTTGGCCCCGGTCATGTAGCTGGCTTTGCCTTTGAAGAGGAACACGTCCAGGATGTCCGCCGGATCCTTGGCGAAGTATTCGGCCTTGAGCTTGTCCCGTGCCCACTTGACGGTGCGCACCGCGCGGGTCTTGACGACGCGGGAATCTTCGTCGCCAATCACCACGAAGGGACGCTGGACCACGATGTGGAACTTCTTGCCGGGCAGGGCCTTCTCGATCTTCTTCTTGAGCGCCATCACGTGCTGGGCGTAATCCGCGCTGGTGAAGCCCTTCCTGGGCTGGGACTTGGCGAGATTGCCCACCTCCAGGCGGAAGCGCACCAGGGTCCAGGTGTCGGGCTTGTACTTCAGCGGCCACAGCTTGAGAAAAAGCGCGCGCTTCATCCGCCGGTAAGCGCCCTTGTCCTCGGCGGGCTCGTGATAGATCACCTCGTCCTTCTTCGAGTCGTAACCCAGGATCAAGCGGAAGTGCTCGGTGGTCTTGGGTTTGTCCGCGTAGCGCGTGCAGATGATTGAGGGAACCCCGGCGCCGAGATCCGCGTGGAGCGCCTTCCAGGCGGCTTCCATCCCTGTCTTGGCCTTGGCCACCTCCACCCGGGTCCAGCCGATGCCGGTCTTGAAACCGAGGCCCTCCAGCGCGCGCTTGAACTCCGCGGCGTGGCAGCCCCGGCCGTAGGCGGGCGCCACCCCGGAGCGGTCGAAGACCTCGTCCTGGTCGATCTTGCTGCCCAGCTTCCTGAGCCACATCTCGGCGCAAGCCTCGCCGCAGAAGTCCGGCTTCTGCCTGACGTGGGGGACCTTCTCGATGAGCGCGCTCTTGTAGCGCGCGCCCCCCCCGGCGCCCTCCGAGCTGCAGGACGCGGCAAAGAGGGCACAGGCGGCCAGAATTAGCGCGGAGAGCGGCTTGCGCATGGCATGTCTCCTCAGTTGACAGGGATAACGCACAATCCCCCCCCCTTGGTTCACCCCGCCCGCGGGCGGACATTCCGGAAAAATAGACGCTCCCCGGGCCGCAGTATTCTCGCAAATCGTGTAAACCGGCGAGGACGGGGAGCCGTCACCGCTACCCGTCTACGAGTGCTTCCGCCACATCAGCACCATGGTGGTGTCATCGCGCTGGGGGCTCCCGCCGGTGAAGCGCGCCAGGCGCTTGAGTATGCGCCGCAGGGTGCCTCGCCCGGCGCCCTCGGCGAAGACCTCCTTGAGACGCTCCAGGCCGAACTCCTGGTCCTGCTGGTTGCGGGCTTCTGTCACTCCGTCGGTGAAGCCCAGGGCGGCCTCGCCGCGGGCCAGCGTGAAGCAGGCCGTGGGGTAGGTCTGATCGGGGTTGATGCCCAGCGGGGGGGCCGAGGGATAGGGCACCTCCTCGACGACGCCGTCGGCGCGGCGCAGCAGCGGCGGATGATGCCCGGCGCTGGCCACCTCGATGCGCCCGCCCTCCGAAGAGAAGAGCCCGGCCATCAGGGTCACGAAGATGCCCCGCGTCGAGCGCGCGCAGAGCCGCCGGTTGAGATCGGCCATCATTTCGGGGAGACCCGCGGCGCGCTCGGAGAGCAGGCGCAGCTCGGCGACCATCCAGGTCATGTACAGCGCGGCCGGCACGCCCTTGCCGGAGACGTCGCCCAGCACCGCGCACAGGCGTCCGTCGGGGAACGGGAAGACGTCGTAGAGGTCCCCGCCGACCTCCTCGGCGGGCAGGCATACCGCGTCGAAGGCGAAGTCGCCGGTGTCCGGCAGCTCAGTGGGGAACAGGCTCTTCTGGATGTCCGCGGCGATGGAGAGCTCCCGCCGGGCGCGCTGGACTTCAAGCTCCTGGCGGTGCATGCGGGCGCTGCCGAGGGCCGCGGCGGCCAGCCCCGCAAAACGCGAAAGCAACTCCAGGTGATCGGAGCCGAAGGCCCCGGCGCGGGAGCCCGCCGCCTGGATGACCCCGGCGACGCTGCCATCGGCCCCCAGCGGCGCGGTGACCAGCGAGCGGACGTCCAGGCCCTGGACCCCGTCGACCTCGGCGTCAAAGCGGCGGTCCTTGCCAGCATCGTCAGAGATGCTGCCCGCGCCCTCGGCGGCCAGGCCGACCAGCCCCTTGCCCACCGGCACCCGCGCGCCGGCGGGACGCTTCAATTCTCCGCCGAGCAAGACGCGTTCGAGGATCAGCTCGGCACCGGTCTCGTCGACGCACAGCAGCCGCACTGCATCGGCGCCCAGCAGCTCGGCGGCCGAGCGCGCGGCGCGGTCCATGACCTCGTCGACGTCCCGGCTGGCGACCAGCTGGCGGCAGGCTTCGATCAGTCTGGCGGCGTCCTCGGTGCTGCAGGGCAAGCGGGTTTCTCCCGGGATTGCGCGGACCGCACATAGCCTCGCCGCCGAGCGGCACGGAGTCAAGAGCCTATGGGGAGAAGTTCCGCTAGCCCCAGGCCTCCTCGCGCGGACGGGTCGGCTTGAAGGCGAACTTCTCGCTGCCGCCCAGGAAGTAGCAGGGGTTGTTGTAGAAGACCGTCTCGATGTTCTCCTCGCGATGGCCGCGTTTCTTCATTTCGAAAATGGCCTCGTGCAACGTGCGCGGGTCCGAGGGCCCCCAATCGCCGGAGGCGTCGACCATGATGTGCTCCAGGCCGAAGCGCTCGATGGCGTCCACCACGCGCGACGGGGAGTTCTTGGTTACGGGATAAATAGTCATCGAGGCCCAGAAGCCCGCGTCGCGAATGAGCTTGATAGTGTGCTCCTCGGCGTGGTCGAAGCAGACTTTTTCGGGGTCCAGGTCCGAGCGGCCCTTCAAGTGCGCGACCATCATCTCCGTGCCCTTGAGTTTGTCGTCGAGGTGCGGGGTATGGATCCATATGACCCGGTCCATCTTCACGGCCAGGTCGACCTGCTCCTCGAAGATGGTCATCTCGTTCCGGGTGTTCCTGTTGAGGCCGATCTCGCCGATGCCCAGGGCGTTGGGCTTTTCCAGGAACTCGGGCATGAAGGATATGACCTCGCGGGCCAGTGAGACGTTCTCGGCCTCCTTGGGGTTCATGCAGATGTGGCAGTAGTGGGTGATGTTGTACTCGGCCGCGCGCTTGGGTTCGAACTCGGTGATCTGCTTGAAGTAGTCGTAAAAGGCCTCCGCGCTGGGCCGGTCGTAACCCGCCCAGAAGGCCGGCTCCACGCAGCAGACCGTGTGCATCATGGCCATGCGCTCGTAGTCCTGGGTGGTGCGGGCGATCATGTGGATGTGCGGCTCAATCACTTTCATGTCGCACCTCTACTTCACGCTGAAGAGCTTTTGGAAGCGCTCGGCGCGCTCGGGCTGGCCGTCGACCAGCAGCCGCGCGGCGGCCTCGATGCGCTTCAGGCGCGGGTCATCCTTCACCTCACCGGAGCCCGGATGGCGCTCGATGCGGTCGAGGATCGCCGCGGTTTCCAGGAGGTGCATCCGCGCCTGGAGGTAGTACATGTCCAGCAGCTCCCCCGCGCTCTTTCCGGACGGCAGACTGGCTTTCACTTCTGGCCTCCCTTCTTACTGTACAGCAATGATACAAGCCAAGGGCCGCGCTGTACAGCCCCTGCCGGACCGGCGCGCGCAAGTGATGCAATCGCGCCCCCCGGCGGGTCTCCGGCCAGTATACAAGCAACGCCCGTGCCGGGATCGCTCCCGGCCGGGCGGCTCGCGCGAACTATTGAAGTTCCTACTTGACGGGGTTCCAGACGAACTTGCCGGTCTTGTCTATGTAACCCTCGGCCCTGCCGACCCGCACGCGGGCCAGACCGCCGGAGAAGGGCTCGCCGCTGTCGAACTGCGCGTCGATGATCAGCTTGCCGGTCTTGCTGATGTATCCGAACTTCTTGCCCGACCGCACGCAGGCCAGGTTCTCGGAGAAGCTCGCGGCCCGGTCGAACTGGGGATTGACCGCCATCTTGCCCTCCTTGTCGACGTAGCCGTACTTCTTGCCGACCCGCACGTGGGCCAGCCCCTCGGAGAAGCTGCCGGCCTCCTCGAACTGCGGCTTGATGACCTGCTTGCCCTCCTTGTCGACGTAACCGTACTTCTTGCCGCTTCTCACTTCTGCCAGCCCGCCAGAGAACTGCCCGGCGTCGGCATATTGGGGGTTTATGACGTACTTGCCGGACTTGTCCACGAAGCCGTACTTGCCGCGAAAGCCGCCGACCTTCACGCGGGCCAGGCCCGCGCTGAAACTTTCGGCCCGGTCGAACTGCGGGTTGATGGCCAGCTTGCCGGTCTTGTCCACGTAGCCGTAGCTCTTGCCCACCCGGACGACGGCCAGGCCCTCCGAGAAGCTGCCCGCCAGGGCGAACTGCGGATTGATGACGTACTTGCCCTCTTTGTTTATGTACCCGTACTTCTTGCCGATCCTGACCAGCGCCAGGCCCTCGGAGAAGGGCTCGGCCCGGTTGAACTGAGGCTTGATGACCTGCTTGCCGCTCTTGTCGATGAAGCCGTACTGCTTGCCGACCCGCACCAGCGCCATTCCGTCCTTGAAGCCGCGGGCGTCATCGAACTGCGGGTTGATCGCGAACTTGCCCGTCTCGTCAATGTAGCCGCAGGTGCCGCGCCGGCCGCCGACCCGGACGACCGCCAGCCCCTCGCTGAAGCTCTCGGCCCGGTCGAACTGGGGCTCGACCACCACCTTGCCGGTTTTGTCGATGTAGCCGAGCTTGCCGGCCTGCCTGATAATGAAGAGATCGCCGCCTTGGGCAACGCGCGCGCCCGGCAGAGCCAGAACGGCCAAGACGGCCAGAAACACGAACTTGGTCTTGCTCATCGAAAACCCCCTGACATCCAGTCCCCCCGGCGCGCGGACCCCTCACCCGGCCCGCGAGAGCGCATTATCCCCCATCAGTGCGGAGCCTGCAAGGCTATTCCCAAGTGGGCGGGGCGGCCCGGAGACCGCCCCGCTTGCCTCTATTTCCGCTTTCCGGTCTAGCAGGCCGTTGAAAAATGGAGCAGTCGTGATTGGGGGCAGAATGGTTCAGATTCGAGGAGGGGTTCCGAAGTCGATGCCCGAGCATCGTCTTCGGGTTCCCGACGAAGGAGATGGGCCGTTATGCCCCAACCCCGTGGGCGACAGGCGGTCCCGTCGCGCTGCTTCGTTTTCGGGATTCGCACGATGCCAG
>CBDUSI010000080.1:0-20678 GCA_965370045.1 uncultured bacterium | reverse complement strand
GCTGGTTACAAAACTCCGGCTACGGAGTTACTCAATGCTAAAATGCTCTAGAACTGCTCGGGGGGCGGGGCGGCGCCGCCTTTGCCCGCGGGGGGCTCGATGGGGCGGTCGGGCCTTTCGCGGCGGGGGTGGATGCGCACGTGGGGCACGTCGAGGCCGCCGGCTCCTGTTGTAACCAGGTGCATGGTCGAGCGCCGCGGGAAGCGCTCCAGGAGCTTCTTGCGAGCCTTCGCGTCCAGGAGTTGCTTCATCTTGGCGCCGTTGGCGAAGTCGACCCAGCCGTCGTCACCGCCGCCCAGGCCGAAGTCCAGGCCGTGCCTGGGGCCCGGCTTGCGCGCGGCGAGGAGCTTCTCGGCCCAGCGGCGGTTCTCCTCGCGGATCAGCTTGTTGACTTTATCGCGCCTGGCCGCGTCCACGCCCATTTCGCGAGCGAGCTCTTCGTCGACGCGGGCGGCGCCCATCAGTGATACGTTGACCGCGTTGCCCTGCTTGTCCTTGAGGCTGAAGCGCTGGGTGCGCCGGCCGTCCAGGGCCATGCCGCGCACGGGAGCGCCGGGCATGACGCGCTCCATTCCCCGGAAGAGGCCGCGCGGCCCGTCGGGGCGTCTCTCGGCGGCGGCGATGCGCTCCTCGGCGCGGTTGCGCCACTTCTCCAGTGCGGAGACGGAGCTTTCAATCTGCTGCAAACTGGTGGACGCCTCGCCCAGCCTTTGCTGCATGTCTTCAATCTGCTTGTCTTGCCGGTAGTTTCGGTCAGAGGAGTTCAAGATTTGGAGAATCAGGGCCTCTCGGGCCCTCTGCCGCGCGGAGCGCTCGGCCAGCGCCCAGCCGACGGCTCCGGCGAGGGCGAATATCAGGGCGATGATGGTTACGGTTTGCCCGTGCTTCATGTGCCTCTCCCGAATAGCGGACGCGCATCAGCTTGAAGACAATCATAACAGCCAGGCGCTGCGGCGAAAAGCGAGAAATCCGGGCGAGCGGGCGCCCGGCTGTTCCGGGGCTACTTCCGGACGATGACCACCGCCCGCGCGGGCCGGCCGGGGACCTCGAAGGTGCTGACCGTGCGGACCTCCAGGACGTTCTTTCCGGGGGAGAGTTTCCAGGCGAAGCCGGGCTTGACCTCGGTCCACTCGCCGCCGGCGAAGCGCGCCTCGCAGCGGGCGGGGTGGGGCGCGTCGGTTTCCAGCAGGACGCGCAGGGCGCCGGTTTCCCTGGAACGGGCCAGGTGGATGTTGACCGTGTTGACGGTGAAGCCGATGTCCCCTGGCCGGCTGGTGTAGAAGGAGAACCAGGGCAGCGGCTGCTTCCTGGGGTGCAGCCAGCGGAGGGACCCGTCGTACTTGAAGCCGGTGGTGCCGTGGCCCGGCTCGTGGGGCGCGGGGCTCTCCAGGTAGTTGCTGCGCAGGGGCAGCCAGAAACGGGCGAACCAGGCCAGATTGCGGTTCGGCTCGGGCTTGGACTTGTTCTTCTTGCCCCACACCTTGCGGACCTTCTGCCTGGGCGTGCCTTCGCGGGTGCCGTCCCAGGCCATGCTGACTGTGGCCATGCTGGCCGGCTTGCCGTCCAGCTCGAAGTAAAACCGGGCGGAGGGGTCGAAGGCCACCCAACTGCCGGGCTCGTCCACCCAGGCCTCGGCGATGGCGTGGCTCCAGATGCAGGGCCGCGCCGGGTAGCCCAGAGCGGTCGCGCACTGTACGAAGAAGGCCGCCCGGTGGGTGCACATCTGGCCAGTGAGCCGGTCCTTGCCGCGGGCGTTGTTCCAGAGCATGAGCGCGTCCCAGTTGGTGGCGACCAGCAACTTGCCGTCGGCGTTTTTGCCGAAGGTGTCCCTGGTCCACTTGGCCAGGGCCAGGAGTTGCTCCACGCCGCGCTTCTTGCCCTTGACCACCTCGTCGAGTTTGGTCTGCTCGCGGAGCAGCCGGAGGCGTTCGGTGTTCGCGGCGTGGACGAAGGGATGGGATGGGCGCACGATGCGAGGCTGCTCCAGCTTGCAGGACTCGATCTTGAGCCCGCTGGGCAGCCGCCGGGGCCTTACTTCCGCGATGACCTTCACTCCGGCCAGCCGCGGGGCCTTCGCTCTGTCGGGGGCGGCGGAGAGCTCCGCGCGCCACTGGAGAAACCGGTGGCTTCCGGCCGGGAGCGCCTTGCCCCGGGCCCGGCCGCGGGCCAGCTCTTCGATCTTGCACCAGGGGGTCCAGGTGTCCGGGTGGTAGGCGGGCGTGGAGCCCAGCCGGGCGGTCAGCTTGAGCCCGGTCCCCTCGGGGACCTCGCCCTGGCGCTCCAGCTTGAGGCCGAGTATGTCTGCGGGGACGGCTATCGGTCCGGTCCCGCGGGGCCAGAGGTCCACCGGCTCACTCTCGATCCAGCCGCCGGCCGGGTGGCGCCCCAGCGCCAGGCGCACGAGGTATTCGCCGTTGATGTTCCCGGCCCGCGAGAGGTGGTCGTAGTCCCATGTGGCCCCGCCATCGCGGCTGACCGCGCTGCGGTTCGGATACAGAGACTGCTCGATCAGGAACCCCCGGCTTTCGCCGGGCTTGGCTCGCAGGATGACCGTGTTCACCCCTTTCCTGAGCAGCTTGGGGTCGAGGGGCACGCGTTCCCAGCCGCCCTGCCAGTACTCCCGGTAGGGCTTGCCGTTCAGGTGATGCATCTCGTGTCCCTTGGGGAACTTGTCCTTGGGATAGACCCCGCTGTAGGGCCGCGCCCGGATATGGACCCGGGTGTAGGGCGGAAGCTGCTTCCCGTTGAAGTTGACCAGCACCTGTCCATTGGCGAAGACGCACAGTTCGGCGGTGCGCGCGCTGGCGCCTTGCAGCAGGAACTCCTTCTTGACCCAGACGTTTCCGCCTACGCTCTCGGCGGAAACCTTCGCGCGGGAGTGCACGGTGGATCCGATCTCGTACTGGATCAGGTCGCGGTCGATGAGGGTAAGGCCGCCGCGCCTGCCGGGCCCGACGGTCTTGCTCCGCCGGCACTCGGCGAGGTCCTCGGCGCTCCAGGCGGCGGCCACGGATTTCGCCTTGGGAACCTTGCCGGGCCCGGTCCTGACCTGGGCAGCCCGTGCCGCCACATGCAGGCCCCCGGTAGCCAGCAGCCCCGCGGCCAGCAGCAACGTGGATGTGGTCATGAGCCTTCCTTTTCTACTTCTACCTGAGTCATGCAGTGGTTCCGATGTCTTAAGGTACACCGGTCAACCGGACATGTCCGGCAATTTGTCAGGGTCTCCGGTTGTATGGTGTGAGGGCGCAAGGCATACAAGCTTCGGACCGGACGGCGCGGCGGAGCAAAAGAAGCACCGCGCCGTTTTGTATTGACTCCGCCGGCCGCAAGAGGTAGATTTAATAGGGATTAGGGACGCGTCGTCCGCGGGACCGGGGTTGCGGCCGCGCGGCGGCAAGCGGCGCAAAGGAGATCTGAATGGCATCCAAGGGCGAGAAGATTCTGCAATCAGTGTCCAAATCCTTCGACCAGTCGAGCTTCCGGGACCAGCACTGGGCCGGCTCGTTCCCGGAGTATCTGGACCTGGTGGTGTCGGATCCCAAGGTGGTCCGCAACGCCTTCCAGCGGCTCTACGACATGATCGTCTCCTACGGGAGCGAGGATTACACCCGCCACCGTGAGAAGCTGATTCGCTACAAGTTCTTCGACGACCCCATCTCCGGCGGGCGCGACGCGATCTTCGGGCTGGACAAGGCGCTGATGCACTTCGTCCAGAACCTCAAGGGCGCCGCGCTGGGTTACGGCGCGGAGAAGCGCATCATGCTGCTGCACGGCCCGGTGGGCTCGTCCAAGAGCACCATCGTCAGGATGCTCAAGAAGGGCCTGGAAGTCTACAGCCGCACGCCGGAGGGCGCGTTGTACACCTACGGCTGGAAGGTGGAGGGCGAAGAGGCGCCGCAGATGTGCCCCATGCACGAGGAACCCCTGCGCCTGGTGCCCGCGGACCTTCGCGACAAGGTCGCCGCCGAGATCAATGCCGCCGCCAAGGACGACTACAAGGTGTCCATCGTGGGCGACATCTGCCCCTTCTGCCGGCAGTTCTACGGCGAGCTGATGACCAGGTACGAGGGCGACTGGCAGCGGCTGGTCGCGGAGCACATCCAGGTCAAGCGCCTGGTCTTCAGCGAGAAGGACCGCGTGGGCATCGGCACCTTCCAGCCCAAGGACGAGAAGAACCAGGACTCCACCGAGCTGACCGGGGACATCAACTACCGCAAGATCGCCATCTACGGCTCGGACTCCGACCCGCGGGCCTTCAACTTCGACGGCGAGTTCAACATCGCCAACCGCGGACTGGTGGAGTTCATCGAGGTGCTCAAGCTGGACGTGGCCTTCCTCTATGATCTGCTGGGAGCCAGCCAGGAGCATTCCATCAAGCCCAAGAAGTTCTCGCAGACCGACATCGACGAGGTGATCATCGGCCACACCAACGAGCCGGAGTACCGCAAGCTCCAGAACAACGAGCTGATGGAGGCCTTCCGGGACCGCACCCTCAAGATCGACGTGCCCTACAACACGCGCCTGGACGACGAGGTCAAGATCTACCGCCGCGACTTCTCCGGCGGGAAGGTCAAGAAGCACGTGGCCCCGCACACCATGGAGGTGGCTTCCATGTGGGCGGTGCTGACCCGCCTGGAGGAACCCAAGAACGCGCAGCTCACCCTCATGCAGAAGCTCAAGCTCTACAACGGCCGGACCCTGCCGGGCTTCACCGAGGACAACATCAAGGATCTCAAGGCCGAGGCGCCGCGCGAGGGCATGGTGGGCATCAGCCCGCGCTACATCCAGGACAAGATTTCGAACGCGCTGGTCTCCGACGCCGGCGAGGGCTGCGTCAATCCCTTCATGGTCATGAACGAGCTGGAGTCGGGCCTCGACCACCACTCGCTGATAACCAGCGAGGACCAGAAGCGCCGCTTCCGCGAGCTGCTGGCCATGGTCAAGGAGGAGTACGAGGACATCGTCAAGAACGAGGTCCAGCGGGCCATCTGCGCCGACGAGGAGGCCATCAGCAAGCTCTGCGCCAACTACATCGACAACATCAAGGCCTACACCCAGAAGGAGAAGGTCCGCAACCGCTACACCGGCCAGCAGGAGGAACCCGACGAGCGGCTGATGCGCTCGGTCGAGGAGAAGATCGAGATCTCCGAGAGCCGCAAGGACGACTTCCGCAAGGAGATCATGAACTACATCGGCGCGCTGGCGCTGGAGGGCAAGACCTTCGACTACCGCACCAACGACCGGCTGCGGAAAGCCCTGGAGTTGAAGCTGTTCGAGGACCAGAAGGACTCCATCAAGCTCTCCAGCCTGGTTTCCAGCGTGGTCGACAAGGACACCCAGGAGAAGATCGACATCGTGAAGAGCCGGCTGGTTCGCAACTACGGCTACTGCGAGGTCTGCGCCACCGACGTCTTGAGCTACGTGGCCAGCATCTTCGCGCGCGGGGACACCACGGAGTAGCGGCCTTGACCGAGAGCCGACGGGAGCGGGGCGCGCCGGCAGGGGCCAGGGCCGACGCCGTCTACTACGCGCTGGGGCGCTGCCTGCGCCCGGCCTGTCGCAGGAGGGACGAGCTGGAGGTCCACGAGATGGTCCCGGGAGCCGGCCCGCTGATCGCCGAACGCCTGCTGCCGCTCTGCGCAACGTGCCACGCGCGGGCCCAGCGCGGGGAGTTCTCGATCGCCGAGCTCCAGCGCTGGAAGCTGAGCACCATGGACTACTACGAGAACGTGGGGGCGGAGTAACTTGATCACTCGCATTCAGCGCGACCACGGCCGCTTTCAGGAGATCGTCCGCGGGCACATCCGCAAGGACCTGCGCAAGTACATCACCAGCGGCGAGCTTATCGGCAAGCAGGGCAAGGATCTGGTCAGCATCCCGCTGCCCCAGATCGAGATTCCCCGCTTCAGGTTCGGGAGCAACGAGGGCGGGGTGGGCCAGGGCGAGGGCGAGCCCGGCGACCAGCTGGGCGGCGAGCCCCAGCCCGGCGAGGGCCCCGGCGCCGGGGAGATGCCCGGCGAGCACATCCTGGAGGTGGAGCTGACCCTCGAGGAGCTGGCCCAGATCCTCGGAGAGGAGCTGGAGCTCCCCAACATCGAGCCGCGCGGCCGGCGCGTAGTCGCCAGCTTGAAAGATCGCTACACCAACATCCGGCACACAGGGCCTGAGTCGCTGCGGCACTTCAAGCGCACCTTCATGAAGGCCCTGCGGCGCTCCCTGGTCAGCGGGGAGTACAACCCCGACGACCCCATGGTGGTGCCGGTCCGCGAGGACAAGATGTACCGCTCCTGGCAGACCACCGAGGTGCCCGAGTCCAACGCGGTGATCATCTACATGATGGACGTGTCCGGCTCGATGGGCGACGAGCAGAAGGACATCGTCCGCACCGAGGCCTTCTGGATCGACACCTGGCTCAAGAAGCAGTACAAGAAGACGGCCACGCGCTACATCATCCACGACGCGGCCGCGCGGGTGGTCGACGCCGACACCTTTTACCGAACGCGCGAGAGCGGGGGCACGGCGATCAGCTCGGCCTACCGCGCCGGGCGGGAACTCATCGCCAAGGAGTACTCGCCCAGCGACTGGAACATCTACATCTTCCACTTCTCCGACGGCGACAACCTGATGTCCGACAACGAGACCGCGCTGGATCTCCTGCGCGACGACCTGGTGCCCGTGGCCAACCTGTTCTGCTACGGGCAGGTGAAGAGCCTCTACGGCTCCGGCGAGTTCAAGAGCGTGATCGACGAGAACCTGGAGGGCGAGAACATCATCACCGCGGAGATCAACAGCCGCGACGAGATTCTTGACTGCATCAAGACCTTCCTGGGCAGGGGGAGGTAGGCGGTGAACCTGCCCTCGCAGCTGGACCTCGAACGGGAGCGTATCCGCGGGTTCGCGGCCGACTGCGGGCTGGAGCCTTTCGAGACCATCTTCGAGGTGGTGGAGCTCGAAGAGCTCAACATGATCGCCGCCTACGAGGGCTTCCCCACCCGCTACCCGCACTGGCGCTTCGGCATGGCGTACGAGAGCCTCAAGAAGACCCACACCTACGGCCTGGGCAAGATCTACGAGCTGGTCATCAACAACGATCCCTGCTACGCGTACCTGCTCAAGAGCAACCCCCTGGTCGACCAGAAGCTGGTCATGTGCCACGTCTACGGCCACTCCGACTTCTTCCGCAACAACTTCTGGTTCGCGGACACCAACCGGCACATGATCGACGAGATGGCCAACCACGGCGCGCGGGCGCGCTCCTACGTGCGGCGCTTCGGGCGCGAGCACGTCGAGGAGTTCCTGGACTGCTGCCTGAGCCTGGGCAACCTCGTCGACCGGCACGCGCCCTTCATCCGCCGGCGCCAGGCGGACGCCGAGTGCCTGGGCGAGCCTGAGGAACTCCGCAAGCCCGAGGTCCGGCGCTTGAAGAGCAAGGACTACATGGAGGCCTACGTCAACCCTCCGGAGTACCTCGAGAAGCAGAAGAAGGCCCAGGAGGAGAAGCTGGAGCGCGAGAAGGACTTCCCCGTCGAGCCCCAGGCCGACGTGCTGCTCTTCCTGCTGGAGAACGCGCCGCTGGAGCGCTGGCAGCGGGACGTCCTCTCGGTCTCCCGCGAGGAGGCCTACTACTTCCTGCCCCAGGGCATGACCAAGATAATGAACGAGGGCTGGGCCTCCTACTGGCACTCCCGGCTGATGACCGAGCGCGCCGCGAGCCCGGCGGAGATCGTGGACTACGCCGAGCACCACTCGGGGACCGTGGCCATGCAGCCCGGGCGGGTCAACCCCTACAAGCTGGGGCTGGAGCTCTTCCGGGACATCGAGGATCGCTGGAACAAGGGCCGCTTCGGGCCGGAGTACGAGGCCTGCGACGACGAGGCCGAGCGCCGCAACTGGGACAAGGGCACCGGGTCCGGTCGGGAGAAGCTCTTCGAGGTCCGGCGGATATACAACGACATTACCTTCATTGACGAGTTCCTCACCCCCGACTTCTGCCGCGAGCAGAAGCTCTTCTCGTTCGCCTACGACGCGCGCGCTGAGTCCTACAAGATCGAGAGCCGCGCCTTCCGGAAGATCAAGCGCCAGCTCCTGGCCCAGCTCACCAACTGCCACCAGCCGATAATCCGGGTCATCGACGGCAACTACGCCAACCGCGGCGAGCTGTACCTCACGCACCAGTACGACGGGGTGGAACTGGACCTCGCCAAGGCGCAGGACACGCTGGTCAACCTCCACAAGGTCTGGAAGCGTCCGGTGCACATCGAGACCGTGGCCGGGGAGAAGGGCCGGGTGCTGACCTTCGACGGCCAGGAGCACAAGGAGATCGAACGCAAGCTGGAGGACAGCGAGCAACGCCAGGTCGAGAATGACGGGGACGAGGGAGACTAGCGGGCCGTGCCCGGGATAGTCGCCATCTCCTCGAGCCCCCGGGGCGGGGGCAACTCGGAGACCATGCTGGACGCCGCCGCCGAGGGGGCGCGCTCGGCCGGCGCGGACGTCGAGAAGGTCGTGCTCCGCGACCTGGGATTCAAGCCCTGTCTCAACTGCGGGGGCTGCTCGGAGACCGGGCGCTGCGTTCTCAACGATGAATATTGCGAGCTCAACGAGCGAATCCGCGGCGCCGACCGGCTGATCCTGGCCGCGCCCATTTACTTCGGCTCAGTGTGCGCGCAGATGAAGTGCCTGGTCGACCGCGGGCAGCCCTTCTGGGCCGAGAAGTACCTGCTCAAGCGGAAGCCCGAGCCGCGCGCGCTCGAACGCCGGGCGCTCTTCCTCTCGTGCGGCGGTTTCAAGAGGGGCGGGAAGTTCCTGGCCAACGCCGGGCAGATCATCAAGGTCTACCTGCTCTGCCAGGACATCGGCTACGCCGGGGCGGTCTTCGAGCCGGACGTCGACGAGAAGCTCGCGATAGAGGGCCACCCCGAGGCCCTGGAGCGCTGCCGGGCCGCGGGCGCCGAGCTGGGCCGGCCGTGAGGGGGTCCGCCGGGCTGGAAAGTCTTGACGCCCGCGGTCGCCCACCTAGAATCGCCGGCTGGGGATAATCGGGGGAGGGGACGAGGTGGCCGAGCCGGAAACATCGCAGGCCAGCGCGGGCTTCGTGGCCGTGCTGGTGCTCGATTCCCGGGCGCTGCTCAGTGACAAGCTGTACTACGGTCCCATGCTCCAGGGCCTGAGCGACGGCCTCATGGAGAAGGGGCTCTTCCTGCGGCCCATCCAGTGCCTGCAGGAGTATCAGAAGGAGCACTTCCTGCGCACCCCGCCCGGTTTTTACAAAGGCGTGGTCTTCCTGGGGCCGCTTTACATCTACAAGCTCTTCATCCAGGCGGTCGTCGAGAAGCTGTCCTGTCCCAAGGTGATGCTCGACCACCACTTCGATGACATCCCCCTTCACAGCGTGCGCGAGGACTCGGTGGCCGGCATGCGCATCATGACCGAGCACCTGCTCTCCCTGGGGCACCGCCGGCTGGCCTACCTGGACAAGAGCAGCCCGGACGCCAACCCCTGGAAGCGCGAGGGCGTGAACCTGGCGCTGCGCGAAGCGGGGCTGGCCGAGCTGGGCCGCGGATGGGTGGCCGGCTGCCGCGACAACTTCACGGACGTGTCCGCGGCGCTCGACTGGTTCATGGGTCTGGAGTCCCGGCCGACCGCGATCATCTGCTTCGACGACACCCGCGCGCTGCTGCTTCTCCAGGCCGCCGCGGAGCGGGGCATGCGCGTGCCCCACGAGCTTTCCATCGGCGGATTCGGCGACTTCGCGGTGCAGACCGGGCGCAGCGAGCTGCTGAGTTCCATGCGCGTGGACAGTTCCCTGATGGGCCGCAAGGCCGCCGGGCTGATCGTCGGCGGTGCGGACGCGGCGCCGGTTTCCGTGCTGGTGTCGCCGGAGCTGGTGGCGCGCGGCACCACAGCGGCGCCGCCCGGCCATTCTTGACGACCCCGGACAACGGCCTACAATTCCCGACCGTGAGGCCCATGGAGACCGCATCATGACCGCCGCAAAGTCCGATTCCGAGAGCGCGCGCTTCGTGGCCGTGCTGCTGCCCGAGAGCAAGAGGCTGCTCGGCGACCAGGCCTATTACGGACCCATGCTCCAGGGGCTGAGCGACGCGCTCATCGAGAAGAACCGCTACATGCGGCCCGTCCAGTGCCTGCACGAGTACCAGAAGGAGTACTTCCTGAGAACGCCGCCGGGCTTCTACAAGGGCGTGGTCTTCATTGGTCTGCTCTTCAAGTCGCCGCTGTTCATCCAGGCGGTGGTCGAGAAGCTGTCCTGTCCCAAGGTGATCCTCGACCACCACTTCGATGACATCCCCATCCACAGCGTGCGCGAGGACTCGGTGGCCGGGATGCGGGTGGTCACCGAGCACCTCCTGGCGCTGGGTCACAAGCACATCGCCTACCTCGACAACGACAACCCCGACGCCAACCCCTGGAAGCGCGAGGGCGTGAACCTGGCGCTGCGCGGGGCGGGGCTGGGCGAACTCCCCCGCGGATGGGTGGCCGGCTGCCGCTGCAACTTCGTGGACGTGGCGGTGGCCCTGGACTGGTTCATGGGCCTGGAGCCCCGGCCGACAGCGATAGTCGCCTGCGACGACGTGCGCGCCCTGCTGCTGCTGTAGGCCGCGGCCGAGCGGGGCATGCAGGTGCCCGGGGACATTTCCCTCACCGGGTTCGGGGACACTGCGGTGCGCCTGGGGCGCAGCCAGATGCTGACCTCGCTGGCCGTGGACTCCGCGCTGATGGGCCGCAGGGCCGCGGAGCTGGTGACCGGCGAGCCGGACGCGGCGCCGGTTCCCGTGCTGGTGTCGCCGGAGCTGGTGGTGCGTGGGACCACCGCGCCGCCGCGCCAGACCTAGCGGACCGCGAGGCCCCGGCGGACAGCGGCGCTTCAGCCGGGACCGTCGCGGGACCGGGGCAGGCGTTTTTTCACCACGGACGCGGAATCGGCGGAGGGACGCAGCGCTCGGGTTGCGGGTCTTTCCCCGTTCTGCGTCTCGTTCCCCAACGATGTCTTTTGCCCTCCCTGGCAAATCGTGAGGGTCCGCCCTCCAGGCGTGGCTTTGGCAAGCGAATCGCCTCCCGTCGGGGGCACAAGGCCCCGCTCTGGGAGTCGACTGTCTTCTTCCCCCGCCGCGTTCAAGCCCTCAAGGTTCTTCGTGTCTTGGTGTCTTGGTGGTTGATTGGTTTGCGCCCAATGCATGTGCCGCCGGTGGACGAGCAGGGTCCGAGCGGCGCGGGCGGCCTGTTTCAGGTCCGGGCTGGTCACGAAGATCAGCAATCGGTTGATCGCCAGCGCCGCGCCGGCCTGCGCGGCGGCTCTTCGCGCCGTCGGATATGCGCGGTCCCAGGCTTTGGCGTAGATGAAGCTCCAACGCGTGACATCAATCTCGGTCTGGCCCGTTTCCCGCGCGATCCTGTGGTAGTCGTCCCCGTGGGCCACGCGGTTGGCGGCATACGTGATGCGGCGGACGATTTGCTCGGGTGGCGGGTCTTCGGTGAGGAACTCCGGATACTTCGCCGTCGCCTCCGCCGCCATTGCGGATTGCGGATTGGGGATTGCGGATTGGTCCATTCCGCATTCCGAAATCCGAATTCCCAAATCAGGAGGCTTCGCGCGGCTGCCACCCTGTCGTCTGCGTTCGACATGCCGACGGTGAACCAAGAGCTCCTTTGCCGCGCTCTCAGAAGCCTCCTCGTCGTCGCCCTTGAGCAGCGTGCACAGGCCCTTGATGGTCTCGCCCTCGGCCTCTTGCAAGCGCAGCTTCTCCGCGCGCTCGTAAAGCGGCCCCCAGACCTCGGGATGGTCGATGGAGAACGTAACCAGGTCGCCAACTGCGGCGCCGGTGCTCTGGGCGATGGCCTCCCACTCCGCGCCGTGAGCCTTGAGCCGCGCGGCGTCAATCAGGACCTCGCGCGGGAGGGGAATCTCCCGGCTGGCGGTGTCCTTTATCACGGAGTTCGCTCCCTCTATAACTGGTCACTGGCCACGAACCACTGACAACTGCTGTATTATACACCGAATACACCCGAATGTCAAGCAGATAATACAGAATAATGTAATAAAATGCAAGTGGCTGGGGTAGAGTTGCTTATATGCGCAGAAAAGCGGGGTTCAGGGCCCGTACCGCCCTTCTGACCACGGACCACCGGCCACCGGCCACTGATCCCCAAGGATTCCCGGTTTGGGGTTGACTTCGGGGCAGTTGGTGTCTACAAGTTGATGGGAGAAAGGGTGGCTGACAGAAGCAACTGAACTTGACTACACTTGGGTATAAGCGACCGGCAATCAGTTTGAGGTGGTGTGGTGATACTGAGAAAACGGGTCAACGAGATAGTCAATGTTGCCAAGCCCGGCGATTCTGCCAGTCGCGTTTTCGACATCTCTATTCTCGCCCTGATTGCCCTGAACATTCTCGCCATGATCCTGAAGAGCATTCAACCTCTCGGTGACGATTACGCGACGGTCTTCTATTGGATTGAGTGCATTTCTGTAGTTGTGTTTACCGTCGAGTATGTGTCCAGGCTTTGGAGTTGCGTCGAAGAAGAGCGCTACCGGCACCGGATTCTTGGGCGGCTTAAGATGGCAAGCACGGCGCTGATGGTCATTGATCTGCTGGCTATCCTGCCGTTTTACCTTCCCTTCTTGGGAGTTGATCTGCGGTTCCTCAGGACATTGCGCTTGGCCCGTGTATTCCGGGTAGCCAAGCTGGGGCGATACTCTCGTTCCCTCCAGACGCTGAAGAGGGTGATAACCGCCAAGCGTTCTGAACTGGTGGTCGTCGCCTTTGTGACGGGGATTCTGCTTGTGCTTTCCTCATCGGTCATCTACTTCGCCGAGAACAAAGCACAGCCCGAGGCATTTGCGAGCATTCCGGCTGCCATGTGGTGGTCCGTGGTTACCTTGACCACCGTTGGTTACGGGGATGTATCACCGGTAACCCCTTTAGGGAAGCTGTTCGCGTCCGTTGTCGCCGTCCTGGGCGTTGGCATGGTCGCGCTGCCCACGGGCATTATCAGTGCTGGTTTCTTGGAGGAAGTCTCGCGCAGCAAGAATAAAGCGACAGAATGCCCGCATTGCGGCAAAGAAATCAAGTAATGAATGCTAGCTAGAATTGAAGGAGCCCACGTATGAGGCTAGGCCGGAAGTTCTCTTGGAAACGGGCTTCGGGACTTTCTGCTGCGAAGTCTAAGCTGTCTCGCCAGACTGGCCTCCCTATAAGCAAGTTGGGGCGTGGCTGCGGATGTTGCGTTTTCGTCATCCTCGGGCTGGGGCTACTGGCTGCCAGCGGCATGGAGATCAACCGCACGTCCAATGGAACAAACCGTCTTTTGAAGGAGAATACAATGCCAACCACCGGAGAGAAGCCCGGCAAGGGTACCTACAAATGCAAGAAGTGTGGAACCATGGTCAGACTGGATGATGCGACAGATACACTACCGCCCTGCCCGAAGTGCAGCGGCACGGATTTCCGTAAGGTAGGCTAAAACGCCATGGGGGATTAGCGGTTTTCTCGCCCCACAGCCTCTAATCCCCCAAGGCTTACTCCTCCCCCCACCTCTTGACCCCGCCCGGCGGGGAGGCTATGTTACCTGTATATGAACGCGCCTGCGTCCGATTCGGACTGTGGACTTCGGTTTCCTGAGCGATTGTTACATATCTGGAACGTTGTCAGCCGCTTTCTGCAATCTCGTGTACTTCCCACTTTTCGTCAACCCACAATCCTATGACTTCCAGTTCCTCATGCTGTTGACGAACGAAAGTGACCGCTTCTTCAATATGCAGGATTTGTTCATCCTTCGTCGCTGGATTCCCCGCGCAATCATGATGTCCGACAACAGCTATCCCAACGGAATGATGATTCTCAACTGAGATATGAGTTCTTGCCAGGATTGACTTGACCAAGTTGGCATCGGCTTGTCTTGCCAGGATCAGGTTTGGGCCTGGCTCCGTAATGAGATCCACGTACCTTGCATTAAAACGAGCCTGAAGATACTTGATCACAGGCAATTGAATGCGCCCATCGATGCAACTGATTGCGGTGCAGAATCGCACTTTCATTCCCTTCCGCGGCTGATAATCCAGTATCAGCCTACGGCAAACGCCTCACCGTCAGGGCGGTGATGTCGTCCTCCTGCTCGGCAGTTCCGGTCCAGGCTTCCAGTTCGGCGGGCAGGCTTTCCAGCGCCTGGGCGACGGAGCGGCCGGCGCGGGCGTGCTTCTCGAGGTAGCCAACGAAACGCTCCACGCCGAACTCCTCGCCGGCCTTGTCATGGGCCTCGACGATCCCGTCGGTAAACTGGACGAAAACCTGCCCGGGCAGGATATCCAGCGAGACTTCCTGCAGCAGGCTCCTGAACTGCTCGCCATGGGTGACCCCGATGGAGGTGCCCCCGGACTTGATCTCCCGCCACTGGCCGGGGTCGGGGCCGACCATCAGGGGGTGGTTGTGGCCCGCGCGCACGTAGCGCAGGGTGCCGGCCGCCGCGTCGAGCACCGCGTAGCTGACCGTCAGGAAGGTCTCTCGGTCGAGGTCCCGGCGCAGGTCGTCGTTGGCCGCGGCCACCGCCTGGGCGGGGCCTTCGGCCGAGCGCGCGTATATCTGCAGCGCCTTGCGCGCCGCGCCCATCACCAGGCCGGCCTCCACGCCGTGCCCGGCGATGTCCCCGACCAGGATGCCGTAGTACCCCCCGCCCAGTTCGATGATGTCGCAGAAGTCGCCGGAGACGTGCTCCGCCGGGCTGTAGACGAAGGCGAACTCGTAGCCGGGCACCGCCGGCGGGCGCGGCAGCATGTACTGTTGGCGCTTGCGGGCCACGGTCAGCGAGCGCTTGTGCACGATCTGCTTCTTGAGGCCGTCGGCCACGGCCTTGAGCCGGTCGAAGCCGGCGGTCTTTCCGGGCTCCATGGGCACTGGCGAGGTCCTCCGGCGGAATTGAGCGCCTCCCGCAATGCGGACATTATATTGGACCGCCGCCGGGAGTCCAGAAGCATCGAGACCCCTTGGCGTCCTGGTGGTTTGCGACGTTTCCTTTTCGGCCTTGACAGTTGTGCGCCAGGGTTTTAGACTCCCCTCGCAGTGGGGAACACCGCGCCCAGAGGGCGCCGGTTGCGGGGGAAAACTCATGAGCAGGACCGCCTCCTACCTGATACTCGTTGCCGGCTTCGCGCTGGTGGTCAGCGGCTGCCCCAAGCGGGGCCCGAATATATCCCGGCCGCGGCGCGGCCGCGGGCGGGTCGGGCGCAGAGGGCCGATCACCGGCATAGACTTCGACCGCTACTGGCCGCGCGAGGAGGTCGTCAAGCTCACCTCCGCCCAGCGCGCCGAGCTCCTGGAGCTGTCCCTGGCGGGCATGAAGGGCAACAACTGGGCCCACGCCGGCGACGTACTGGTGGCCCTCGGCAAGGGGGCACTCCCCGCGCTGATCAAGCAGGTGGATAATTCCGAGGCGACCGCCGCGGCCTCCGGGCCCCTGCCGGTCACCGATACCAAGACCCTCGGCGAGTTGTCCCACGATATCCTGCTGCGCAGCATCCAGTACCACTCCAATTACAGGGGGCAGCTGCCGGTCAGGAAGAAAGCCGCCTGGGAGGAGTGGTGGAAACAGAACCAGGCGAGCCTCAAGATAAAGTAGCCGTCGCCGCCGTCCGGCCCCGGGCTTCGCGGGCCTTGTCTCTCTCCACGTCGAGAACCTTGCTGCTGGCCGGGCTGGCCCTGGCGCTGCCCGTCGCCGGCTGCACCTCCGCGCCGGAATACGACCCCCACCGGGCGCTGCTGGCCGCGCGGGAACGCAAGGGTCGCGCCGCGCGCAGCATCGCGGAGGTCCTGGCGCTGCCCGAGCGGGAGATCGACCTGGGCCGCGCCGCCCTGCTCCTGGCCGCCGAGAGCCGCAAGGACCTGGATCTGGCCGCCGAGGACGCGCGCATCGAGAAGCTCGCCGCCGACGCCGCCCGCCAGATCGGGCGGGGCGGGACCGCCCGCGAGGCGGTTGAGGAGCTCAACAGCCTGCTGCTGGTCCGCCGCGGGGTGGGCTACTACCGGGCCGGCTCCCCCCGCGACTTCGACGTTACCGAGGTCATGACCAGGGGGCGGGGCAACTGCCTGAGCTCCACGCTGCTCTACCTGGCGGTGGCCGGCCGGCTGGGCCTCCAGGTCCGGGCGGTGAGCGCCCCGGGGCATTTCTTCATGCGCTACGACGACGGCGTGCGCAGGTTCAACATCGAGCCCACCCAGGCCGGCCGGCGGTTCACCGACTTGCGCTACCGGCGGATGACCGGCGTCTCCAAGGGGGCCGCCGAGCGCGGGGTGTACCTCAGGAGCCTCAGCAAGCGCGAGTTCCTGGCCGAGGTGCTGGCCGCTCGCGGCGGTTACCAGGCCCGGGTGGGCCGGCCGCGCCGCGCTCGCCATGACTTGGAACTCGCCCAGGCGGTGCTGCCTGACAGCGCCCAGGCGCTGGTCAACTCCGGGTACCTCGCCGAGCGTACCGGGGGCAGCGAGAGGGCCCAGAGCTGCTACCGGCGGGTGCTGGCCCTGGACCCCGAGAACGTCTCGGCGCTCAACAACCTGGCCGGGCTGCTGGTCGCCGCCCCGGGGCGCCCGGAATACGACCCCGCCGGAGCCGAGAAGCTGATCGCCGCCGCGCTGCGCCGCAGCCGGCGGATTCCCCCGGAGAAGCGCGCCGCGGTGCTGGACACCGCCGGGCGGGTCTTCGCGGCCCGGGAGGACTGGCGCTCCGCGGCGCGCCACGCCCGCAAGGCCGCGGTGCTGGCCCCGGAGCGGAAGGACTACCGCCGCCGCGCCGCGGAGTACGTTCGCCGCGCTGAGGCGGCCCGGAAGCGGGCGCCGGCCGGGGGCCGCAAGTGACCGGGATACTCCTGTTGGCAGCCGCCCTGGGCGTCAGCGCCCTGCTGCTGGCTGTCCTGGTGGTCCTGGTGCGCGCCAAGCTCAAGGAGCGCGCGGGGCTGCTCACCGAAGAGGACCTCGACGGGCGGGAGGTCGAGGAGAAGAAGAAGCACCGACCGGCGCTCAAGCCCTGGCTGGCCTGCTCGGCGGTCGCCCTGGTGCTCTGCACGGCGGTGGCCGGGCTGTGGTTCAGGGGCTGCCAGGCCATCGGCCGGACGGTGAGCCGCGCCCGGGACGTGGAGATGTGCCAGGGGTCGGTGGCCATGCAGGCCGACTGGTTCGGGACCTACTGGGACAAGAACAAGAAGCTGCCGGGACGCGACGAGACCCCCGTGGCGATCATCGAGTGCCCGCTGGGCCACGCGTTCGTCTACGTGGGGCACCGGGAGATCAACCTGGGCAGGTCGCGGGTGCTGCTGGTGGAGTCCGACGCCCACCCGGACGGCACCCGCAGCGTGCTGGTCGTCGAGGCGTCCTTCCTGAAGGCCAAGAAGACCGTGACCGAGTCCACGGGGATGGACACGACCGGCCCGGCCAACTCCTGGGAGAACAGAATGATCTTCCAGGTCGAGACCCTCAGTGAGCAGCGCTACGAGATGATCCGCGAGGCAGTCGAGGCGCCGGAGGAGGACGAGAGGCAGTGAGCCGGCCGGAAGCCGCGCGCATCGTCGACGCCAACCTCAACCGCTGCCGCGAGGGGCTGCGCTGCGCCGAAGAGTACGCGCGCTTCGTGCTCGCCGACCGCGGCTCGGCCGGGGCGCTGCGCGCGCTGCGCCGTGCGCTCGGCCGGCTGGCCGGGGAGCTCTTTGACGCGAAGGAACTGCTGTCCGCCCGCGGTTCGGCGGGGGACGTCGGGGCCGCGGCGGCGACGGCGGAACGTGCCGACGAGGCCGGCGTGGCCCGCGCGGCGCTGGCCCGCGCCGGGGAGGCCTTCCGAGCGTTGGAGGAATACGGCGGCCTGCTGGACGCTTCTGCTTCCGAGAGCTTCGCGCCGCTGCGCTTTAAGTTGTACGCCGTCGAGAAGGAACTGGCCGCGGGCGACGTGAGCCGCAAGAAGCGGCTTTATGAGGCAAGGCTCTACGTGCTGCTGACTGAGGCGCTGTGCCGCAATGGCAACGTATTGGAAACTGCCAAAGAAGCCGCCGCCGGTGGCGCGGGCATGTTCCAGTACCGCGAGAAGGGGATGGCGGACGGCCAGTTCCTGGCCAATGCGCGGAAGCTGGCGGCGCTCTGTGCCGAGCTGGGGACACTGCTCATCATCAACGACCGGCCGCACGTCGCCCGGCTGGCCGGGGCCGACGGGGTTCACCTGGGGCAGCGGGATCTGCCCTCCGATGAGGCCCGTGAGCTGATGGGCCCGGGGCGCATCGTGGGCCGGTCGACCCATTCGCCCGAGCAGGCCGCCGTCGCGTTGGCCGAGGGCGCTGACTATATCGGCGTGGGCCCGGTTTACGCCACGCAGACCAAGCAGCACGCCGCCGCGGTGGGGCCGGAGTACGTGACCCACTGCGCGCGGGAGGCGGACCTCCCCGGCTTCGCGATAGGCTCGGTGAACGAGAAGACCGTCGACGAGGTGCTGGCCGCGGGCGCGAGGCGCCTGGCCATCTGCACGGGGATAACCATGCAGGAGGACGTGCGCGCCGCCGCGAGCTTCTTCCGTGAGAAGATCGACGCGGCGGTGGGGAGCCAGGCGGGTTGAGCCGCGTTTCCGCCCGCCCGGGTGTCAGGACGGAGAACCGAGAATGAGAGCGAAATCGCTGAGGAGCAGCGTCGTTCTGGCACTGCTGGGCGCTCTTGTCTTGACGGCGCCGGCGCGGGCCGGAGCGGTCCCGGCCCCGGCCAAGGTCACCGCGGAGCTGCTGGGTAAGCTGGTTTCGGACCTGGACGCCGAGGAGGCCAAGGGGCGGGCCAGGGCCGCCGATACGCTGCGGGCGCTCGGTCCGGCGGCGGCACCGGCTGTCGGCGGGCTGGTCAAGGCTCTGGAGGGCCGACGCGCGGAAACCCGGCGCTTCGCCGCCGCGGCCCTGGGCTGGATCGGCCCCAAGGCCAAGTCCGCCGCGCCGCAGCTCATGCTACGATTGAAGGATCTGGAGCCCGACGTTCGCCGCTGTGCGGCCTTCGCGCTGGGCAGGATCGGACCGACGAAGGGCGCGGTGCCCGCGCTGACCGCGGCGCTGTCCGACGGGAACGCGGGGGTGCGCCGTTACGCCGCCGCGGCCCTGGGCTGGCTGGGGGAGGAGTCGTGGGGGGCCGCCTTCGGCGCGGCCGCCGTTCCCGCGCTGGTCAAACTGCTTGACGACAAGAACCCCGACGTCCGCCGCTGCGCGGCCTTCGCGCTCGGCAAGCTGAGAGGCGCGCCAGGGGCCCGGGTCCAGGGGCTCGTCAAGGCGTTGGGCGACCGGGAAGCGCAGGTGCGGCGCTACGCCGCCGCGGGCGTCAACTGGCGGCTGGGCAAGGCTTTCAGGACGGCGGAGGCCGCCCTGATCAAGGCGCTGGGTGACCGCAACGCGGACGTGCGCCGGTGCGCGGCCGGGGCGCTGGGTTGGAGCGGGGCCGACCCCAAAGCCGTGCTGCCCGTCCTGCGCGGCGCGCTGGGCGACGTTGACGCTGGTGTGCGCGCTCACGCGACGCTGGCCTTCGCCATGGTCGGAAGCCGCAACCCGCAGACCACCGCGCCGGTCGTGCTCCGCATGGTCCACGATCGCGACGCGCGTGTCCGTCGCCTGGCCATCAAGGCGCTGGACTACGTCAGGGCCGATCCCAAGGCGGCGGTGGCAGTGCTGCGCGCCGCGCTCGACGACAAGGACCCGGGAGTGCGCGCCGCGGCGGCTTCCGGGCTGGGGTACTGGGGCGCCAAGGCCAAGGTCGCCGAGGCGCGGCTTATCAGGATGCTGGGCGACGCTGACGCCCTGGCGCGTTCGCGCGCGGCCTTCGCCCTGCGGTGCATCGGCGCCGACCCGGCCAGGGCCGTACCTGCGCTGGTCAGGGCCCTGGACGACAAGGACGCCGGGGTGCGGCGGCACGCCGCCGCGGCGACGGGGTGGTTCGGCCCGGAGGCCAAGCCCGCCGTCGACAAGCTGGCCAGGCTGATCCTTGCGGACCCCGAGAAGCGGGTGCGCTGGACGGCCGCCTACGCGCTGGGCATGATCGGCCGGGAAGCCCAGGGGGCGGTGCCGGCGCTGGAGAAGCTGAAGAACGACAAGGACCGCATGCTCCGCTCAGCCGCGGAGGAGGCGCTGGAGAAGATACGGGGCAAGTAGGGAGGCGCGCGCTTCGGCGCCCGACCCTTTCCGCTTGCTTTTGGCCGGGCTCGGCGTAGAATCCCAAATCCCACGGTGGGCGTAGCTCAGCTAGGTTAGAGCGCCAGATTGTGGATCTGGAGGTCGGGAGTTCGAATCTCCTCGCTCACCCCACTAAATCACTAGTCCCGATGGGCTTAGCCTTCGGGGCTTTTCTTTGCGGTCATCTCAAATGGACTGGAATGGACAGGATTTGACACAAACCAGGCACAAATCGGGCACAAGATTCTTGCCGCACATCGCGTGAGCTGCTTCCGCAAGAGAGCACGTTACTGAGTTTCTGTTGGTCTAGCAGGCCGTTGAAAAATGGAGCAGTCGTGATTGGGGGCAGAATGGTTCAGATTCGAGGAGGGGTTCCGAAGTCGATGCCCAAGCATCGTCTTCGGGTTCTCGACGAAGGAGATGGGCCGTTATGTCCCAACCCCTTGGGCGGCAGGCGGTCCCGTCGCGCTGCTTCGTTCTCGGGATTCGCACGATGCCA
>CBDUSI010000079.1:0-21134 GCA_965370045.1 uncultured bacterium | reverse complement strand
TGGCTGGTTACAAAACTCCGGCTACGGAGTTACTCAATGCTAAAATGCTCTAGAGTCGCAGTTAGCTTCTCGGGTATAGCTGGGATTGTCGATTCCGATGCCGAGGAACATGGCCGTATTGTTGATGACACTCTCGATTGGCTGACCGACGTTGCGGGCGCAACTGCTGATTCGCACCACGACATCAACTCTCATATCAATGATTTCCGAAGCCAGCTGCAGCCACGAATCGACCATCTGAAAAGCAAGTATGATCTTGATTCTGAAGAGCTCCAGCTTGCGGTGCAGATATCCGGATTCGTACACGAGACGTCTTTCAACTGTGTGATCCATAATTGCCTAAATCAGCAATGTGAAGCAGTGGAAGCTCGGCCGTTTTTCACGACGCACCACAAGACTTACAATGTTGATCGTCTCCGAGAGGACTGCTGCATTTTCCTTCTCGGTCAGCGGACGCCCGCTGTCGCAGAAGACGACCTGTGCAATCAACTTGATGCGGTGGCGATCAAGGAGGACCCCAGGCAAGTGTTCGACGCGTCGGTCGCTCTTATTCGCGCCGCCGCTACTAAGAGCGCTGGCACCATCGGTAACAATTGCTCCGGCCTGCGCATTTCCCGCCATGACCTTGGAATTGAGGTGTTCGACGACAGGCCCGGTGCCGTCTGGGATACGGTCATGCCGAACGTCGTAAAATCGACGTCTGGCGTCAACTTGCAGGTACGAGACATGCGGGGCAGGAATACGTAGCCACCCCCAACAAGGTCATTGAGGCCGACGTACTACCGCCGGGGGCGGCTAGGCTGTGTCTGACAATCCCCATCTTGGGGTGCCAAGCGTCCTCCTATCACCCGCTTGCCGGGACCTGGGGGGCCGCATCGGCATTTGTCAGACACAGCCTAGTCTATACTGCCCCGCTCACCAGCCAGGCGCGTCCTCGCCGACCTCTATATTGCTCTTGCGCTCGACGCCGATGCGGCAGCGGTTGGCGTGGCCCGGCCAGACTATGGTGTCCTCGGGCAGCGTGAAGAGCTTCTCGCGGATGGAGTCAAGCAGCTGCTGCGTGTTCCCGCCGGGCAGGTCGGTGCGGCCGATTCCAACATTATGGGCAAAGAGCGCGTCGCCGGTGAAAACCGCCCCACCCTCTTCGCAATAAAGCGCCACCGAGCCGGGGGAGTGACCGGGGACCTCCAGCACCTTGAACTTGAGCCCGGCCGTTTCCAACTCTTCGCCGCCGGAGAGCAATCGCGTGGGCGCGCTGAAGCGCGCCGGCAAGCCGAAGCCATAAGAAAGATTGCGCACCGGGTCGCCCGGCCACTCGCGCTCGGGGTCGCCGACCGCGAAGGGCGTCTCGGGGTAGGCTTCCAGCAGGCCGTCCAGCGCGCCGATGTGGTCGCCGTGGCAGTGGGTGGCGACGATCAGCTCGGGGGTCAGCTTTTGCTTTTCGAGTTCGGCGATTATGGTGCGCGCCTCGGCGCCGGGGTCGACGACCAGGCAGGGCCGCCCGCCGTCGGAGCCCGGGGCGGCTTCTTCGTTCCAGGCCAGGTAGCAGTTGGTGGCCAGCGCGCCGACCTGCAGGCGGCGGACCTTCAAGTGGTGGCCTTCATGGGGGTCCCCCGCCCGGCGTGGGCGCGTGCGAAGTCTGCGGCCTGGGCCATGAACGCCTCCAGCCGCGTCTGCGTGCCGGCCTGCATGGTGCCGTCGAAGTAGAGGTCCAGCCAGGGGATGCTGCGGTGGTCCTGCCGGAACTTGCGGGTGAGCGAGGCCACGATGGTCGAGGGCATGCAGCCGAAGGGCGCCATGTTGACCACCCCGGCGAAGTCGTCCTCGACGTACTCCACCGCGCGGCCCACCGACAGGCAGGCCTCGCCCTTCACCGTCCAGTGGATGTAGGGGTCGGCGCGCTTGAGCACCTCCTCGGTGGGCAGCTCCGTCAGCCGCCCGCGGATGTGCCCGCGGAAGATATCCAGGATGCGCTGGCGGTCGCGCTTCTGCACGTGGCCGCTGACCAGCTCGCGCATCAGCGCGCCCCACTTCCCGCGGCGGCGGCTCTCGGTGCGCCGCTCCCAGGAGATGTAGTTGAGCCACTCCTCGAAGGGCGGGATCACCGCCTCGCCGCCGAGCTCCTCGATCTTGCGCACGGTGTACTCGTTGGCGAACTGGTGGCAGCGCACGTAAACCTCGCCGATGACCCCGATGCGCGGCCTGACGCTGTCGCGGTCGGCGGGCAGCGCGGAGAACTCCTCGCAGATATCCACCAGCGGGGAGACCAGGTCGCCCTTGGACTCGATGACCCGCACCAGGCGGCCCAGGGCCTTCTGGTAGACCCGGTCGGTCGAGCCGGCTTCGGTCTCCCGCGGGCGGACCTCGCGGAGCAGCTTGCCCAGGGCGTCGACGGCCACCACCGCGCCCCAGGCGCGGCGCAGGAAGCCGGGGCCGAGCTTGTCGGTGTCGGCGTGGAAGCCCTTGTCCTGGTCGAAGGCCATTATCTTGACGTCCTGGAAACCGAGGTCGTCCAGGACCATGCGCTGGAACTTGTTGTACTGCCCGAAGCGGCAGGGGCCCATGGAGGAGGGAAGGAAGAAGGCCGCCTTCTTGGGGTCGAAGCCCGGCTCGAAGACCTTCTTGAGGAGGTCCCCGGTGGTGATCACGCAGGGGTAGCACTCCTTGCCGGAGGTGTGCCGCCGGCCCAGGCGCAGGCTCTCCTCGTCGCTGATCGGCAGGGACTCGGCTTCCAGGCCCCCGGCGCGCATGGCCGCGGCCATGACGATGGCGTGGTCGTCCATGTAGGGCAGGTAGACGGTGCGCCGCTCGCCGACGGGCGAGGCCAGTGGGCCCTCGTAGGAGCGGTAGGCGGGGCGCTCGGTGACGCGCACGTTCTTGAGGCTGTCCAGGTAGGCCTCGCAGCGGGTGATGGCCCCCACGTCGGAGGAGTGCTCGTCGATCTCGATCTGCAAATACGGATCGGTGCCCAGCTCCTTGGCGAAGAACTTGAGGATGAAGCTGTCCGGCCCGCAGCCGAAGTTGGTGATGTACAGCGCGTTGAGGCGCTTGTCCTCGGCGATTATTTTTGCGGCGGCCAGGATCTTCTGGCCGTACTTCCAGTACATGTGCCACCAGTCGCGGGAGAGGTCCACCCCCCCCAGCGGCAGGAAGTCCATGGGTATCGCCAGGCAGTCGAGGTCCCGCAGCTTGGCGGGCAGGTCCAGGTTCATGCCCGCGTCGCAGCCGTTGTAGGGGCGGCTGACGATCACGATGGCCCGCTGGCCCTCGCTCAGGAGCGCCAGGACGTCGCGGCCGCGGGCCTCGCACTCGCGCACGAAGCGGCGCTGGGCGTCCTCGGCGGCGTCCAGGGCTCGCTTGAGGTCGGCGCGGCCCAGGCCCAGGCGCTTGGCGGTGGGCAGCAGTTCCTTGAGCAGCGACGCGCGCCCCCGGTCCATGTGCACGATGGGCTTGAGCACCTCGGCGTGTTCCTCGAGGTCCATGGCCGAGCCCAGGATGTAGGGCACCGACTGCACGTAGGGACACATGTAGCTGCGCTCCATCTCGGTGCACAGTCCGGGGGTGTCCACTATGCTGGGCAGGAAGAGGTAATCGACGTCCTTCTCCAGCAGATCGGCCACGTGCCCGTGGGCCACCTTGATGGGCAGGCAGGTCTCCGCGGTGGTGTGCTCCACCCCCTGGTGGATGATCTTGCGGTTGGTATCCGCGCTGGTGACCACCCGGTAGCCGAGCTTCTCGAAAAGGGCCCGCCAGAAGGGGAAGTACTCGTGGAAGAAGGTCATCTGCGGGATGCCCACCGTGCCGCGCTCGCGCCCCGCGACGCCCACCGCGCCGGACTCCAGCAGCAGCTTGGTGCGTTCGGCGAAGAGGTCCGGCAGGTGACGGCCGGCGGAACTCTTGCGGGTCTCGTCGTAGCGCCCGCAGCGGTCGCCGTAGAAGAGCTTGCGGCTCTCGCCGGCGACCTCCACCACGTGGATCTCGCAGTTGTTGGCGCACTTCTTGCACTCGAAGCTCTTCATGGTGTAGGTGCGCTTCGAGAGGTCGAAGCCCACGAAGGTGCTCTCCCGGCCGGTGGCCAGGTGGTTCTCGCGGGCCAGGAGCGCGCAGCCCACCGCGCCGAGCACGTCGTGGTGCGGGGGGACGGTGATGGGTTTGCCGGTGACCGCCTCGAAGGCCGCCTTGACCGCCTTGTTGGCGGCGGTGCCGCCCTGGAAGAAGATGTGCTCGCCCACCGAGCGGTTCTCGACCACGCGGTTGAGGTAGTTGGTAACCACCGAGTAGGACAGCCCCGCGAGCAGGTCCGGCTTGGGCACGCCCTTCTGCTGGGCGAGGTTCAGGTTGCTCTCCATGAACACCGTGCAGCGCTCGCCGAGGACCGCGGGTCGCTGGGATGAGAGCGCCAGATCGGCGAACTCGCCCTTGACGTTCACTCTCAGCTTGTTGGCCTGCTCCTCCAGGAAGCTGCCGGTGCCCGCGGCGCAGACCTTGTTCATGGTGAAGTCGACGATGGCCCCGGCCTCCAGGCGGATGTACTTGGAGTCCTGCCCGCCGATCTCGAAGATGGTGTCCACCTCAGGGTCCACGAAGGCCGCGCCGGTGGCGTGGGCGGTGATCTCGTTCTTGGTGAGGTCCGCGCCCACGTAGTCGGCGGTGAGGTAACGGCCCGAGCCGGTGGTGCAGGCCCCCTTCACGCGAACGCGCTCGCCGAGTTCCTCGCCGACCTGGGCCAGTCCCTTGCGAACCGCCTCCAGCGGCCGGCCGGCGGTCATCAGGTAGCGGCGGGCCAGCACGGTTCCCTCGGAGTCGATTACCACTACGTTGGTGCTTATCGAGCCGACGTCCAGGCCCAGGTAGCCGTCGATGACGTCATTTCCTTCGGGCAGGGGCGCGGCCTCGATTTCGCGGACGTAGTCCTGCGCGGGCAGCGCGGCGTGATGTTCCCAGTCGCCCTTGGCGCGGGCGTACTCCAGAAGCGGCTCGGTGCCGCTGAAGGCGGGGCTGCTTCCGTTGCCGGCGGCGGGCGAGGAGGCCAGCTCAAGCGCCGCGCCGATGGCGCCCATCGTTCCGTGGCGTTCGGGGACAACCAGCTCGCCGTCGGCCAGCCCCAGCACTTCACGGAAGGCGCGGATCATGCCCCGGTTGGCGGCCACCCCGCCCTGGAAGACCACCGGGGCGACGAAGTCCTTGCCGCGGCCGATGTTGCTGCGGAAGGTGCGGGCCAGCGCGAAGCACAGCCCGGCGACTATATCATAATCCGGGGTGGCCATCTGCTGCAGGTGGATCATGTCGGTCTTGGCGAAGACCGCGCAGCGCCCGGCGATGGCCGGCGGTTTCTCGCTCTTGAGGGCCAGCTCGCCGAACTCGTTCTCGATGTCCAGCCCCAGCCGGGCGGCCTGCTCGTCGAGGAAACTGCCGGTGCCCGCGGCGCAGACCGTGTTCATGCTGAAGTCGGCCACGCGCAGCTGGCCGTTTTCCGAGGGCTCGAAGAGGATCAGCTTGGAGTCCTCGCCGCCCATGTCCACCAGCGTGCGCGCCTCGGGGTGAAAGCGCGCGCAGGCCCGCGCGGCGGCGCCCACCTCGTTGATGAAGGTGCCCCCGACCTGCTCGGCGACCAGCTTGCCGCCGGAGCCGGTGGTGGCCAGTCCGGCGAGCTTGCCGCCGTTAATCTTCGCAAGGGCCGCGTCGATGGTCTCGGCGGCCACCACCAGCGGCGAGCCGCGGTGCCGGCGGTAGATATCCCAGATTACTTCGCCGTCGGAAGTCACCAGCGCGGCGTCAACGCTTACCGAGCCGACATCGATTCCCAGATACAGACTTTCCATCTACTACTCCCCCCAGAAGAGCCGGCGCCGCTCTTCGGCTCTCCCCCCTTGCGTTCTTCGAAAGGGGCTGGCCATTATATCTGCACCCCTCGTTTTGCCAGTCCAAGAGCGCCGCGCGGTTTGATTTGGCTGCGCCACGGTCTTCTCCCTTGGAGCTTCGCTAACGCCCGCCCAGAATCTATCTCATGCGCTGAACGTCATTCATTCTACCTCTTGATCAGCCGGTTGTCAAGGGAGAAACCGGATTATCCCCGGCGGGACGCGCGCGACTCCTTCTGAGAATGGGTGGCGGATGGGGTTGGGTTATCAGGCGGTCAGGAGGGCGAACGGGTCGCAAATGACCGTTCGCGATTATTCTTGCTTTTCTGCTTGACATTCGCGATAGTTCGGTGTATAATACATGCAGGTGACGATGATGAGCGATATGACGCGCGAGCAGTACGAGACCCTGGCGTTGGACCGCCTGGCCGAGCTGGCCCGCAGCGAGAACGAGCGAATCGCGCTGGAAGCCGCGCGGACCATGCTGGCGCACCTGCGGCTTACCTCACCACAGAGGGAGAACGGGAACCGCGGATTGACGCAGATAGGCGCAGATGCAGGCACTGATCGCGGCGGGGCGCGCGAGGTCTTGCCGATGGATGTCTCCGCGGAGAATGATCTCCGTTCATCAGCGTCCATCTGCGGTTCCCACTGCGGTTCCCAAGACCCGGACATCGAGCGGGCCCGGGAGCACGTGCTGGCGGCGATGGACAGGTGCGCGGGACTGCTGGATCACGAGAACCCCTTTGTCGTGCTGCGCGCGGCGCGGGAGATACTGCAACACTATCGGCATCTTTGCCGCGAGCGGTTCAAGTGGACGGCCTGGAGTGAGGTGAGAGAGCGCAGCGCGAAGAAACGGCGGGGCGCGGCTGCGCTCGCCAAGGTCAAGGGGCTCGGCCGCGAGCTGGCAGGCATCCGCAAGGCCGGCTACGGCGAGGAAAGCGGCGTCGAGCCCTGGGAAGAGGCGTTTGAAGGCGGGGAAGAATACCGAGTCTGTCCGCCGCCTCCGATCGACTGGGATGCCACTCAGGAAGGTCCTTCAGAGTCGCATGAGGAAGACGCCCCACCCCACCCCGACGAACGCGCGCCTCCGTGATCGGGTAGGCGGTAGGCTGTGGGCGATGACTCGAAACTCGCGACTCTCAACTCGGAACCTTGTTGTGGCCGTTGACTTTCACCTTTCCGGGCGGCATAATTGCTGGGGAGGAATGGGAGGACTGCGTCGCATACAGCGTGCCAGCCGGTGAGGGGGATTGAGCATCATGTCCCCGTAGTTCCGCGTAGAGTTGCGGATGCCATCCGCACCAGTAGAATTTGGCCGGGTGCGGACCGACGTACTACTCTGTGAGGAGGATGGCGAATATGGCTGAACTCAAGCCAACTAAAACCGTCTTCACGGTCGGACATTTTCTCCTGTGGCAACGTAGCGGCACTCTGGATTTGAAGCCGTTCTTTCAGCGACGGGAAGTCTGGTCAGCGAAACTCAAGTCCTTGTTGATCGACACCATCGTCAACGGACTCCCGATGCCCATCATCTTCCTCAGGCAAGTGCAGGACATGAACACGCTAGACACTAGCATGGAGGTCGTCGATGGCCAGCAAAGGCTACGGACCATACTGGGGTTCATTGAGCCATCCTGTCTCCCCGACTTCGACAAGGGCAAGGATGAGTTCACGGTCAAGAGGACGCACAACGAGTCCATAGCCGGCACTCCATTCAAGAAACTGCCAGAGAAGACGAAGAAGGCCATTCTGTCCTACGAAATCAGCACGCATGTATTCCCGCCGGGAACAGGAGACCAAGCTGTCCTGCGGGTATTCGCCAGATTGAACTCAACAGGAGCGAAGCTCACGCCTCAAGAGGTCCGGAATGCATCATGGCATGGTGAGTTCAAGACCTTATCTTTTGACTTGGCCCTTGAGAACTTGGAGCGTTGGCGCAGTTGGGGGATCTTCAGCGATAGGGATATCGCCCGAATGATGGAAGTGGAGTCCGTGTCCGACTACCTGCTGACCATCATGAAAGGCATCGATGCCAAGAGCAAACGCCTGCTGGACGCGGCCTACGAACGTTACGAAGATTCCCTTCCTGGCTTGGCCTCATTGCGCAGGCGCTTTCAGCGAGTCATGGATGCGATAGACATGGCGGTTGGGTCCGCACTGAGTCATACGCGACTGCGTCGACAGGCTCTCTTCTACTCGCTGTTCGTGGCGTGCTATGACCATATGTACAGACTCAAGACGAAGTACACCAAAGCTGTTCGGCCGAAACCTCTACCCAAGAGCCTGCTTGCCAGAGTCCAGACGTTGAGTGAGAAGATCGAGGCCAAGTCTCTGCCGGAACCCGTCCAAGAGGCTATGGACCGCGCAACGGCCCACAAGGGCACTCGCATGACTCGGCACAAGTACTTCATGAAGGCACTTGGCCTTGGCAGACGCTAGCTCTCTTGCCAACACCTATAGAAGCAAGTTGGAAGGCCTGCGACAATGCTGTCGCAGGGTGGACTCACTGCGTGATTCGGGTACCATGCGAATCCGCGACTGCAATCTGGTATACGAGTCGTCCTTCATATCAGCTACTGCGCTGTTTGAACACACTCTTGAAGACCTATTGGTCATCTTGGTGTGCGGTCGGCGCGGCAGCAAGCCCGGTCGATATCAACTGATTAGCCCACGTTCACAAGGAGCATTTCGACGTATACTCATCGGCGGTCGAGGATATAGAGACATGTTGCCCTACAAGAAGACTACCAGTGCGGCCCAGCTATACTTGAATGAAGGGCATCCCTTCACGGACTTGGCAGATAGCGAGCGCGACCTGCTAGCACAGGCAGTGAAAGTACGAAACGCAATCGCTCATAGGAGCGCAAAGGCAACTGGCGAGTTTAGGAACGAAGTGGAAGGAGTAGATGCCTTGCCTCCTAGCCAGCGTCACCCGGGAGCATTCCTGCGTAGCGTGTTCCGGAGAGCTCCGCTCCAAAGACGTTTGGATTTGTATTTCAACAGCTACTTGCGGACGCTGAAACAGATTACTGCGGAATGGTGAGACGCCAGAACACTAGCCTCAAGATCGCCGCCTACTTCACCAGAGCACCGGAAAAGGAGATGCTCTAGCCGGAACCCGAAAGAACTGGGATTCCCGACAAACGTCCCTTCGCCCCCGTCCCTTGCGCCCCGTCCCCCGTCCGTTAGAATCGTGGTCCGCGATCTAGGGAACGGGGAGGTCCGCTCATCTTCACGGTGCCCAACATCCTGACCATGCTGCGCCTGGCCTCGGCGCCGCTGTTCCTGGTGCTCTTCTTCGGGGACTTCTACCCGGAGGACGCGGACTGGCTGCGGTTCGTGCTCTGCCTCGTCCTGGCCATTACCTCGGAGATCACCGACGGACTCGACGGCTACCTGGCCCGCAAGTGGGACCAGGTCTCGGACTTCGGCAAGCTCATGGACCCCTACGCGGACAGCGCCTTCCGGCTTACCGCGCTGTTCAGCTTCGCGGGCAGCGATCACCGGTGGGTGGCGCTGTGGATGGTGGTGGTGCTGCTCTACCGCGACATCCTCACCTCGGTGGTGCGCACCTTCGCCATGAAGTTCGGGGTGGTGGTCGCCGCGCGGCTGAGCGGCAAGCTCAAGGCGGTCAGCCAGGCGGCGGCGATCATCTCCATCCTGACCATCGCCGCGATGCAGCAGCTCTGCGCCAGGTACGAATCCTTTGCGGGAGTCTTCAAGTACATCGACGTCCAGGGCGGCACGCAGTGGACGGTGGCCCGCAGCGCGACGTGGATAATGTGGGTGGTAATGGCGATGGCCGTGTGGAGCGGGCTGGATTACGTTTGGGCCTGCCGCCGGCACATCATGGCCGCCGCCGAGAGCGGCGAGTCTACGGAGAAGAGCTAGTCGACCCAGGCTATGACCGCACTCGAAAAAGCTTCGGCTTGCAGGTTCTGCGGTGAGCCTCTGGAGCGCTGGCGCTGCCCGGCCTGCGGCCGGCCGGCGGTGGCAGTCGGCTGCCTCACCGCGCTCCTGCCCACCGTGCTGATCGTCACCCTGCTGGGCTTCTTCGTGCCCGGCGAGGGCGTGCCCCTCCTCCGCGCGCTTCCGGGCGGGGGGACCGAGTACGTCTTTCAGTCCATGCGCGAGGCGGTGCTGGTGCCGGCGGGGCTGGCCATCTTGGCGGCATTCATTGCGCTGATCGCGCTGCTCTTCCGGCCGCGGCGGCGGCCAGACGAAAAGTCGGGCGCCGCCGCCCGCGCGGGGCGCGGCCTGGGCTGGACGCTGGCCCTGGCCGCCGCGGCGCTGGCCGTCCTGGGCCTGGCCGGGCTGACCGTGGCCGCGCCGACTACCCGCTTCCGGCGCGCGGTGGTGACGGCGGAACGTGTAGAACTCTACGCGCTGCTCGGCTCCTGGTCGCTGGCCCGCTCGGAGGTCGCCGCGGCCCGGCTCAATGAGCGCGTGTCCACCAGCGGCGACCGGCGGGTCTACGACTTTGCGATTGAGGTCGAAACCTCCGCCGGCGAGGTGCTGCGCAGCGTGCCCCGGCGGGCGGGCGCCGCGGACATGGCCCGCTGGCACCAGGTCATGAACGGCTTCGTGGAGGAGTTGAAGAGAGGCGCGCCGCGGCCGGCTAGCGCGGTCGGCGCTGGGACCGGCGCTCCGCGCGGCGGGCGCGCGCCCGCGGGCCGAGGGGCAGGGCTATGGGGTGGGCGAACATGTTTTCTGCCGTCGGGCCGGGGGGCATCCGAAGCTGTCCGCTCTGGTCGTTGAACATGTTCAGCCAGGAGGCCGGCGAGTCCCCCAGCCAGGTGCCCGGTCCGGCGGGGTGGGGCGGCAGCTTGGGAGGGTCCTTGAATATCTCCAGTGCCCGGCCGCGGAGCTTGCCGGCGTCGGCCATCTCCTTGAGGTAGGCGACGAACTCCACGGGGTTGCGTCCCGAGCGGCCGTGGGCCTCCATGAATATCCTGAGGTAGTGGTTCACGGTGGCCAGCAGGCGGCGCAGTTCCAGGCGCTCGATCCCCCGGCTGTGGACGCCGCCGGTGCGGGCCCTGACGTAGAACTTCATGCCGAAGGAGTCGGTCGGCAGGCGGTCGAATATCTCTCCGGCCGCCGCGGTGTCCGGCTGGTTGGTGGGGCTGACCCAGGGCGCCACGCGGGCGACGAACTGCTGGCGCACCGAGGCCAGGGCCTTGAGCTCGGCGAAGTCGCGGGGGTTGCGGCCGAAGCGTTCCTGGTAGGCGCGCGCCGCGCCGCTCAACTCGAAGGCCAGCAGGCGGGCCAGCGCCTCGCGGTAGGCCCTCCCGGTGACCTCGCGGTGGACGGTGTCGTCGGTCTTGTAGAGTCCCCGGGCGGCGGCCTTGACCGCCGGCTGGTACAGGCCGCGCTCGTTCTTGATCGCGGAGATCAGCCCGGGGATGTACTTGGGGCTGTCCGGGTAGGTGCGGTCGATGAGGTAGAGGTAGCGCAGGGCCTGCTTGTGCCGGCCGCGGAGCAGGTTGAGCTGCGCGGCCTGGAAGGGGATGTCTATGCACCAGCCGTTGCGGCGCATGCCCCGGTGCAGCAGGTTCATGGCCCGCTCGTCGTCCTGGGGCAGGGCGCTGAGCAGGATGGCCCCGGCGTGGTAGGGGCGGGTCCAGTGGGGGTCGAGGTCGGTGGTGACCAGGTAGAGCTTCTCCATCCACTCGTAGCGGCGCTCGCGCCTGATGAGCTTGCGGCCCACGTACATCGCGCTGCGGATCCAGACCAGGTCGGCGGCGACCCCGTTGTAGCCGGCGGCCATGTACTTGAGGGTGTCGCCCCGCGGGAGGTAGAGCACCTGCTCGGGCTTCTCGCCGCGCCGGCGGACGTCGAAGCGGTCGGCCAGCTCGGTCATCAGCCAGGCCGCGGCGGCCGCGCCGAGGAGCAGTCCCGCGGTGGCCAGGCGCCGGCGCCTGCGGTAATCGAGGTGCGCGTCCGGCGCGGCCACTCAGAACCTCCGGCGCCGGAAGATCAGCGTGGCGGTCAGCAGCATGATGGCGACGTAGGAGAGCGCGTAGAGCAGCCGCCAGCCGAGGTCGCCGGGCAGCGCCCCGAGGTTCACCGCCTCGTCGCGCAGGTCGAGGATTCCCAGGTTGGGGGTTATGTAGTAGAGTATCTGCAGGAAGAAGGTCTTGAGTGTGCTGGGCTCTCCGGTGGCGTTGAGATGTTCGATGAAGCGGGGTATCCAGCCGGACATGCGCCCGGCGGCGAAGATCACCGAGGTCAGCACCGCGCTGAGGATGGGGGTGGAGGCCGAGCTGAACATCACCGCGATGGAGGTCACCACGCAGACCTCCACAAAGATGAAAGCCAGCGCGGCGATCAGCGGCAAGGTGACCTTCCCACCCAGGATCGGGTAGTAGATCAGAAACCCGACGGAAATGATGCCCATGCAGATGGCGATGGTCAAGAGCAGCCCCAGGTACTTGCCGAGCACGAACTCGCCGCGGCGCACCGGCTTGGAGAGGATGGTGTAGACCGTGCGCTTGTCGATCTCCTTGTAGATGAGCCCGGTGCCCACGAAGATGGAGATCATCACCCCCAGCAGGCTCACCGCGGTCAGGCCGGTGTTGACGATCACGTGCAGCGTGTCGCCCACCGAGATCTCTCCCAGGAACTTGCTGAAGGCCACCGCGCCCAGGCCCACCACCAGCAGCAGGTAGAGGATGCGGTCGCGCACCGCCTCGCGGAAGGTGTTGAGCGCCATCGCCCAGACCCGCCCGATCACCGCCGCTCCCTTCCGGCCTCGTCGGCCTCGCGGCGCACGCGCAGGAAGTAATCCTCCAGGCTCTCGCGGGTGGGCACGTAGCGCTTGACCGTTGCGCCGCCGGCCACCGCGCGAGCCAGCAGCTTTCCGCCGGCGTCTTCGTCATCGGCGGCCAGGTGCAACAGCTCGCCCTCGCGCCGCGCGCTGGTCGCCCCGGTGCTCAGTTGCTTTTCGAGCTCGGGGATCACTGAAGCCAGGGTGATCTCCACGCCCACCGTCCGGCTGGAGAGCAGCTCGGAGAGCGTCCCGCAGGAAACCAGCTTGGCCTCGTGGAGCACCGCGGCGCGGTCGCAGATGGCCTCCACGTCGGCCAGGATGTGCGAGCTGAAGAAGATGGTCTTGCCGCGCTCCTTGAGTTCGAGGATCAGTTGGCGGATCTCGTAGCGGCCCACCGGATCCAGGCCGGTCATGGGCTCGTCGAGGATGTAGACCTGGGGATCGTTGACCATGGCCTGGGCCAGGCCCAGGCGCTGGAGCATGCCCTTGGAGAACTGGCGCGCCCGGCGGCCGGCGGCGGCGGCCAGCCCCACGCGCTCGAGGAGTTCCGCGGCGCGGCGCCGGCGCTCCGGCCGGGGTATGCCGAAGAGCCGCGCGTAGAAGTCCAGGGTCTCGGTGGCGGTGAGGTACTCGTAGAAGTAGGGGTTCTCCGGGGCGTAGCCCAGCTTCTCGCGGGCGCGCGCGTCGCCGGCCGGCCGGCCGAATATCTCGGCGCTGCCGCCGTCGGCGGCGATGAGCCCCACCAGGACCTTGATGGTGGTGGTCTTGCCCGCGCCGTTGGCGCCGAGATAGCCGAAGACCTCGTTGGACTGGACCTCGAGGTCCAGCCCGGCCAGGCCCAGCCGGCGCTTCTGGAGGCCCCCCGGGCGGTAGACCACCCGGAGCTTCTGGGCTTTGATGGCCGGAGCGCTCATTATGGAGGGGATTATACGAAGCCGGCCGCCCAGCGCAAGGCCGGCAGTTAGGGGACTAGCAACTGGCGTGCCCGGTTGCGGGGGGCGGCCTTGACTTTGCTCCTGCCGGCGGCTACATTCCATTGGGAACAGTTAGAATATCCGGACCCCGCGCGGGGCGGCACAGGGGGTCGGGTGTTCGTGGCTGGGCCCCATGCAACGGGGGCTGCGAACCTGGTCAGGCCGGAAGGAGCAGCCATAAGCGGATTCCCCGTGTGCGGTGGGTGTCCTGGTCCGAGCCCCGGCCTCCCGGCCGCCCCGACGGGAGAGGTAAGCAGGGGAAAGCCTTGAGTTACGTAGTTCTGGCCCGGCGCTTCCGCCCGCAGACCTTCGACCAGGTGGTCGGTCAGGACCACGTCTCGGCCACGCTGCGCAACGCGGTCTCCGCCGGACGGCTGGCCCACGCCTACCTCTTCAGCGGGCCGCGCGGGGTGGGCAAGACTTCCATGGCCCGCATCCTGGCCAAGGCTCTCAACTGCCAGAAGTCGAAGGGCCCCACCACTGACCCCTGCGGCCGGTGCGACTCCTGCGTGGAGATAGCCGAGGGCCGCTCTCTGGACGTGGTGGAGATGGACGCCGCCAGCCACACCGGCGTGGACGACGTGCGCGTGCTCAAGGAGGGGGTGCTGTACGCCTCGGCGCGCGACCGCTTCAAAGTATACATCATCGACGAAGTGCACATGATGAGCCGCTCGGCCTTCAACGCGCTGCTCAAGGTTCTGGAGGAGCCGCCCGAGCACGTCAAGTTCATCTTTGCCACCACCGAGCCGGAGCGCCTGCCGGACACGGTGCTCTCCCGCTGCCAGCGCTTCGACTTCCGGCGGATACTGACCGCCGACTGCCTCAAGCGCCTGGAGCAGATCGCCAAGAGCGAGAAGCTCAAGGCTGAGCCCGCGGCCCTGGCGGCCATCGCCCGCCGGGCGCGCGGCGGGCTGCGCGACGCCGAGGGGCTGCTCGACCAGCTGGTCTCCTTTCGGGGAAGGAAGAAGATCGCCCTGGCCGATGTCCTGGAGATGGTCGGGGCGGTCTCCGACGCGCAGATCGGCAAGCTCTTCGCGGCGATTGGCGATGGCCGGCCCGGCGACGCGCTACTCGTCCTGGCCGAGTGCCTGGACGCCGGCGCGGAACTCGACGAGGTGGCCTCCGCGCTGGCTGACCGGCTGCGCGGGGCGCTGCTGGTGGCGGTCGGCGGGAAAGAGGGCGCCCTGGTCTCCGGGGAGTACGCGCACCTCGCCGAGGAGCTGGCCGCCGAGGCCGCGCGCAGCGGCACGGAGAACCTGGTAAGGATGAGTTCGGTGCTGGCCGAGGCCCGGCGCGCGTGCCGCAACAGCCCCGAGCCGCGCATCGTCCTGGAGCTGGCCCTGGTGCGCCTGGCCGAGTTGCCCGACCTCCTCGACCTGCGCGAGCTGGTCGCGCGCCTGGACGCGGCGCCGGCGGCGGCGCCGGTTCCGCGTCCGGGGCCCGTTTCCCAGCCCGCGCGCCCGGCTCCCGACCCCAAGCCCCGGAGCTCGCGCCGCCCGCCGCCCGGGGAGGATATCTCGCCCTTCTCAGCGCAGGAGAGCTCCGCGCCGCCACCGCCGCCGCCGTCCCCGGCTCCGGGCGGGCCTCCCAAGAACCTGGCCGCCGGGTGGAGCGCCATGCGCGCCGGGCTGGCCGGGAGCCACGCGTCGGTCAACGCCCTGCTGGAGGCCTTCCGACCGGTTTCGGTCGACCACGGGCGCCTGGTGCTGGAAGCCGGCGCCAGCGGGTCCTTCCAACGCGAGCAGTTGGAGACCCTCGAGAAGCGCAAGGTGCTGGAGGCCGCCGCCGCGCAGGCCTTCGGCCGGCCGCTCAAGGTGGCCTTCGCCAAGGCCGCGGGGGGAGCCAAGGGCAAGCCGGCGGGTGGACGCAAGAGCGACGTCAACCGCGCCGCCGGCGAGCCGGCGGTCAAGAAGCTGATGAGCAAGTTCGACGGTCGCGTGGTCAACGTAAGGAAGCGCAAACCATGAGCCTACCCGGTTTCGGAGCCCTGGGCAGCCTCGGCAAGCTGACCCAGATTCCCGCCAAGCTCAAGGAGCTACAGGCCCAGCTGGCCGAGAAGACCGTGGAGGGCGCGGCCGGCGGAGGCCTGGTAACGGTGACCGCCACCGGCACCGGGCAACTGCTTAACGTGAAGATCGATCCGGAGGTTATGCAGGGCGACGACCGGGAGATGCTCGAGGACCTGGTGGCCGCCGCAGCCAACGCCGCGCTGACCAAGGTCAAGGAGCTGGCCGCACAGGAGACCCAGAAGGCCCTGGGCGGGATAATTCCCCCGGGCATGGCCGGCAGCCTGGGCCTTCCGGGGATGTGAAGGGGAGCGCGTGAAGTCGCCGGTTGAGCCGCTCGAGAGGGTGATCGTCGAGCTCGGCAAGCTGCCGGGCATCGGGCGGCGCTCCGCCGAGCGGATGGCCTACCACCTGCTCGCCGCCGGGGAGTCCGAGGCCATGGGCCTGGCCATGGCGGTGCGCGATCTCAAGAAGAAGACCCGGCCCTGCAAGGCCTGCGGGGCCATCACCGCCGAGGAGCTTTGCGCCTTCTGCTCGGACCCCGCGCGGGAGCGCTCGACCATCTGCGTGGTGGAGACCATGCGCGACCTGGTGGCCCTGGAGGACACCGGCGGCTACCGGGGACTGTATCACGTGCTCGGCGGGCGGCTCTCGCCGATGTCCGGCGCGGATCCCGACGACCTGCGCATCGGGGAACTGGTGGCTCGCGCGGCCGGCGAGGAGGTGGCGGAGGTCATCCTGGCCACCAACCCGGACCTGGAGGGCGATGGCACCGCTGCCTATGTGGCCGAGGTGTTGGCCAAGAAGGCCAAGGTGAAGGTCAGCCGACTGGCCCGGGGCCTGTCCGCCGGCGGGCAGATCGAGCTGGCCGGGCGGGACAGCCTGGGCGAGGCCCTGGCTGGCCGGCGCCCCCTGACCGTGGAGAAGAAATAGTGCCAGGCATGCAGCAGTCCCTTCATCTGTCGCAGCGCATGGAGCTCAAGCTCCAGATGACCACCCAGATGATCCAGTCCATCGAACTCTTGCAGTTGCCGTTGCTGGCCCTGCAGGAGCGCGTGGAGCAGGAGCTGGAGGAGAACCCCGCCCTGGAGATCGAGGAGTCCGTCGAGACCGTCGTCGCCGACACCACCGAGGACAGCGGCATCGACGACACCGCCGAGCGGGCCTTCGAGGAACAGCTCTCCGACCTGCAGGAGGAGTGGACCGAGAGCCTGGGGTCGAGCTACCGGCCGCGGGCCGGCGACGAGGACCCCAAGTACGAGGCCATGCAGAACACCGCCGCGCCCGGGCCGTCGCTGCGCGACTACCTCGCCGAGCAGCTGCACATGCTGGAGGAGTCCCCGCGCCTCAAGGACCTGGCCGAGCTGATCGTCTACAACCTGGACCCCGCCGGCCTCCTGCGCCTGCCCCTGGAGGAGGTATTCAAGCCTCCGGAGCTGCGCTCCGAGCCGCCCATGATCGGCCTGGAGGAAGTCGGGGTCGCCCCCGCCCCCGCCCCCGCCTCGGAACCGACCATGATCGGCCTGGAGGAGGCCGCGCCCGCGCCCGCGCTCGAAGCGGAGGCCCCCGCCGTCGCCGCGCCGGCCGCCGAGGAGGAGCTGCCCCCGCCCATCGAGCCGCCGCCGACGGCCGAGGAGGCCGCCGATGCCCTCGATCTGGTCCAGAGCCTGGACCCCGCGGGCATCGGCGCGCGCGATACATCCGAGTGCATCCTCCTCCAACTCAGGCGCTCGCCGGGCGACACCTCCTTCGAGCAGCGCCTGGTCGAGAGGCACTTCGACGACCTGGTCCAGAACCGCCTGCCCAAGATCGCCAAGGAGATGGGCGTGGACATGGACCTGGTCAAGGAGGCCATCGAGATCATCGCCACCATGAACCCCCGGCCGGGGGCGCTCTTCGGGGGGGGCGCCGCGCACTACGTCCACCCGGACCTGGTGGTCGAGGAGGTCGACGGCCGCTTCGAGGTATGCCTCAACGACTGGGGCCTGCCGCGCCTGAGGGTTTCGCCGACCTACCTGGAGATGCTCCGCGAGCGCAAGAAGGACAAGCAGCTCCGCGAGTACGTCCAGGAGAAGATGCGCTCCGCCCGCTGGCTGATCGAGGCCATCAACCAGCGCAAGAGCACCCTGCTGCGCATCGCCCGGGAGGTGGTCGACCTCCAGCGCGACTTCGTGGACAAGGGCGTCCAGCACCTCAAGCCCCTGCCCATGCAGGAGGTGGCCGACCACCTGGGCCTGCACGTCTCCACGGTCAGCCGGGCGATGACCGACAAGTACATCCAGACTCCCCAGGGGGTCTTCCCCCTGCGCTACTTCATCGTCGGCGGCTACCGCACCGCCGACGGCGACGCCGAGAGCGCCCCGGCGGTGATGGCTCGCATCAAGGAGATGGTCGACGCGGAGGACCACACCTCGCCGCTCACCGACCAGCAGATAGTCGCCGGACTGCGCGCCGCGGGACTGGCCGTGGCGCGGCGCACGGTGGCCAAGTACCGCGACCGGATGGGCATCGCCGGCAGCCGCCAGCGGAAGAAGTACTGAGGAACGTCGAAGCCCATGCGCATAATAGCCGGCCAGGCCAAGGGACTCGCCCTGCACTCGCCCGCGGGCTGCTCCACCCGGCCCATGGACGGCCGCAGCCGCGGGGCGCTCTTCAACATACTGCTGCCGCGCCTGGCCGGGGCGCGGGTCCTGGACCTCTACGCCGGCACGGGCTCCCTGGGCCTGGAGGCCCTCAGCCGCGGGGCGCAGGCCTGCGTCTTCGTGGAGAAGGACCGCGCGGCGGCCCGGCTCATCGAGGAAAATCTGGAGCGTTCACGCCTGGCCGGTGGCGAGGTGCTCGCCACGCCCTCTGTGCTGGCCGTCAAGACCCTGGCCGCGCGCGAGGCGGCCTTCGACCTGGTTTTCTTCGACCCGCCGTTCGCGGCCGGCAAGACTGAGTCGGGACGCGCGGGACTGGCCCGCGAGCTGGTGGCCGCCGTCGGGCTCCTCGCGCCCGGGGGACTGGCGGTCTGGCGCCTGGAGCGCGGCAGCTGGCACCCCCAGGAACTGCCCGCCGCGCTGACCGCCGTCGACGAGCGCCAGTACGGCCGCAGCGTGCTGGTCTTCCTGTCCGCGCGGGCCGCGCCCTCCCCGGAGGAAGGCGCATGAGCCCCGAGTCAATCGACCAGGTCTGCGCGGAGCTGACCCAGCTGCGCGAGTCCGGCGGCGAGTCCAAACGCTACGGGGAACTGATCGGCAAGCTCGACGCGTACTTCTGGAAGCGCGCCGCCGAGTCGCTGCCGGGGGCCCTGCCGGCCGACGGCGAGGAGCTCTCCTTCGCCGGTCCCGACAAGCTGCTCCTGGACGCCGGCCTGCTGGACGTCGATCTGGTGCACCGCGCCGGGCGCGACTTCCTGGAGCGGCTGGGCGCCGAGCTGGGTGCCCCCGGCCCGGAGGGCGTCCACTACCTCACCGAGTGGCTGGGCGAGCGCTATCGCTCCTTCCTGGCGACCCGCACTCTGCCCGACGAGCGGGTCTCCGAGAGCATGCTGCTCAAGGCCGCCGCTAAGGAGGACGTCGAGCTGGGCACCGCCCGCGAGCAGCGCAACGAGCTCTACGCCCGCGTGGCCGGGATATTCGAGAAGCTGCCAGGCATAAAGCCGGACCTGGCCAAGGCCATCGGCCGCGGCGGGGTGGACGACCGCGTCGAGGAGCTGCTCCTGGCCCAGGCCCTGGAGGACCACCGCGCCAAGCAGGAGGGCGGCGAGCCCGACGCCTCCGGCGGGCGCCAGGCCGGGCGCTACGACCACGTGGTCATGCGCGTGCTGCAGCAGGCCCGCGAGCACACCGAGGACGAGGAGGACCTCAAGTACCTGGAGGCCATCGGCAACCTGCGCATGGCTATCTTCCGCAAGAGCCTGGTGCATGCCAAGCGGGGCCTGTCCGGCGCGGAGGCCACCGCGGAGATCCCCCTGGCGAGCCGCCCGGAGGCGCCGGCCACCCGCGCGGAGGCCGAGACCTTCCTGAAGAGGGAGCTGCGCCTGCTGCGCTCGCTGCTGCGCATCGGCTCGCGCGAGGGCAACGTGGACCACGCCTGCTCGGTGCTCTTGAACGACGTGACCCGCACTACCAAGCAGGTCGTCGCCGAGGTGCTCGACCTGGTCCGCGAGGTCGACCCGCGCATCGGCCTGAGCCACGAGGTGCTCATCGCCCCCTTCACCGGCAGCGGCTTCTTCGAGTGGGACCGCAACTCGCTGATCGTGGCCCTCTCGCCCGCGCGCGGCGTCGAGGAGGCGGTGGTCAACGCGGTGGCCAACTTCCGCCTGCTGAACGACGCCCGCGGCGGCTCCGGGAAGATCGCCTCAAGCTACCGGAAGATGTACGGTTCCGAATTCCGCACGCAGTTCCTGACCGACTACCGCAACTGGGTGCTGCGCGCCGGGCGTGGCAAGCGCGACGCGCTGAGCGAGAAGAGCCACAAGCTGTTCATCGAGCGCATCGGACCGCCGCCCGGCGGCCCGATCGTGCCCCACGATATGGCGCGCCTCTCGGTCGGTGAGCGCCAGGAGGAGATCAAGCGCCTGGCCAACCTGGTGCGCACCGGCAGTTACAGCGGGGAGGAGGCCTACCGCCTGGCGGTGCTGCTCTGGCAGAGCGAGCGCATCGAGGAGGCCATCCGCAACATGGAAAAGGCGGTCAAGCTCTCCCCGGAGAGCGGCCGGACCCTCTACAGCCTGGGCGTGCTCTGCCGCAGGAAGCACCTGACCGGAGCGGCCCGCAGGGCCTTCCGCGACGCGGTGCGCCTGTCTCCCAACAGCCTCTGGGGCATCTACGCCCACGAGGCGCTCAGGAGGATGGTGTGATTCTCGCGCGCGCCGCGCTGGGGCTGGCGGCGCTGCTGGCCTCGGCGGCGGCCGAGACCGGGGCGGTCATCGGCAAGACCAGCGGCGACCAGTGGGCCTGGGGCAAGTTCATGGACGGGTTCCTGGGCCCGGCGGTGGTCATTGTCGGGCTGACCGTGATCGTGTTCCTCAGCCTGCGGATGAAGAAGCGCAACAAGGACCTGGCCCAGCTGGACCGGCGCCCGCGTTCGGGGGCCAGCCAGCAGGTGATGCGCGAGTCCCTGGAGCGCATGGCCGTGGACCTTGAAGAGGTAGCCCGCGAGATATCCGCGATGCTGGACACCAGGATGCGGGCCCTGGACCGGCTGATCCGCGACGCCGACGAGCGCATCGCCCGACTGGGGGGTGCCGACGGCGGCGGCCAGGGGCCGCCGCCCGCGGACGATGAGGCCGCGCCGGCCGCGCCGGCCGGGCCTCCTCCGGAGAGCAAGGCCCGGGAGACCCTGGAGCATCACGCACATATTTACAGTCTCGCCGACCAGGGTTTATCCGTCCTAGAAATAGCAGAGCAGACCGCCTACCAGCGGGGCGAGATCGAGCTGGTCCTCTCGCTGCGCAAGGCGGCCGGCGGAGAAGAAGGGGCGTAGCAGGCCGTTGAAAAATGGGGCGGCCGTGATTGGAGCCAGAATGGTTCAGATT
>CBDUSI010000078.1:0-21473 GCA_965370045.1 uncultured bacterium | reverse complement strand
CTGGCATACTTCCTTTATCGGCAATTCGTTACACATACTTAAATTGCTCTAGTGTTCGAATACGATGGCCGTGAGTCCAGTGAGAACCCGGGAGACGAAGTATTCGAGTATCGTTACAAACGGCCAGCCAGAGTACCCTTTGAAGGAGCCCGGTTCGTGGACACAAGTCAAGAGAGATGAGAGGTGAAAGGGTCCACCGACGCTGAACAGGAAGAATGAGCGGTTCTTGAAGTAGTGTCCGGCGGCGGTTGGAGGTCCAAGGCTTTCCCTCTGGCCTCCCGCCGCCTGAGCCGCTGGAATCCCCTGCAGGTCCCGCGCGTTCCTTTTCCTGATCCTGGCCCTCGTCTGAGCGTGCGCAAGTCACTGTGTTGCAGGCATGACCACTTGACAGAGGCACTTGCCGCGAATAGTATCGCGGCGGTGCCAGGGTAGCTCAGATGGTAGAGCACTGCACTGAAAATGCAGGTGTCCCCAGTTCGATTCTGGGCCCTGGCACCAGCTTTACTTTCTGATTCCCGGCCCCTGGACCGCTAGTTCTCCTCGCGGTCCCTTTTCTTTTTCCGCCAGCGCGCGAAGAGCACCGCGCTCAGGGACACGCCGAAGAGCGCGGCAATCGCCGCGGCTATCAGGAATACCACCGCGACGACCGCGACGATGGCCAGGATGATCATGACGACGAGCATCAGCAGCGCGAAGAAGCCCAGCCCGGGCGCGAAGTCGTCCTCGGTCGGAGGATCGGTCTCCCCGGTGGCCGGTAGAGCGCTGCCCACGTCACCCTTGCGGTCGAAGAAGAGGTAGTTGCCCTCGTCAATGTCGCCGACGGCGAACCACATCCTGTAGGGAGCCTGCGTATTCCAGAGGCCCAGGTGGAAGGTCCGCCCCGCGGAATCGCTTCCGGTGGCGGTCCTGGCAGCGACGCCCCAGTATCCCTGGGGCTCTTCCAGTTCCCAGGTTCCCTTGTAGTCGGCGAAGGTCTTCCCGGCTTCCCTGAAGCCGCCCGCGGGCACGCAGTCGGGCAAACCCTTGATTTCGAGCTTGCCGTCCTCGGAAAGGACTATGGTCGTACTGAAATCTCCGTACCCGCCCTTGGCGCGCGCCAGCTTGACCGACTCGGGAGCGAGCACCCAGCTACCGGCGATGTTCTTGCTCGCCGGCTTCCGGGTGGGCCACTCCGCCGAGTCGAGCGCCGTGCCCATGCCACACCCGGCCGCGAGGGCCAGCGCTATGAGCAGTGCGCCCCAGAGCAGAAGAGCCTTCGCGATTCTCAATAGCGCGTCCCCGGACTGCTACCCCTTGTTCTTCTTCAGGAGTTCCCGGCACTCCGCGGCCACGCTCTCGGCGGTGAGACCGAACTTCTCAAAGACCCCCTTGTAGGGCCCCGACTCGCCGAATCGATCGATGCCCAGGATCAGTCCCTCCGGCCCCGCGTAGCGGTCCCAGCCGAAGCTGGTCCCGGCTTCGACGGCCACGCGCGCGGTCACCCCGGGGAGCAGCACCTCCGCGCGGTACTCCTCAGGCTGGGCCTCGAAGAGCTCCCGGCTGGGCAGGCTCACCACCCGGACCTTGACGCCCTCGCCGCAGAGCGCGCGCCCGGCCTCCAGAGCAAGAGAGACCTCCGAGCCGCTGGCGATGAGGATTATCTGCGGGTCGCCGCCCTCGCAGTCGGCCAGGATGTAGCCGCCGCGGACCAAGTCCTTGGCGGAGCCGTAGACGCCGCGGTCTACGGTGGGCAGGTTCTGGCGGGTGAGCGCCAGGGCCACCGGACCCTCCACGGTCATCGCCGCGCGCCAGGCCTCGGCGGTCTCGTTGGCGTCCGCCGGGCGGATGACGGTCAGGCCGGGGATGAGCCGCAGCGCGGCGACCTGCTCCACCGGCTGGTGGGTGGGGCCGTCCTCGCCGACGCCGATGCTGTCGTGGGTGAAGACGTAAACGACTTTCAATTTCATCAGCGCCGCCAGGCGGACCGACGGCCGCATGTAGTCGCTGAAGACCAGGAAGGTGGCCCCGTAGGGGATCAGCCCGCCGTGCAGGGCCATGCCGTTGAGCAGGCCGCCCATGGCGTGCTCGCGGACGCCGAAGTGCAGGTTGCGCCCGCCGGGGCTGGCCGCCTGGAAGTCGGCCGCGTCTTTGATCAGCGTCTTGGTGGAGGGGGCCAGGTCAGCCGAGCCGCCCAGGAGATTCGGTACCCGCGCGGCGATGGCGTTGAGCACCGTCCCCGAAGCCGCGCGGCTGGCGGTGCCCTTCTCGTCGGCGGGGAACGTGGGAACGTCGGCGTCCCAGCCCTCGGGCAGTTCGCCGGCCATGCAGCGCGCGAACTCGGCGGCCAGCTCGGGCTCGGCCTTCCGGCAGGCGGCCAGCTTCTTCTCCCACTCGGCCTGCGCCGACTTCCCGGCTGCGAGGGCTTTGCGGAAGTGCGCCAGAGCCTCCTCGGGCACGTGAAAAGCCGGCTCGGCCGGCCAGCCCAGGTTCTTCTTGGTGGCCGCGGCTTCCTCGGCGCCCAGCGGCGCGCCGTGGCATCCGGAGGTGCCCGCCACGTTGGGCGCACCGAAGCCGATGACGGTCTTGACCGCGATGATGGAAGGCTGGTCGCTGACCTCGCGGGCGGCCTTGATGGCCGCCTCTACGGCGGCGAGGTCGTTGCCGTCCGCCACTTGCCGGGTGTGCCAGCCGTAGGCGGCGAAGCGGGCCAGGCGGTCCTCGCTCCATGCCAGGCTGGTGGCGCCCTCGATGGTGATGCTGTTGTCGTCGTAGAGGTAAATCAGCTTGCCGAGCCTGTAGTGACCGGCCAGCGAGGCGGCCTCGTGGCTGAGCCCCTCCATCAGGTCGCCGTCGCTGACAATCGCGTAAGTGTAATGATCGACGATCTCGCGCCCCGGGCGGTTGAATTTCTCGGCCAGGAAGCGCTCGGCCATGGCCATGCCCACGCCGTTGGCGAAGCCCTGGCCCAGCGGGCCGGTGGTGGTCTCGACTCCGGGGGTGACGCCGCGTTCCGGGTGGCCGGGGGTCTTGGAGCCCAGCTGGCGGAAGTTCTTCAAGTCGTCGAGAGAGAGGTCGTAGCCGGCCAGGTAGAGCAGCGAGTAGAGCAGCGTGGAGGCGTGCCCCGCCGAGAGCACGAAGCGGTCACGGTCGGGCCACTGGGGGTCCGCCGGGTTGTGATTGAGAAAGCGGGTCCACAGGGCGTAGGCCGCTGGCGCCTGGCCCATGGGCGCGCCGGGGTGGCCGCTCTTGGCCTTCTCCACGGCGTCCACGGACAGGAAGCGGAGCGTGTTGATGCACAGCTGGTCGAGTGCTGTCTGGTCGCTGCTCATGGAGTCTTCTCCGGCTTTCGTGCTGCGGTTCCCGACGGATACTATCGCTGGCCGGGGCTTTTGCAACGTCCTTTGAAACGCGCCGGACCTCCCGGTTGATTCTCTCGCGCGCGGTTTAGAATGAGTTCCCGTTGGCGATTGGTGGCCGCGCCCTCGCTGCGAGAGAGCCCGTGCCCGACCTGAGGCCCTCTGCTCCCTCCTCCAAAGCGACTTGAAAAGGGCTCGATATCGAGTATTAGTACCCCGCAGACCGGGGGGTAACGTCCCGGGTGGTAGGTTCGCTGGGATACGGCCGGCATTGGTTGCCCGCCAGAGAGCGCAGAAGGGAAAAGCGCGATGGGATACATCCAGGACGTCCTCGAGAAGACCAAGCAGAAGAACGCCGGCGAGGCCACCTTCCTGCAGGCGGTGACCGAGGTCTTCGACTCGCTGGAGCCGGTACTCAAGAAGAACCCCCGCTACGTCAAGGCCAACATCCTCGATCGCGTCGTCGAACCCGAGCGGGTGATAATGTTCCGGGTGCCCTGGCTCGACGACGAGGGCGGCTGCCAGGTGAACCGTGGCTTCCGCATCGAGTTCAACAGCGCCATCGGCCCCTACAAGGGCGGCTTCCGCTTCCACCCCTCGGTGAACCTGGGCATCCTCAAGTTCCTGGGCTTCGAGCAGGTCTTCAAGAACTCGCTGACCACCCTGCCCCTGGGCGGCGGCAAGGGCGGCAGCGACTTCGACCCCAAGGGCAAGAGCGACGAGGAGGTCATGCGCTTCTGCCAGTCGTTCATGAGCGAGCTTTTCAGGCACCTGGGGCCGAACACCGACGTGCCCGCCGGGGACATCGGCGTGGGAGGCCGGGAGATCGGCTTCCTCTTCGGGCAGTACAAGCGCCTGCGCAACGAGTTCACCGGGGTCTTGACCGGCAAGAAGCTGGGCTGGGGCGGCTCGCTGGTCCGCCCGGAGGCCACCGGCTACGGCGCGGTCTACTTCGGCGAGGAGATGCTCAAGACCCGCGGTGAGAGCTACGCGGGCAAGGTCTGCACCGTTTCGGGCTCGGGCAACGTGGCCCAGTTCACCGTCGAGAAGCTCAACGAGCTGGGCGCCAAGGTGGTTTCGCTTTCCGACTCGGGCGGCACGGTCCACGATCCGGCGGGCGTCGACGCCGAGAAGCTGGCCTGGGTCATGGAGCTCAAGAACGTGCGCCGCGGTCGCATCAAGGAATACGCCGGGAAGTTCAAGGGCGCCGAGTACACCGAGGGCGCCCGGCCCTGGGGCATCAAGTGCGACTGCGCCTTCCCCAGCGCCACCCAGAACGAGATCAGCGCCGAGGAGGCCGCGACCCTCGTCAAGAACGGCTGCTATCTTGTTTCCGAGGGCGCCAACATGCCCACCGTGCCCGAAGGCGTGGAGCACTTCCTCGAGAAGAAGATCCTCTACGGCCCGGGCAAGGCCGCCAATGCCGGCGGCGTGGCCACCAGCGGCCTGGAGATGAGCCAGAACTCCATGCGCCTGTCCTGGAGCCGCGAGGAGGTCGACAGCAAGCTGCACGGCATCATGATCAACATCCACGAGAACTGCCGGAAGACCGCCGAGGAGTACGGTACGCCCGGCAACTACGTGCTGGGCGCCAACATCGCCGGGTTCGTCAAGATCGCCGACGCCATGATCGACCAGGGCGTGGTTTAGAACTCAACAAGTCGCACAATCAAGAACGGGGGGCGTGCCCATGGCGCGCCCCCACTCTTTCAAAGACGGCCGTCCTTTCCGGGGACTTACGCGAACCTTCGCCCGTCAGGGCACGTTAGCAGGGATATGAAGAAGGCGACGATCCCGAAGAGGCAGTGGCAGACGCTGTTCGTTTGGCTGCCCTTGCTCACCCTTCTGGGCGGGGGGCGGGATTGCCACAGCCCTTCACTGGGACTCGCTGAAAATTCGCTACTTGGTCTTCAGGCTGGACAGCGGCGACGACCGTGTTCGGCGTGGGGCTTTCCGCGAACTGACCGTTATTGCCGCCAAGAGGCCCCACGACCCCAGGATGAACCGCTTCTACGATCACCGATTCAGCCGGCGGGTCATGGGCGACATCCTCGGATGGTGCCCTTTTCACGAAGCTGCCTTCAGCGGAAACGTGGCCGGGGCAGTGATGTTTCTGCGACACGGCCACGACGTCAACGAGCGCGACGGCCAAAGACAAACTTCACTTCATCAAGCGGTAGTCTCAGGCAGACTGTACCTGGTCAAGCTGTACATCTCCCACGGGGCGGACCTTGAACTCAAGGACAGCAGCCAGCGGACACCGCTGCACGTGGCCTCTGGCATGGGACACACAAAGATCGTACGTGAAATCCTCGGGGCGGGAGCCAAGACTGAAACGGTGGACACTTTTGGGGATACCCCTCTCATGCGTGCGGTAGCCTGCGTCCAGTTTGAAAACGTCCAGGCACTGCTTGAAGGCGGCGCGGACCCCAACTGTAGGGACAGCCGCGGGCGAACAGTGCTGGCTGCTTCGCGAAAGTATCTCCGAAACGACCGCAGGAGCGGTGACCCAGCAATAACCCAGTGCCTGTTGCGCTATGGGGCGCGAGGGGAATAGCCCAACTCACTGATCGCAGCGAGCGGGCCGGAATCCTGCATTCTCCACCGCGAATGACTATCGGGGTACGGCTACCGAAGATGATCTCGCGCTTTTTCATTATATTTGACCTTTGCGCTCCGGCGCTTAGAATCCCGGTTTCATTGCCAGTCTGCTAGGAGCCCTCTTGGCCAAACCCGACAGGAAGACCGCCGAGGACGAGTCCCGCAGCCTACTGCGCGGCGCCGGGGTCTTCGGGGCGCTCACCGCCGGCAGTCGCGCGCTGGGGTTGGTGCGCACCCTGGCCATCTCCAGCCTGCTGCCGGCCGGCTTCCGCGACGCCTTCATGCTGGCCTTCCGCATCCCCAACATGTTCCGCAACCTCTTCGGCGAGGGCGCGTTGACCAACAGCTTCGTGCCCGGCTACGTCGAGCGCCTGGAGGCCGATGACAAAGACGGCGCCAACCGCCTGGCCAGCCTGGTGGCCACCGCGCTGGCCATACTGCTCGGCGGACTGGTGGTGCTGGGCGTGCTGCTCAGCGTCGCCGTGCGCAAGGGCGTTGAGCTTTCCGAGAACACCGCGCGCATTCTCCAACTCCTGGAGGTGATGGCCCCCTTCCTGCCGCTGGTCTGCCTTTTCGCCTTCTTCATAGCGATTCTCACCAGCCACCGGCGTTTCGCGGTGCCCGGCGGCGCGCCGGCGCTGTTCAGCCTGGCCATGCTGGGCGGTGCGCTCATCGCCTGGAAGAAGTACCGCTTCGAACCCGAGACCGGGGTGTTCATACTCGCCGGGGCGGTGCTGGTGGGCGGAGCTCTGCAGCTGATCGCACAGCTGCCGACCGCCTGGCGCTGCGGGGTGCGCATAACCCCGACCATCGACCTCAAGGACAAGGCCTTCCGTGCAGTTATCAGCCGCATGGCCCCGGTGCTGGCCGGTGCCAGCGCCTACCAGGTGTGTATCCTGGTCAACACCCTCCTGGCCGTGGGGCTGTGCGCCCGCGGCTCGGTCTCCTACCTGGCCAACAGCAACATTCTGGTGATGGCGCCCATCGGGGTGATCGCCGTGGCCATGAGCGCCGCGGCGCTGCCGGTGCTCTCCTCGCTGCACGCCCGCAAGGACCGCGCGGGCTTCGCCAAGGCCTTCACCGACGCGGCGCGCATGGGCATCTTCCTGCTGCTGCCGGTGACCGCCGTCCTGATGGTCAACGGCGAGTCCATCATCCGCCTGCTCTTCGAGCGCGGGCGGTGGTCGTGGGAAGAGACCCCGCTGATGTCCCGGGTGCTCTTCTGGTCCTCGGCCGCGCTGGTGCCCACCATGCTGGCCATGCTCGCGGCGCGGGCCTTCTATGCCATGAAGAAGCCCTGGGTGCCGGCCAAGATCGCCTTCGTGACCGTGGCCGTGAACCTGGTGTTGAGTTTGCTGCTGGTCCGTTCAGAGAGCATCGCGGGCTCCGTCTTCCGGTCGCTGGACGTCACCGACCCGGCCGGCGCCGTGCGCTGGGTCAGCGGCGCGCCGGGCCTGGCCCTGGCCACCGCGACGGCCATCAGCCTGCAGGCGGTGCTGCTCCTGGGCGCGCTGGGGCGCGAGTGCAAGGGGCTCAGGCTGAGCCCGCTGGCTTGGACGCTGCTGCGTACCGTGGCCATCACCGGCATCACCGCCATAGTCATCGACTGGGTGAAGAGCAGCCTGCCGGCGGAGGGCGAGGGCTTCCTGGTGGTGTTCCAGCGGGCCGTCGCGCCGCTGATCGCCGGGGTCTTCGCGTACTGGTTGACGGCCAGCCTGTTCGAGGCCCGCGAGTACGGCGAGCTCTGGCGCGTGATCCGCCGCAAGAAGAAGAAAGACGAGGACGAGGACGACGAGGAGTAAGGACGGGGGCTGGCCTGGATTTTTCACTGCAAAGGCGCAGAGAACGCGGAGAAGGCCGGTGTTCAGTGCTCAGTGTTCAGGAATCCAGAAAACTGAAAACCGAGAACTGAAAACTGACTTGGTGTCTTGGTGGTTAACTCTCTGTAACCGGCGCCGGCTCCGAGCGGTTAACTTATCCGGGGGACAGCTTGGGCAAAAAGACTGACGGCAGCCGGCTTCTCGACCTCTACCGGCGGATGTTCCTGATTCGCCGCTTCGAGGAGAAGGTGGAGGGCCTCTTCGCCGGCGGCGAGCTGGCCGGGACCACTCACTCCTGCAACGGTCAGGAGGCGGTGGCTGTCGGCGCCGTCGCCGCGCTGAAGGCCGGGGACGTGATCGTCTCCAACCACCGCGGGCACGGGCACTTCCTGGCCAGGGGCGCCGAACCCGGGCGGCTGATGGCCGAGCTCTTCGGAAAGAAAGACGGCTACAGCCTGGGACGCGGCGGCAGCCAGCACACCGCCAGCCGCGACCTGGGCTTCCTGGGCGCCAACGGGATCACCGGCGGGGGCATCCCCGTGGCCACCGGCCAGGCCCTGGCCCTTTCGCGTTTAGGCAAGGGCGGCATCGCCTGCTGCTTCTTCGGTGATGGGGCCGTTAATCAGGGAACATTCGCCGAGAGCCTGAACATGGCCGCGCTCTGGAAGCTGCCGGTGCTTTACGTCCTGGAAAACAACTGCTGGGCATTCTCCACGCGCACCGAAGAGGGCTGCGCTTCCCCGGGGGGATGTCAGGAGCTGGCCGGCCGCGCCGCGCCCTTTGGGATTCCTTTTGACAGTGTTGACGGCAACGACGTCGAGGTCGTCCTGGCCGCCGCGCGGAAGGCCGCGAAACACGTGCGCGGTGGCCAGGGGCCTTACCTCCTGGAGTGCAGGACCTACCGCCTCTCCGGCCATTCCAAGAGCGACGGCTGCGAGTACCGCACCAGGGAAGAGGAGGCCAAGCACCGCGCGCGCTGCCCGCTTTGCGCGGCGCGTCCGCGCCTGGCTGAGCTGAAGGTCTCAGAAAAGAAAATCGCCGGAGTCGAGGGGGAAGTCGAAGCCGAGATCGAGGCCGCCGTGGAGTTCGCACGGAAGAGCCCGGTCCTGGACGCCGCTGAAGCCGCCGCCGGCGTCTACGCCCAGCCGGTCGACGCGGAGGCCCCCGACCCCACCGGGTCCGAAGCCTCCGACGCGGAGGAAATCTACGGTTGGGAGGCGGTGCAGCGCGCGCTGCGCGAGGAGCTGGACCGCGACGAGCGGGTGATCCTGCTCGGCGAGGACATCGCCGAGTACGGCGGGGCCTTCAAAGTTACCCGCCGCATGGCCGCGGACTACGGCGCCGGACGCGTGATGAACACGCCCATCTCCGAGAACAGCGTCGCCGGCCTGGCCGCCGGTGCGGCCATGCTGGGCCTCAGGCCCGTCGTCGAGATGATGTTCGCGGACTTCGCCCTGCTGGCCTTCGACCAGCTCGCCAATCACGCCGCCAAGTTCCACTACATGTACGCCGGCCAGGTGGACGTGCCGCTTACCGTGCGCATGCCCACCGGCGGCTATCGCGGCTACGGGCCCACGCACTCCCAATGTATCGAAGGGCTTTTCCAGGGCGTGCCCGGCCTGAAGATAGTGGCACCCAGCTCGCCGCGGCAGGCCCGGGCGCTGCTGAAGTCCGCCATCCGCGACCAGGACCCGGTGCTCTTCATCGAACACAAGCTGCTTTACGGAATGCGCGAGCCGGTACCCAGAGCCGAGGAGACCGCCCCCATCGGCCCGGCGCGAATCGCGCGGGAGGGCCACGACCTGACCATCACCGCTCACGGTTATATGGTAACGCTGGCCCTGCGCGCGGCCGAGGCCCTTCAGGAGGACGGCGTCAGCGCGGAGGTGATAGACCTGCGCACCCTCAAGCCGCTGGACGAGGGCGCGGTCCTCGAGTCCGTGGCCAAGACCATGCACCTGGTCACCGTCGAAGAGGGCTGGCTGGCCGGAGGTTTCGGCGCGGAGGTCTCGGCGCGAGTCGCCGAGAAGGCGGTGAGTTTTCTCGACGGCCCCATCGTCCGGGTCGGCGCGGCCGACAGCCCGATTCCCGCCGCGCGCTCGCTGGAGGACGCGGTGCTGCCCAGCGCCGCGAAGATCGTCGCCGCCGCCAAGCGCGCGCTGGGCGCCTGAGCCGTGAAGCGCTCCAGGCTGAGTCGCACCGATATCCAGGTATCCGATTCGGAGGCCTGAAGCGGCAGTGAGTTCGCAGAAGCGCGGCCGGCGGTTCGTCACCAACTTCCCGGGTCTGGGCCCGGAGCTGCTGGCGCCGGTCGGGCATCCGGAGCGGTTGCCTTCCTGGCTGCCCCGCGGTCGGACGACGCTGCTGCCCCGCGCCAGCAGCGGGCTTTACCTTTGCTGGCGGGCGATGGGCCTGAGGAAGGGCGGGCGCGTCCTGCTCCCGGCCTTCACCTGCGACACGGTCAGCCGGCCCCTGAAGCTGGCCGGGGCGCGCCCGGTTTACTTCAACGTGAATACCGACCTGAGCATCGACTGGGGGCACCTGCGAGGGTTGACGCGCGCGCGGCCGCGACCCCGGGCGATGCTCTGGTATCATTACCTGGGAGTTCCCCTGGAGTTCGACGCGGTCCGCGCCTTCTGTCGCGAGAACGGACTCTACCTGATTGAGGACTGCGCGCACGCGCTCTTCTCCGAGCACCGCGGCCAAGCAGTAGGAACCTTCGGCGACGTGGCCGTCTTCAGCATTCGCAAGACCATTCCGGTGCTCCATGCCGGCGCGCTGGTGATCAACAATCGCCGCTTCCCGAAGACGGTCAAGGTGCCGTGCCGGGCTCCGACGCCCGGGCAGAGCTCGTACCTCCGCAGCAAAGAGGCGTACCTCTACCGCCTGCATCTTCAAATGCAGAACACCGCGCGCGAGGTCCAGCGGCCACATTTCCGCGAGGCGCTGAACGGTCTCGCGAAGCACTACGGCGATCCGACTGTCTTCCCGCCCATCGACCCGCTCTCCCGGCTGGTGATGCACAACGTCGACCCCGGGGGCGTCCGGCGGCGCCAGCGGCGGAACTTCCGGCTCTACCTGCGCGAGCTCGGCGAGCTGGCGCTGCTGCCCAGGCTGCCCGCCGGGGCCTGCCCGCGGGGCTTTCCGGTGAGGGTCAAGCGCCGGCCCGCCCTGCGCGGGAAGCTGGAACGCCTGGGCATCGAGACGCTCTGTCACTGGTGGGCGCCGCTTCTGCCGAGAGGGATAGCGGGGCGCTTCCCGGACGCGCTGGAGCTGGCGGAGACGGTGCTGACCCTGCCGTGTCATCAGGATATTGGCGAGCGCGAGGTCAAGTACGTCTGCCGCTCGCTGAAGAAGCTTCTCTAATAAACTCCGTACTCCAGCGCGGCCTCGAACATGGCGACGATGTTCTCCGGGGGCGTGTCGCCCTGTATGTTATGACTGGGCGCCAGCACGTAACCGCCGCCGGGCGCCAGGACGTCCAGCACGCGCTTGACCTCGTCCCTGACGTCTTGGGGTTTTCCCCGGGGCAGCACGGTCTGGACGTCGATGGCCCCGTGGAAGACGATCTCCGAGCCGAACTCCTTCTTGAGCGTGGCCAGGTCCATCTCCGCCGCTGAAGTCTGCACGGGGTTCAGTATCTCCACGCCGGCGTCGATCATGTCCTCCAGCAGGCGATAGACCGAGCCGCAGGAGTGGTGGAATATCTTCGCGTTGGTGTGCGAGCTTATGGCCGCGTGGTAGCGCTTCTGGCAGGGGACGATCATCTCGCGATACATGTCCGGCGAGAAGAACGGTCCGTTCTGGGTGCCGAAGTCGTCGCCGAGCTGGACCATCTCCGCGTTGTCCCCCAGCGCCGAGTAGTAGTTGGCCGCGTACTTCTCCTGGAGCGAAGTGATCTTCTCGAAGAGCGCGGTGATGAACTCGGGGTCCATCGCCAGGTCCATCAGCACCCGGTCGAAGCCGCACAGCCAGCATGACAGTTCGAAGACCCCGTTGATGTCCGGCTGGGCGCTGACCGCGTAGCCCCGGGCGTGAATCTCCTCGGCGGCGGCGCGGACCTTTTCGTAGCGGCCCTCTGGATTCGCGTCCGGCCAGTCGTAGCTCTCCAGCGCGGCGAGGTCCGCGTCCTTCAGCGGAAAGTCGACGATCTGATCGTCCTCGTTCTCGACCACCCGGGTGATGCCCCACTCGTCGGTCGTCGAGCCGTCCGGGTTGGCCCGTGGCCGGGCGCGCGCCGGCCTGGCCGGGGTCACCCGCCGGAAGTCCGCGCCGAAGCGCTGTAGCAGCTCCTCGCAGGGGCTGTAGCCGCTCCACTGGGCCTCGACGCCCAGGTACTCGGTCAGGCGGTCGTAAGCGCTCTTCTTGATGCCGCTGAGCCACCCGCCAAAGTCGATCGGCACCCGGTCGGGCTCGCGGTGCTCGAAGCACAGCCTGACTCGCTCCAGGGAGTTCATGATCGCCGGGCCTCTGGACTCCGCGCCAGCGCGCGGCGCGCCGCCAGCCGCCCGGAGATGTCCTCGCGCAGCTCCTCCCCCAAGCCCTGGCAGACGGCCAGCTCGGTCAGCGCCTCGTAGACCCCGGGCACGTCGTCGCTGAGGCCCTCGAAGAGTTCGCCCAGAATGCGCTCGCGGAGCTTGGCGGTGCGCGGCGTGGAGGTTTCGATTTCCTTGCGGCCCAGGATGCGGGCCAGTGCCCGGAGGATGTGCTCGCGGTCCTCCTCGGGGATGCGGCCGCGGGGGTCGCGCAGGCCCAGCAGGGCCAGCGCCGCCGAGGCCGCCGGGGCGGCCAGGTCCCGGCTGTCCGAGCTGGCGGCGAGTATCTCGGAGATGGCCCGCATGGCCGGCGGGTCGGCCAGCCGCAGGCCCAGCGCGCGGATGACCTCCAGCTTTTCCGCCGGGCGCGAGGAGGCGTGGCAGGCCAGCTCGCGCAGACCCTCGATCATGGTGGTGGCCGCCGCCGGGCCCCATATGCGCCGGGCGCTGACCAGGTCCCTCCAGCGGTTGATCAGCGCGGTGAGCACCCGGGAGCGCAGCGTGGCGTCGGCCGCGGGCGAGAGGGCCACCCGGGCCAGGCTGCGCACCACCTGGGGCATGGCGGTCACGAAGTCGGAGGCCGCGTCGGAGAGCTCCAGCGTGCGCTCGCCGCCGGAGCGCAACTCGGTGACCTCGCCGAGGCTCTCCGGCTCGGGAGCGGCCAGCTCCTCCAGCAGCCCACCGGCGGAGGCCTGGGCCATGCGCGGCGTCGCCGCTCGGCCGCAGGCCACCCAGGAGAGCGCCTCCAGCCGCGCCGCCGACTTCAGCTTCATCCCGGAGATGCGGTTCCAGGCGGTCTCCAGCGCGTCGGGCTCGCCCTCCAGCGCGGAGGTCAGCTTGCCGATGGCCACGGCCAGGACGCCGGAGTCCGGGAACTTGGCGGCGGAGACGCGCATCAGCCGGCGGGCGGCCTCGCGCAGCGGGTCCTGCGCGCCGGGATCGGATATCTCGCCGGCGGCCACCAGCCGGCCCATCTCCCCGATTGCCCGGCAGGCCCTGACCCGGTCGGCGGCCGGCCAGCTGGGCTCCATCCGTTCGAGCAGGGGGGACAGCCCCGGCTTGCCCAGCCGCGCCAGGGTGGACTCGGCCAGCTCGATGTCCGAGCGGAACACCAGGTCCGAGAAGTTGTCGATGTAGGCGACCGCGAACTTGCCGCGCAGGTCTTCCGAGAGCCGCGGGTCGGCGGGCAGCAGGGTCTCGAAGACGCCCAGGCGCAGCTCCTTGCTGGCCCCCTGCAGGCAGCGCAGGAAGACCTCGCCGCTGGCCTCCACCCCCTCGTCGGAGACCTGGCGGTAGCGGCAGAGGTCGGCGAGCAGGCGCAGGAAGTACCGCCGGGCGGCGGGCTTGGCGTCGGCGAAGTGCTCCAGTATGGCCCCCACCGCCGCCTCGGCGGGCATCTGGAAAAGCTCCGTGGCCAGGGTCTGCTGGTCGGTGGCGCCCTGCCCACCGCTGGCGAACTCGCCGGCCAGCGCCGAGCAGATATCGGCGACCTCGCTTTCCCCTCCCGCCGCGCGGGCCAGGGCGGCCCGTTGGGCCAGGAGCAGCGCGCGCACCTGCGGCGCCTTGGTCTTGGCCAGCTCGGCGCCCAGCACGGTGTCCAGCTCCGCGCCGGCCGCGGAGCGCAGGGCGTCAAGCAGCTCGCCGGCCCCCCTGGAGGTGGCCTGGTAGTCGGCGACCAGCAGCTCGACCAGGTGGCGGAGCACCTCCCCGAGCCTCTCGGGGAAGGCGGCCAGCACGCCGGCCGCCCCGGCCAGGGAGGAAAGCACGTGCCCGCGGATGCGGGCGGAGCTCTCGGAGGTCAGCGCCGTGGTCAGGGCCACCAGGCAGGAGACCAGCACCAGGTCGGCTTCCCCCGGCGCGGAGGCGCGCGCGGCCAGCGAGCTCCCCAGCCGGTCGATGGCCAGGCGCTTCTCGGCCTCGTCGCCGTCGGCCAGGGCCACCAGCGCCTCGGAGATGTCCACCTGCAGGCCCACCCCGGCCAGGAGCCGCGCGGCCTCGGCCCGCACCTGGGGGTCCAGCGCCGCCAGGGCGCGGACGAAGACGTCGCCCTGGGCCTGCGGGGAGATGGGCGCGTAGGCCAGGCGGCGCATGGCGCCGACGGCCTCCTCGGTGCGCGCGCTGGTCAGCGCGGTAAGCTTGAGACGCTCGATCTCCGCGGGCGAGAAAAGCTCGGCGCGGGCGGCCTCGTCACCGGAAACAGCGGACGCCAGCGCCGGGGCCCGGGCCAGCTCGACGAGAGCCCGATCGTCCCCGGCCGTGGAGGCGTCCCAGGCCTTCTCGGCTTCGATCTCCTCCTCGATCGCCAGCACTCGTCCCGGCGGCGCCTGGGCAACGGTCAGGCGGTCGGCGACGCCGGCTTCAGCGGCCAGGGAATTGAGCTTCTCGCCCTGTAACTCTTCCGCCGCGGCCAGCAGGGCCTCGGAGAGCAGGAGTTTCTCAAGGGGCGAGCCGCGCCCTGCGGATTCCAGGGCCGCCTCGGTGCAGGTCAGACCCCGGGAGAGCAACACCCCCAGGCGGACCACCAGGCGCCTGCTCAACCCCAGCGCGGTCAGTACGGACTTGTCAGTAACCCCCCGAATCATGACCGGCATTCTACATTTGGGGCCGCGCCAGCGCCAGCCACTTTGGACCGTCCCCCGCCGTGCGCCCCGGAGCGGCGGGTGGCTTCGAACTGCGGGGCGGCTTCCCTGCCCGGCGGCAAGCGCAGTTCGAAGCCCCTTGAAGCGGGCAGTCCGGCGGGACCGCCCCAGGCGCTGCTTATGCCTACATCGCAAACGCGCCAAACGGGACACGAGTCGCGTTCGGACCGGCGTCACCCCTGATGTGCCAGCGTAAGGGCGGCTTACGCCCTCCTCCCGCACCGGCCCGCGGTTCCCGTTTGGCTCGTTTGGTACAGATGCCTGCCGGCAGCTATTTGTTAGCCGGGGGTTGACATCCCGGCTGCGCGTCGCTATCATCCGCGTCCGAGATACATAGAGAACGGTGTAAGGACGGTAAGGCTGGATGCGGGATCCGGCCAAAGGCTGGGGGCTATAACCGTTAAGCACACCGTATGCCTAAAGGAGGAGACACCATGGCTGTAAACGGAGGTTCCAACGGAGGCAGGAACGACAGGTCGGAGAGATCGCTCTTCATACCCGGCAAGCAGCGCGGCCAGCGCGTGGGGATGTTTGTCGATGTGCAGAACATGTTTTACTCCGCCAAGCATTTGTACCAGGCCAAGATCAACTACCGCCGGATGGTGGAGGACCTGACCTCCGGCCGGCAGCTGGTGCGCGCGGTGGCCTACCTGGTCACCAAGCCGGAGGTCGACCAGACCGCCTTCGTCGACGCGCTGACCCGGCTGGGGTACGAGATCAAGATCAAGTACCTCAAGATCCGCCCGGACGGCAGCGCCAAGGGCGACTGGGCCATGGAGATGTCCCTGGACATCATGGCCATGGCCCCGCGGCTGGACACGGTGATCCTGGTCACCGGCGATGGCGACTACGTTCCACTGGTCGAGCGCCTCAAGATCATGGGTGTGCGTTCCGAGGTGGTGGGCTTCCCGCAGAACACCGCCACCGAGCTGATGAACACGGCGCACGCCTTCGTGGCCATCGACGACGGGATGCTCTTCAAGGAGAAGAAGTTCGAGGCCGAGGCCGCCGCCCATGCCCAGGCCGGCGCCAGCGGGGGCGCGAGCGCGAGCTTCTCAGGCCGGGGGCGCGGCGCGGACAGCATCGCCGGCCGCTTTTCCGCCGGTGACGAGAAGGCCGCCGACTCGAACATGGGCGTCTGGGACGAGGACGGTGGTGGCGAGGAGGACGCGGCCGCGGACGCCAAGGCCGAGCGCATCGCCGCCCAGCTCTGGGAGAAGGAGCGCAAGGGCAAGAAGGAGTAGCAGTCCCACCAGCCCCAACCTACTGGACAATCCCGCGGCGCGCCAGTTTCGGCTGGCGCGCCGGTCTTTTGCGGCCGGCTTTCCGGTCATTCCGGCCCGTCGCGGGGGGACCAACCACTTTCACCACCAAGACACAAAGGCACCAAGCCAGTTGTCAGTTTTCGGTCCTCAGTTTTCAGGACTCCTGAACACCGAACACTGGGCTCTGAACACTCACCTCCTTGGTGTTCTTGGTGTCTTGGTGGTTGATTTGCTCTCGCCCAGTGCATGTGCCGGCGATGCACCAGCAGCGTCCGCGCGGCGCGGGCGGCGAGGTTTCGGTCGGGGTCGAACGCGAGGTCGGTGAGCTTCCTGATCGCTCTCGCTGCATAAAAGCGCGCGGTTTCAAGGCGCGCGGTGCGCCAGTGCCGGTCCCAGGTCTTGGCGTACAGGAACGGCCAGCGCTCGACTTCCTCGTGATGGCGACCGATCTCGGCGGCCGTCGAAAGCAGGTCTTCCCCCTGCGCGCGGCAGCAGGCCAGTTGGATGATGGGGACTCTTAGTTCTTCGGGCGGGTCTTCGGTGAGCCATGGAGGGCACGAATCCACAGATTTCACCGATGTCACAGATTGTAACTCTTCTAGGTCATCTGTGTGATCTGTGTCATCTGTGGATTGAACTCTCTGTGGTTGATATCGCCGGCGTTCAATGTGCCTGCGATGCACCAGCAATTCGCGCGCGGCCTTCTCGGAAGCGTTGGCGTTCTCGCCTTCGAGGAGCACGTTGAGCGCCTTGAACATCTCGCCTTCGGCTTCCTGAAGCGCGAGCTTTTCGGCGCGCTTGTACAGCGGCTCCCAGATTTCCGGATGGTCAAAGGGCAGTCGGGCGAGCTCGGCCGCGGTGTGCGGCGTCCGCGCGGCGATTGTCCCCCAGGAAATCCCGCGCGCGCGCATGCGGGCGGCGTGAATGAGAACCTCAGTGGTCAGGGGTCCGTGGTCAGTGTTCAGCGGCGCCGGCCGGGCCGGCGCGGGCTCCCGCCCGGAGGTTTCGCGTGCTCCCCTGATCACCAACCTACCCCTTCCCAAAACTGGCCACTGACCACCGACCACCGGCCACTGAAAAAGTAGTCCCTCTATTAGTTATGCGGATTTTTCCTCCATACGCGGCCCCCGGCTTTCATTTTCTTTCCGCAAGCGACGCGGAATGACCGAGATAAACTTTTCATTTTTTACGGCACGCGAAAATCGATTTATCCTTTCTCACCACGGAGTACACAGAGTACACAGAGGACCGCAGAGAATCCTGGGGTTTGGTCCGCGGCGGGGCCGTCCTGGCTTTCAAGGCGTCACTTTCCGCGATCAAGGTCAATAGCCCTTCTTGGTGCCTTGGTGGTTAAAGAAAAAGTACCCCCTCATAAGTACTATGAGCACCTGTTCACGAAGCGGGATGGCGCGGGCCGTAAGTCGCGCAGTCTCGGGCCGTGAAATTCTCATTTTTCGCACTTTTGGCCAAGTAGGGAAACTCCTCCCGGCTCAGAACGTTGACACTGTCCATATAATAGGGGGGTCTTAGCCCCCGGATGGCCACGTTGCGGACCAGAAAGCATCTAAGCGGCGCGGTTTCAGCGAGAAGATTCCCGGGGATTTTCCCGAGTTGGCTAACTGGACCGCGGTTTTCAGTTTTCGGTTGTCAGTTTTCAGGCTACTGAACACCGAAATCTGAACACTGAACACTGAGGTGCATCTTGACCTGCCCGGGAAGGCGAGGTATCCTGTATCCAGAGGAGTATCCCGTGACCGACGAGACGCTCGCCGCCAAGCCCCGCTCCAAGCGCCTGTACGTGTATTGGGGCGTGGCGCTGGCGCTGCTGCTGGTCCTCGGCCTCGTATGCTGGAAGGTGGTAGTGCCGGTGCTCCAGGCCCGGGCGGCGGTTGCGCGCTGTAACGCAAACCCGCACCTGACTTCCGAGGAGATCAAGAAGCTCGGCGGGCCGGAGCACGCCGCATATTGTCTTTCCCTCTACGCGCGGATGCCCGACTGGATAGCTGGCGATAAGCGCGAGGCAGCCTTCATGCTGGGATTCTGCGGGAAGCCGGCCGTCCCCGCGCTGGTGGGGCTCCTGGGCGACAAGAACAAGTACGTGCGCGGGGCCGCCGCTTTGTCGCTCGGCGAGATCGGCCCGGAAGCCCGTGGGGCCGTCCCGGCGCTGGTCAGGTTGCTCGGCGACAAGGACGAGGACGTGTGCCGGGCCGCCATGGGCGCGCTGGTCGGGATCGGCCCGGACGCCCGGGAGGCGATCCCGGCTCTGATCGGACTGCTTGGCGACGAGAGAGCGTACGTGCGCTTGCCCGCCGCCTGGGCGCTGGGCAAGATCGGCCCGGAGGCTCGGGAGGCCGTACCGGCGCTCCAGAAGCTGCTCCAGGACGAGAACAGGGACGTCCGCCACGCCGCCTCCCAGGCCCTGAAGAAGATCAAGGCAGCGCAGGAGAAGAAGCAGTGACCGAGGGCCAGGCTGTGGAGAAGCCCCGCTCCAAGCGCATCTACGTCCTGTGGGGCGTGGCGCTGGCTCTGCTGGTGGCGTCGGTGGCTCCGGCCGCCGCCGGTGAGCCGCCGAAGGTCGGGAAGCTCAGCGCCAAAGAGACCGCGCGGCTGGCGACACTCGTCAAACAGCTCGGCCACGACGAATGGGAGATGCGCGAGAAGGCCTCCGCGGCGCTGCGGAAGATCGGCGGGCCAGCGCTGGCGGAGCTGAAGAAGGCGCTCAAGTCCAAGGACATGGAGGTCCAGACCCGGGCCGAGAGCCTGGTCTCGAAGATAGAGCGGGATGTGTCCTTCTCGAAGCTGGGCAACACCCTGATCGCCGAGTTCTCTGCGAAGCGTGTCCTGGAGGTGGACAAGTACGGCAAGGAGGTGTGGACCCTCTCGCTTCGCGGCAGTCCCATCTGCGCCCAGCGCCTGCCGGACGGCAGCACGTTTGTCGCAATGCACCAAGGGAAAGTGGCAATCTACGATCGCGACGGGAAGGCCGTCTGGGAGCTGGCCGGTGGCCGCGATTGCCTGTTCGCCGCCGTCCTGAAGAACGGGAACGTGCTGGTGTCCAACTCGACCCCCGGCACGGTCACCGAGTACGACCGCAAGAAGAAGGTCGTCTGGCAGGTCAAGGGGTTCAAGGGCGCCAGTACCTGCCAGCGTCTGGCGAGTGGCAACACGCTGATCAGCCAGTCTAGCGCAAAGCGGGTCGTCGAGGTCGACAGGAAGGGGAAGGTCGTCTGGAAGCTTGAGAAACAGGGACTGATCTACTGCGCGCAACGCCTGCCGGGCGGCAACACGCTGGTATGCTCCCACAGTCCGCCAGAGGTCCGGGAGGTCGATCCCAAGGGCAAGGTCGTCTGGAAATGCCCCACGAAGCTGGTCGGGCCCATCAGCGCGGTCCGTCTTATGAACGGCCACACCCTGATAACGACGTACTCCGGGAATCGCGTACTCGAGGTGGACCGCAAGGGCAAGCTCGTCTGGGAGAAGAAGGGGCTCAAGTCCCCTTGGATGGCGGTCCGCCTGGAGAAGCCCACCAAGCCCGCCGCCGCGGTCCCCAAGAAGATGAAGGTGGCGCCGGAGAAGGGCAAGTGAGCGACTCCCCACAGGCGCCCCACTGTGGAGATTGGGAACACCGTCACGACCCAAGCCGCCGCGCGTCTAGAAGATGTAGAGAAAGAAAGGCAACGCCATGCTGCGCAACTCCCTCCCCTGGCTGTCTGCTCTGACGGCTGTCTTCTGCGCCGGTTGTGGTCCACATGCACGCCGCGAAAGAGCACGGGATGCCGAATCGAAGACAGCAGCGACGCAGCCTGTTGTGGGTTCCTGGTCCAAGCCCGTCAGCGGACTCTGCGGGCGCCTGCGGGTTGTCTTTGAGGAATTCGGTTCCGGGGGGAGGCACGCCGTTTTTGTCGAACTTAGGAACGACATGGCGAAGCCGGTAGCAGTGAGGGCCTACTGCTGGAACGTCCACGCAAGCGTGTTCGATTCATCCGGAGCCCCCCTGGCTCAAACAAGCTATCCTATGAGCGGCCCGATCTTCCCGCCGCAATGGGCGGTGATCCCCGGTCATGCCAGTCTGGCCTATCGAGTCGATATGCGGACCGTTGGCGTGCCCACTGACCGTGAACTGCTTGCGGTTAGCCGGGGCATGTGGGGGCTGAAGCGAGGCAGGTACATCGTCAAGATGAAGATGACCGGCGTGAAACAAGAGGGCCCCGCGAATCAGTGGACTGGAGAACTGCTGTTTCCGGCAGTGGAGATCATCGCGGCCAAGAGAGGGAAGCGTTAGGGGAGTTCCGGGGACATAATACTTAATTCCCGCTGCCCGCTGCCTGCCGCCCCGCCGCCCCTTCATGCCTCCAGCGGCGCGGCCCCGGTCTTGCGCGCGCGCAGCGCCAGGCCGCGCGCCAGCAGCGCCTCTTTCGACAGCATCAGGCCGCGCAGCCGGCGCTGCACCCGGGCCTGCCCGGCGGCGAGCTCGGCGAGCTTCTCCTCCGAGGCCTCCCGGCGCTTCCCCTTGCTGAGCATGTCCTTCTTCCTGACCCGCCCGGTCGCCAGCGCCGTTCCCAACCAGAACCACGGGTAGAAGATCACCGCGGCCAGCAGCGTTCGCCACTCCCAGACGGTCATCCCCAGCGTCTCGACGCTCATCCCCGACTGGGCCAGGAGGTAATGAAGCTGGGGCAGGTTGGTGATGTAGGCGTTGCCGGCGTTGCCGGTGGGCTTGGCGTAGCTGATCGGCCGCTTGCGGCCTTCCGTGAAACCCGAGAGAAAAAAGCGCAGTCGGCTCGCGGCGTTGAGGGTGTTCGGCGTCGAGAGCACCAGCACGCCGCCCGGCTTCAGGACCCGCGCGCACTCCCGGACGGTGTGCGCGGGGTTCTCGAGGTGCTCGATGATCTCCTGGAGGTGCACGCCGTCGAAGGCGCCGTCCTCGAACGGCCAGCGGGCGTTGAGGTCCACCCCGCCGGTGAACTCCGCCTCGGGGGGCAGCCCCTCGGGACGCTCCGGGCCGTAGTTGGTGGCGGTGACGCGCATGCCCATGGCCACCAGCGCGCGGGTGGAGGCGCCGGGGCCGGCGCTGGCGTCCAGCACGCGCATCCCCTCGCGGCCGGGGACGTCGCGCCAGAGCAATGTGACCGCATCCGTGTACTGGCCCATGCTCCGGGAGGGTAACGCGCGATGGCGCGGCCGCAAGCGAAATTCGCTGCTAGCAGTCCGTTGAAAAATGGGGCGCCGTGACGGCAGGCGCTCCCGAGCGATGCGAGGCCCGAGGGTGAGCGCGATG
>CBDUSI010000077.1:0-22064 GCA_965370045.1 uncultured bacterium | reverse complement strand
CTCGTCCTCGTCCTCATCCGGCGGCGGAGACCCGGTGGCCGCCTCCTTGAAGCGGCGGGCCTCGCCGGACTTACCGCGGCGGACCTGCTTGGCGCGGCGCGACTTGAACTTGGTCAGCTGGCGCTGGAGTTTGTCGGCAACCAGATCGACCGCAGCGTAGAAGTCAGCGTGCTCGCTCTGGACCACCACCGACTTCCCGCCGGTCAGGTGGCAGATCACTTCTACAGTCCGGCCATCCTTGGGTGCCGGCTTCATGATTACCTGTATCTTGTTGATTCGCGAAACGAAGCGGTCCATACGGGAGAGCTTGTCAGTAACGTAGTCGCGCAGAGCTTCAGAGGTGTCTGTTCCGTGGCCCGAAACGGTTATCTGCAAGAAATCCTCCTGTCTCTCCCACCGCGCTCCAACCCAGAAAGTAGCGTCGCAGACCGGTACGGTGGCTCGGACCCAGTATAAAGCCCCCCGGGGCTCAGTCAAGGGCTGATGGACGCTGGTCCGCCGCGCGAGGCAACTCCGCGCAAGGACAGTGCCTATCCCGCAACAGCAGCAGAAGAACCTGGCGCTGGCGCATCCCCGGGATGTCGCCGGCCGTCAGGAAGCACGCTCGCCAACTGCTCAAGCTGAGCCGCGGCGCAAGGCGATTAGCCCACTCCCTGGACGGCCTTCATGTATCGCAACTGCTGTGCCTGTCGCCGCTTAGAGCGCGGGCGGGGCGCTGCCGGCGGGTTTCTTCGGTTCGGATTTCTTCTCGGGAAAGAGCCTCTTCTTGAGCACGCGCTTGAAGGTCGGAGCGATGACATGGCCGTGCTTCTCGGCCAGCATCAAGTACTTCCAGGCGGACCAGTAGTCCTTCTTGCGGTACTGGGCCACCGCCAGGTTGTTATGGGCCGAGGCGTAGTCGGGCCTGGCCGCGATGGCCTTCTTGTAGGCGGCGATGGCCTCGTCCGGCCTGTTCAGGCGCGCCAGGCAGTGTCCCATGTTGTTGTGCGCCTCGGCAAACCGGGGAGATTCCCCGGCGGCCTTGCGGAAGAGCGCGACGGCCTCCTCGTACTTCTTCGCGGCCGCGCGAATCAGCCCCAGATTGTAATGCGCCTGGGCGAACTTGGGGCGCAGTCTGAGGGCCTCCTTTATCTCGGCTTCGGCCTCCTTGAGCTTGCCCGCCTGCATGTAGACGTTGGCCAGCACGTTGCGGACGTCCGCATCCCTGGGTCGCAGGTCCCGCGCGGCCCCGCCGTGCTTCTCGGCGGCGGCCATATCGCCGGCCGCGGTGCAGACCGCCGCCAGATCGTAGGCCGCCCAGAAAGCGAATCCCCGAGAGAGAGCCAGGGCCTCAAGCTTCTTGCGCTTCTCCGCGAGGTCGGTGCCCGCGCGGGCTTCGAGGTAGCGGATGATGCCGAGCAGCCGGCGGTTCTTCTTCCGCTTCCTGGCGCGCTGGTAGCGGGCCATGAGCGCCTCGCGCTTGCCGGCGGCCAGCATCAGGTCCTGGTAGAGCCGCTGGGCGAGAATGCTGGTGGGCTTGGCGGCAACGGCCTTGTCGACGAGCTTGAGGGCTTCCTCGCGCTTGCCCTCGGCGGCCAGCCGGGCGGCGGCGGCCAGGTTGCCGACGTTCTCGCCGGCAGTCGCAAACTCACAGGCCGCCAGGCACAGCGCCAATGGAAACGCCGCCCAGCGGAAACGGAGCGGCGCTCTGGGAAATCTCATGGACGCGGCGGCGCGGCGGAGGTCAGCCCACCCGATTGACGGCTTTCTCCATCTTGACCAGGTTCTTCTTGTGGGTCTTGAAGGTCTTGGCGCACTTCTCCGAGAACTTCAGGAACGCGGGGTTGGCCAGCGCCTTGCGCAGGTTTCTGGAGGGGGTCAGGCCGTAGCCCTCCAACTCCTCAGCGACCTTCTTAGTGGAAGTATCCTCACCCTCCACGAAGAAGTAGATGGGCGCGACGCCCAGCACTTTGGAGAATCTCAGAAGCGTGGCGCTGCGGAACCCCTGCAGGCCGTTCTCCAGGCGCGATACCTGTGCCTGCGAGAGCTTCACCTTCTTGGCCAGCGTCACAGTGGTCAGACCCATCTTGGAGCGAAGTTCGCGAATCTTCCTGCCGATCACCTTCTGGTCCATTATCCCCTCCGCTGCTGGCTTCTTACGGCCATGACTATGCCCTGCAACATGTGAGACGAACTTCCGCCCCTCACTGGAATTATAGGACGCCGCGGGAAAATGTCCACTGTAAAAATTCCTTTCGAATCTCGCCGGCGGTGACCGTAACCCGAACAGTGCGCTGGCCGAATCGAGCCGCAGGAAAAGCACGTGTGATACGCTCTCAGCCCTCCTCTTGGCCGTGCGGATGGGCCAGACAACCGGAGCATTCCCCGGTCAGAAGCAACGGGAAGAGTATATCGCTGGTGCAGCAGGGAACGATCACGGCCACCACCATGTAGACGAAGACCATCCCGACGGCGGCCACCCAGTTGGTCAGCCCGAAACCCACGAGGTACATTATCGACGCCACGCTGCTGACGAGCACGTGCGCAGCGTGGGAGAAGATGGTGCTCTTGTGCGTGGACGCCGGCAGGAGCAGCCCCAGGAACACGCCGGCGGCCAGGAAGGGCAGGACGATCTGAGGCCGGTGCACGATGCAGACGTGTATCTCCATGTCACCCGCGCCGAGAAGCCCTCCGGCCAGATAGGGCAGAAAGATGTCGCTGAGCCCGCAGATGACTGTCGCGCCGAGGGTGCCCACCAGGATGGCCTTGAGCCAGCGGCGCTCGTGCCTCCAGAACATCGCCACGGTGGCCACCGCGCTGAAGAATACGTGCAGCGGGTGAAAGACGTGGAACACCACCCGCGCCGCGGGGGCGAAATGGGGATTGGCCGCACCTGACGCGCCCGCCGGGGCGGTGATCATGGCCGCGTAGGTCATGAATCCCAGGATCACCAGGCCCGCGGCCACGCTGAAGACCGTGTAAGGCAGGTGCTCGAAGAACTCCTGTCTGATCTTCTTGAACTTCGGGCTCATCAGAGAGGACCAGCGTCACCGGGCGGACGCGGCATCCTTGCCCAGCAGCAGTTCGTCGACGATCTCGCCAAGGTGACCCAGCTTCACCGGCTTGGCCAGCACTGCGTCGGCACCGGCCTCGCGGCAGTCGGCGGCGATCTCATCGGTGACGTATCCGCTGATGACTATCAGCTTGGCGGAGTTCTCAATCATCTGCAGGCTGCGCAGGGCCTCGACACCGTTGGTCCCCGGCATGTTGATGTCCACGGTGATCACGTCGAAGCGCTCGCGGCTGGCCCGTCGGAAGCCCTCCAGGCCGTCCCCGGCGACCTCCACATGGCAACCCCGGCCGCCCAGGAAATCGACCATTACCCGGCGGAAGTTCTCCTCGTCGTCGATGACCAGTACCCGCGGCGCGACGGCGGTCATCAAAATCCCTCCATCAGGTCCTGGCCGTCCTCCGGCGCCGGAATGGGGCGCACGACGGTGACGTCCGTCTCCTCCGCGAGGCTGATCCGCTGCGGCTCGGCGATACGCTCTCCCTTGCGAAACACCACGCTGACCACCGGGCGGGTGTAGTCGTGCTCGCTGCCGGCCACCACTCGAGCGACGGACTGGTCGGAAAGCTCCACCCAGCTCCCGATGGGGAAGAGCGAGAGGCAGCGCAGCAGCGCCTTGACCATCTCTGGAGAGAACACCTTGCGGGCGGCCAGCAGGACCAGCTGCTCCATGGCTTTGTAGGGCAGCATGGCCTCCCGCCAGGGACGCCGGCTGGTCATGGCTTCGTAGGCGTCGCAGACGCTCAGCATCTTCGCGAAGTCGTGGATGACCCGACCCTTGCGGCCCTTGGGGTAGCCCGAGCCGTTCTCCCTCTCGTGAGACTGGTAGGCCACGATGGGGATGGTCCCGGCCAGTCCGCTGCGCCGTCCCACCAGCCGCTGGAGCATGTCCAGGCCGTGGAAGGGGTGGCGCTGTACCTGCCGCATTTCCGCCCCGGTCAGTTTGCCGGACTTGCCAATCACCTCCTTGGGGACCCGGAGCATGCCGATGTCGTGGAGGTAGGCGGCGTAGCCCAGTTCCAGGACCATCTTCTGGCTGTAACCCGCCGCTGCGGCCACGGCGATGGACAGCACCGTCGTGCCCAGCGAGTGTCCCACCAGGTAGTTGTAATCTGTCTTGAGGGTCGAAAGGTTGAGCAGCAGATCGCGGTCCTCGATCAACCCGCCGACCATTGCCCGGGTCCGAGCGCCGATTTCCGCCTCGTCGACCTCCCGGTTGTTCTCGAAGGTTCTCAGCATCTTGGAGGCGCTGCCCACGGTTTCCTCGTACATAACCAGAAAACCGTCCTTGGACACCTGCTCCCGGGCCGCTAGAGGATCCTGGGTCTTCATTTCCTGCAGCAGGGCGTTGCGTCCCCGAGGAACGGCAATCTCCCCCACGGCGTCGATCATCTGGTCGATGGTCCGAGCCGTGCAGTCCTCGGGCTTGATGCGCCGCGAGGCGTCGATCTCCTCGCGAATCGATTCCGGGCGGCTGGCCGTCATCCTGCGCAGCGCGCGGCGGAAGGCCTGCACCTTGCCGAGCCCCAGTTCCTTGGTGCTCTTGCGCACGTAGATCCTTTCCACGCCCCGGCGCCGGAGGCCGGTGGCCATCCGCTCGCTGACCACCGAGCCGGCCTCCACCAGCAGCGCCCCGCTACCGTCGAAAACCGGCTGGGTCATGCGCTGGCCGACGTTGAGCTCGCTCACCGACATGACCAGGTTCTTCGCGTCGTGAACGAACTCGCCGGGATCCTCCCCGGGCTCGGGACGCAGGACCTCCTCTATCCCGGCCTCCTCGATCATGCGCAGGACGTCCGAAGTGACAATCCGGCCGGCGCCGAGCAGCGTCTCGCCGCTGGAGTGAAAGAGAGGCTGGGCAAGAGGCGCGCCGGCTTTCAGTTGCGATATCTTCAGTTGCTCCACCGAACAGCCCTCGATTACAGTTGGAACTTGACCTCACCGCCCACTACGGTGAGGACCGTGCGGCCCTTGAGCTCCCACCCGGCGAAGGGCGAGCCGGCGCCCGGGGTGCGGAACGCGGCGGGGTCCACGTACCAGCGCTGCTCGGGATCGAATACGGTCACGTCCGCCGGTGCGCCCGGCCGCAGCGTGCCCCGGGGCAGCAGCCCCAGGGCGGTCGCGGGGCCCGCGGTCATGCGGTAAACCGCGACGCCCAACTCTATCAGGCCGGTGTCCACCAGGCGATCGAGCACCAGGGACAGGGCGGTCTCCAGGCCGACCATGCCCGCCGGCGCGGCCAGGATGTCCCCCTCCTTCTCCTCCGGAGCGTGGGGCGCGTGGTCGGTGGCCACCGCGTCGACCGTCCCGTCGGCCAAGCCCTCGGCCAGCGCGCGGCAGTCCTCGTCGGTCCTCAGCGGCGGATTGACCTTGAAGATCGGATTGCAGGCGCTCATCACCTCGTCGGTGAGCACCAGGTGGTGCGGCGCGGCCTCGCAGGTCACCGCCAGTCCCCGGCGCTTGGCGGCGCGGACCAGCTCCACGCTCCCGGACGTAGAAACGTGGCAAACGTGCAGGCGTCCGCCGACCTCCTCGGCCAGGCGGATGTCCCGGGCGACTGCTATCTCCTCGGCCGAGGCCGGCCGGCCGGGAAGCCCCAGCCGCGCGCTGACCGCGCCCTCGTTCATGACCCCGCCGGCGACCAGCTCGGTCTCCTCGCAGTGGGCCAGGAGCGGAAGACCCAGCGGTCGGGCGTACTCCAGGGCCTGCCTCATCAACCGCGCCGAGGCTATCCAGTCGCCGTCGTCGCTGAAGGCCACCGCCCCGGCGTCGGCCAGGGCGCGCAGCTCGGCGAGCTGCTTCCCGGCCCGGCCCTTGGTGACGCAGGCCACCGGGAAGACGTTGGCCAGCCCCGCGCGGGCGGCCTGCATGTAAACGTAGGCCACCGCCGCCGGGCTGTCCAGCGGCGGGTCGGTGTTGGGCATGCACAGCATGGTGGTGAAGCCGCCGGACACCGCCGCGGCCGCGCCGGTGGCGATGGTCTCCTCGCTGGGCAGCCCCGGCTCGCGCAGGTGGGCGTGCACGTCAATCAGGCCGGGCACCACCACCAGACCGCGGGCGTCAATTTCCCGATCAGCGCTCAGGCCGTCACCGATCTCGGCCACCCGCCCGCCGGAGAGCAGCAGGTCGGTTATGCGGTCCAGGTTCTGCGCGGGGTCCAGCACCCGCCCGCCGCGTATGGCCAGCTCAGCCACTATCCCGACCCTCCCGCGGCGCCGAGGACCAGCTTGAGCACCGCCATGCGCACGGCCACGCCGTTGGCCACCTGCCGGAGGATAACCGAGCGCGGCCCGTCGGCCACCTCCGGGGTGATCTCCACGCCGCGGTTGGTGGGCCCGGGATGCATGACCACCAGGCCGGGCTTGGCCCTGGACAGCCGCTCGGCGTTCAGCCCCCAGACCCGCGCGTACTCCCGCAGGCTGGGCAGGAAGCTGGCCTCCTGCCGCTCCAGCTGGAGGCGCAGGACGTTGACCACGTCGAGATCGGGGAGCACGGCGTCCAGATCCTCGCTGAGCTCCGCGCCGCAGTGCGCCAGTTCCCGAGGCAGCAGCGTGGGCGGGCCGATGAGCACCACCCGCGCGCCGAGGGCCTTCAGCCCCCACAGGTTGCTGCGGGCCACCCGGCTGTGGCGGATGTCCCCCAGGATGCCCACGGTCAGGCCCTCGATGTGTCCCAGCTCCTCGCGGACCGTGTAGATGTCGAGCAGGCCCTGGGTGGGGTGCTCGTGCTGGCCGTCGCCGGCGTTGACCACCGAGGCGCGGGTGCGCTCGGCCAGAATGCGGGGCACGCCGGCGGCCGAGTGGCGGACCACGAAGACGTCGGCGCCGATGGCCTCCAGGTTGCGGGCGGTGTCGGTGAGGCTCTCGCCCTTGCCCGCCGAGCTGGACTTTGCCGTGAAGTTGACGGTCTCGGCGCCCAGGCGCCTGGCGGCCGCCGCGAAGGAGTGGGCGGTGCGCGTCGAGGCCTCGAAGAAGAGGTTGACCACGGTCTTGCCGGCCAATTCTTTGAGGCGCGGTTTCTGTCCCACCGCCACCGGCTTCAGGGCCTGGGCCTCGTCGAGGATTGCCGTGAGCTCCTCGCGGGTCAGGCCTTCAAGGCCTATCAGGTGCTTGCGGCTCCAGGTCAAGCGGCCCCCCCCAGCACGGCTCTCAGAACCCCGGCGGCCTCGGCGGCTGCCGTCCCGTCATTTTCCACAATAGCCCGCTCGGCGCAAGTGTACGCTCTGGCGAGCCCTCTGCGGGCAGCCCCGCCGAAAGCCGCGGCTCGCCCGGCCGGCGGGTCGGGGAGCAGCGCTTTCTCCATCGCCCCGAGCAGTCCTTCCATGCCCGCTCCGGCCCGCGCGGAGACGCAGATATCCCCTCCGCCGCTCAATTCCGAGGCCATGCGCAGCGCCTGGGGGGCGGCGGGCAAATCGGACTTGTTGACGACGACCAGGACCGGCCCGGGGGCACTATCGAGAAGTCTCTCGAACTCCCCACGGTCGTTCCCCTCCGGCGGACGGGAGCCGTCGATGACCGCCAGGACCAGCTCGGCGCCGGCGGCGCGACGGCGGGCCACCTCCTCGGAACGCCGGGCAAGCTCTCCTTCCCCGGGGGTCCCTAGCCCGGCGGTGTCGACCAGCTCCACCGACAGGCCCCGAAGCGCGGCGGCGGCCTCGACCGCGTCGCGGGTGGTGCCCGGATGCGGGCTGGTGATGGCCCGGTCGGCTCCGGCCAGATGGTTGAAAAGCGCGCTCTTGCCGGCGTTGACCGGTCCGGCGATGACCGCGCGGTGCGTCGCCAGCAGGCGATCCAGCCGCTCGCTCTCTCTCAGGGCACGGCCCAGCGCCTCGGCGGCCACCTGCCAGTGAGCCACGTCCCCCAGCGCCTCCCGAGCACCCTCCAGCGCGGCGGAGAGCACCCCGCGCGCAGCGCACAGCGCGGTGAGTTGGCGCCGGGTGCGGACGCCGGCCAGGGCGTCCCGGAAGTCTCTCTCCAACGGGGACAATCCCGCCTCGGATGGGAGAACGCGACGGGCCAATCCCAGGCCGGACAGACGCTCGGCCGCGGCTGCGGCGGCAGCGCCGCCGGCGTGGCAGTTGAGCTCAAAACCCTCGCCGTCCGGCAGAGCGGCGACAATCACCTCGTCCAGCACGGAGCCGTCCTCGGCCAGGAGCTTCCCGTAAGCCAGCTCGCCGGGCGCCAGGCTGCCAATGCGTCCCGAACTCACCGCGGCGGCCAGCGCCGCGCGCGCGCCCCGGCCCTCCACGCGGAAGACGGCGATACCCCCCTCGCCCGGGGGAGTGAGCTGCGCGAAGAAGCCCTTCTCTTCGGTCATGCGCGAACTATTCTGACTCCTGGACGGCGATCACCAGTCCTTCGAGGACCAGGTCGGGCAGGATTTTGAACTTCGTCCGGCAGAGCGGCGCGAGGAGTGCGGCCCCCCCCCCGGTGGCGACGGCGGCGGCCTTCCCGCCCAGCGCCGCGGTCGTCTCCTCGACCAGTCGGTCGACGGCGCCGGCCAGGCCGTGGGTCAGGGCGGCGGCGACGGCGGCGGCCGTGCTCTTTCCCGGAGGGGAAACGGCGGCGGCCGGCGCGGGGACCTTGACCCCGGCGGTTCCCGCGGACAGGGCCCGGGCAGAGAGCTCCGGCCCGGGCATGATGGCCCCGCCCAGGAACTCGCCACCGGCGGTAACCGCGTCCACGGTGACCGCCGTGCCGAAATCCACCACGGCCGCGGCGCCCCAGCCCCGGTGGGCGGCCAGCGCCGCGGCCAGGCGGTCGGCGCCGGCCTTCTCGGGCTCGTCGACATCCAGCTTCAGGGGCACGGCCAGGTCGCGGCCCAGGTACCTGGGGGACAGGCCGAGCTCACGCTCGAGAAGGCTTTCGAGCGCCGCTTCGGCGTCGGGGACCGCCGAAGCGACGGCGACGACCTCCGGCCGGGGCAAATCTCCCAGTTCCGCGAAGAGCCCGGCGCCCTCCAGCTCCGGGAGGGGCACCCGCTTCCGGAAGGCGAAACCGCCCCCCGACCACAGGGCGCAACCCACTGAACTGTTGCCCAGGCTGATGACCGCCATGGCTCGCATGGGACTGATTCTAAGCGCCCTGCGGGGAGAGGTCAAGATGCCCCCCCCTAGCAGGCCGTTGAAAAATGGAGCAGTCGTGATTGGGGGCAGAATGGTTCAGATTCGAGGAGGGGTTCCGAAGTCGATGCCCAAGCATCGTCTTCGGGTTCTCGACGAAGGAGATGGGTCGTTATGGCCCAACCCGAAGGGCGACAGGCGGTCCCGTCGCGCTGCTTCGTTCTCGGGATTCGCATCGCTCGGGAGCGCCTGCCGTCACGACGCCCCATTTCCCAACGGCCTGCTAGCCCCGTTCTTGACAGTGCCCGGAACGCGTCATACAATCCTCCGGTTCATGGCCGGAGAAGACCTGAGGCCCAGTGAGCGCCTCCACGGTGACGCCCGTTTCGACCAGATCCGCAGGTCGGGCGTCCGGGCAGGCGACGGGCTGCTCTTCGTTCGCGCGCTGGCTAACGACCTGGGCCACCCCCGTCTGGGACTGGCGGTGGGCAAGGTCTCCGGGCGGGCGGTGCTCCGCGCCCGGCTGCGCCGGATGTTCCGCGAGGCCTTCCGGCTGAACAAGGGGAAACTCCCGGCGGGTCTGGACCTGCTGGTTTCGCCGCGCCGGGGCGCGGCGGGGGCCTCGCTGGAGAAGCTGGGGGAAAGCCTGGTGCGCCTGGCGAAACAGATCGCCGGCAAGCTGGACGCGGGAAGGGAATAGACCGGATGGTGATGATCATCATAGCGGTCGCCAGGATGGCCTCCCTGGAAACCAGCGCCCCGGCCCGGGCGGCCTGCCTGCTGATCCGCGGCTACCAGTTGACCATCGGCCGGCTGATCGGCGCGCTGGGGCCCGTCTGCCGCTTCGAACCCACCTGCTCGCACTACACCATGGAAGCCATCCGCCGCCACGGCTTGGTCCGTGGCGGCTGCCTCGGCGCCTGGCGCATACTGCGCTGCAACCCCTTCTGCCGCGGCGGACACGATCCCGTGCCCGGGAAGTAGGAGCCAGACTTGCAGTCCGAGGACCGCCGCCGCTTCGCCCTTTTCATGATCCTGATGGCCGGCGGCGTGCTGGCCTGGTCCTACTGGACGCGCTCACAGCAGCAGCCGGCACAGCCGAAGGGCACTCCCCCGCCGGTCACGACCAAGAACGGCGGGAAGAAGCCCCCCAAGGGCACAGTCAAGCCGACGGGACCGCTGCCCACCGACGTCGGCGGCAAGGCCGAGCCGACGCGCGTGCTCAAAATCACGACCACCGAAATGGAAGTGCGCCTCTCCTCGCAGGGGGCGGGCATAGAGCGCCTGGCCCTGCGCAATCACCACCCCAACGCGGAGGAACAGGACAAACCGCTGGTGCTGCTGGACATGGACCTGCTGGTCAAGGGTCTCAGCGAGGAGGAGCGCGCCACGAGCAAGCGCCCCCGCCGGCGATCGATGGTCCTGACCGGCCTCTGGAACAAGCTGGACTTCGAGAACTGGAACTGGAAGCTGGACGAATCGGGCACCAGGCACCCCGGCGAGATCACCGTCAAGGACAAGACCACTTACAGCATCTCCTTCCTGGCTCGCCAGGGGGACACCGAGTTCCGCAAGACTTACACCTTCAAGGGCGCCGGCTTCGACATCGACGTGGCGATCGCCGTCGTCAACCACGCGAAAGAGGACCAGCGCGTGAAATACCGCCTGGTGGGCGCCGCCGGATTCCAGCTGGACGAACCGCCCGGCAGGTTCAACCAGATCACCGCGATGCTCGCCGGGCGCGACAATCCGAACTCCGAGACGGAGACGGAGACGGTGGCCACCGAGGGCGCGGCCGAGAAGGACGTGGAAGACCTGCAGCTCGCCAAGGGATTCACCGACTGGGCCGCGCTGCGCGGGCGCTACTTCGCGGCCTTCCTGGTCCCCCGCAACCCCAGGAGAATCAACCTGGCCTTCGCCGAGGCCCTGGACCCGAAGGAAAAGAACGAGGACCGCCAGAACCTGGCGGCGGGACTTGAGATCCAGGACTTCGGACTCAATTCCGGGCGCCGGGCGACCCACCAGTTCTTCCTGAGGGCCGGACCCCAGCAGTTCTCCCAGCTGCAGAAGTACACCTACAAGTACAAGAACGAGCAGGAGGAGACTACCGAGGTCAACCGCGGGATGTCCGCCGCGGTGGACTTCGGCTGGAGCTGGTTCGCGTGGATCTCCCGCTGGCTGCTCTGGCTGGTGAGGTTTTTCCACGACAACGTGATAAGCAACTACGGCGTCTGCATCATGCTGGTCACCCTGGCGGTGAAGCTGGCCCTGCACCCCCTCTCGGTCAAGGGCCAGAAGTCGATGCGGCGCATGCAGGACATGCAGCCCAAGATCCAGGCTCTCCAGAAGCAGTTCAAGGGCGATCCCCAGAAGCTGCAGCAAGCCCAGATGCGCCTCTACAAGGAGGAAGGCATCAACCCGGCCGGGGGCTGCCTGCCAATGCTGCTGCAGATGCCGGTGTTCTTCGCGCTCTACGGCGCGATCCGCGGGGCCTTCGTCTTCCGCCAGGCGAGCTTCCTGTGGATCAACGACCTGTGCCGCCCGGACGCGCTCTTCGATCTGCCTTTCTGGCCCGGCCAGCTCCACATCCTGCCGATCTTCTACGCCGGGCTGATGATCCTCCAGGGCAGCCTCCAGCCCTTGCCCAAGGAGGGCCAGGCACGGCAGACCGCGATGATGATGCGCTTCATGCCACTGGTCTTCTTTTTCATCATCTACCGGATGCCCAGCGCCTTCGTGCTCTACTTCGCGATCAGCTCCATCGTCGCCTTCGCCGAGAACCGTATCATCAAGAGCCAGCTGGACAAGGCCAAGACGGCCACCGCCGGCGCCGACGGGAAGAGCGCAGGCGCTTCGCCCGACGCCCAGGAAGCCGGGGAAAAGAACGCCCCGCCGCCCGATCCCAAGGCTTTCTGGCAGGCCGAGGGCGAGAAAAAGAAAAAGGGCAAGGGTAAGGGCAAGTAGCTCCCGTTCATGCCGGGCGATACGGTCCTCGCCGTCTCCACCCCCGCGGGACGCTCAGCGCGCGCCATAGTGCGGTTGAGCGGCCCCCGAGCCTTGAAGATCGCCAGCCAACTGTTCAGCCCCGGCGCCGGAGAGCCCCTGGATGGGCTTGCGACGTTCCGCTGCCTCGATGGCAGCGCCCTCGCCGGGCGCCTGCCCTGCCGGCTCTACCTCATGCGCGCGCCGCAGAGCTACACCCGCGAGGACGTCGTCGAGCTGCACCTTCCCGGCAACCCGCTGGTCGCCGAGCTGGTCATGGAGGCCGCGCTCGAAAACGGGGCGCGGCTCGCCGAGCCCGGGGAGTTCACCCGGCGCGCCGTCGAAAACGGGCGCATCAGCCCCGACCAGGCCGAGGCGGTCATCGGCCTCATTCGCGCGCGGAGCCGCGCGGAGCTGGCCACCGCCGCCGCGCAGCTTGCCGGTCACCAGGGCCGCGAACTTGCCGACTGGCGCCGGCGGGCCGGGGACCTGGCCGCGGCCATGGAGGCGGAGCTCGATTACGGCGAGGGGCCGGGAGAGTTCCTGGACGACGGGGAAGCCGCCCGGCGGATCGAGGAACTCGCCGCGGATCTGGCGGGCCTCGCCGATCGCAGCGCCAGCAAAGAGATAACCGACCCCGGCCGGGTCCGGGCCGCGCTGGCCGGACCGGTCAACGCCGGGAAGAGCCTGCTCTTTAACGCCTTGACGCGCCGCGACGCGCTCGTGTCCCGCGAGCGGGGCACCACCCGCGACGTTCTGGAGGCGCCGCTCGCCGCCGCGCCGGACGACGTTGCCCTGCTGGACACCGCCGGACTGGGCGCCGCCCCGGGAGAGATAGAGATACTGGCCGCGGCCGCCGCCGAGCGCGCCTGGCGCGGAGCGGACCTGCTGGTCGTGGTCCTTGACCGCTCGGAAAACCTCGCCCCCGAAGTTATCGAACCCGCGCTCCGCGCCGCGCGCGAGGCCGAAATCCCCGTCCTCCTGGCGCTCAACAAGTCGGACCTGCCCGCCGCGCTCGACGTTGCGGGAGCCACGCGCGCGCTGGGGGAGGTCCGGCCCGCGGCCGCGCTGGAAGTCTCGGCGTTGACCGGACAGGGCTGCAATGAACTCGGCGAGAGACTCGCCACGCTGGTCCGCGAGGGCCGCGTGGAACGCAGTTCCGCACGGCTGGCCAGCTCAGCCCGCAGGCGCGAGGTCGTGAAATCAGCGCTCGAGTCGCTGAAGCGCGCCCGGACCGCCCCGGACCTGTCCTGCGCGGCCGATGACCTCCGAGCCGCTCTCCAAACCATAGCCCTGCACTTCGAACCCGGCGCGGGCCGCGCGGAACTTGACGAGCAAGTGCTGGACCGGATATTCGCGAGATTCTGCGTAGGGAAGTGAGTCAGGCTTCAGGTTCACGCGGGGAAGCCCAGGAGGGCCACCCGACGGTCCAGAACATATCCCGAATCAGCACCTCGTAGATACCGAGGAACTCTACTGCTCGCTCAATCGTGGGAGTGTGACAAGTCATCTCGTGGTCACACTTGACAGTTACTCTAAACCATTGCTTCCCATCTCTTGTGGTCGGTTCGATCCTCATCTCGCTGACGGTGAATATGCGCCATTCGGGACAATCGGCCCAGAATCCCTCTTCTTCAATCGCAACCCTTACCGCTTCAATTCGACGTTGGTCCTTGGCATCCCTAGACAAACGATCAAGATATGGAACCGAATTGCTGGTAGCTCCCATCTCACACTACCGTCAAGTTATCGCGGTGCACCACTTCGTCGAAGCGGACCTTCCCCACGATGGCCGACAACTCGCCGGTCTTCTTGCCCTTGATGCGCTCGACGTCAGCCGCCGAATAATTGCTGATGCCCCGGGCGACCTCCCGGCCGCGCCGGGTGACGATCGAGACCCCCGCACCGGCCGCGAAGCGCCCCTCGGCGCGGACGATCCCGCTGGGCAGCAGGCTCTTCTTCCTTTCGACCAGCGCCTTGACCGCGCCATCGTCAATCACGATGCTGCCCGCTGCCTTTTGAGAGAAGGCCAGCCACTGCTTGCGCGCCGCGGGCCGCTGGCTTCCAGCCACGAACCAGGTGCCGAGCTCCTCGCCGTCGACCACCCGCTCCAGGACGTTCGGCTCGCGCCCCGCGGCGAGCACGGTGTGAAAACCGCCCTTCTGGCCGATCCCGGCAGCGTCGAGCTTGGTGGTCATGCCCCCCACGCCCTCGGCGCTCTTGCCGCGCTCGACCAGCGCGCGGGTCGCGGCGCCGACCTTCTCAACGCGGCTGACCACCTGGCCCCCATCCAGGAGCCCGGGCACGTCGCTGAGCATCACCAGCAGGTCAGCGCCGATGAAGCTGGCCACCAGCGCGCTGAGTGTGTCGTTGTCCCCGAAGCGGATCTCGTCGACGCTCACCGTGTCGTTCTCGTTGATGACCGGCACGGCCTTCCTCTTGAGCAGGGCCAGCACGGTGTTGCGGGCGTTGAGGTAACGCTGGCGGTTCTCCAGGCCGTCCCTAGTGATGAGGATCTGCGCGGCGACCAGCTTCTGCCGGCCGAAGGCAGTCTGGTAGGCGTGCATCAGGAGTCCCTGCCCCGCCGCGGCCGCGGCCTGCAGGAGGGGCCGCGCCGCCGGGCGCCGGGAGATACCAAGGGGCTTCAGGCCCGCGACGATCGACCCGCTGGAGACGATCAGCACCTCGCGCCCGGACCTGAGCAGCGCGGCGGTCTGCCTGGCGAGCGATCCGATGAACTTGCGGTCGAGCTCCCCACCCGGCGCGAGCAGGCTGGAGCCGACCTTGACCACTATCCGCCTGGCGCGGCGGAGCTCCTTGCGGGGCATCCTTCCCTCTCCTTCCGCCCGCGATTCTAGCCGCCGGCCCGCCTCGCGCAAGAGTTCAGCCGGCAGCCCACTGGCGATGCTCCTTCCGATAGCGGCCGGGCGGCAGGCCGAACCTGCGCCTGAAGAGCCGGGTGAAGTACAGCACGTCGGGGATCCCCACCCGCACGGCGATCTCCTTGATGGCCTCGCGGCCCGAGCGCAGGCTGTCGGCGGCGGCCTCGAGGCGCAGCGCCTGCAGAAACTGCCCGGGCGGGGCCCCGAAGCGCGCCCGGAAGCGCCTTCGAAAGTGGACCAGCGAAGTCCCCGCGCGCGCCGCCCGTTTCTCGACGTCCGCAGCTTCGGCTGGCCGCCGGCGCATGGCCGCGACCAGCTCCTCCAGTGCGGCGTTCATCTCGTCGGCACTCTCAACCCCTTGCTCATCCAGCGAGAGCAGCAGGCCCTCCAACAGGTGAACGGCCCGATCCAGCTCCCGCCGGGGAGCCTCCAGGTGCGCGAAGAGTTCCATGAGGCGCGAGCGGAACTCCTCCGGGCGCCGCGGCCGCGCCCAGGGCTCGGGACACGGAGCCAACAGGCCCTCCCGCAGCATCCGCGAAGCACGCTTCCCCTTGAACGAAACGAAATGGTGGTGCCAGCTTTCCTCGCGCAGCGCGCCGAAGGAGAAGAGCGGCCCCGGCCAGGTCCACCAGGCCACCGGCGCTTCCAGGATACGCTGGCGAGACCCATCCATCGAGAAGCCGATCCGTCCGGAGTGCGCGTAGTTTAGGACATAGTAGTCGAAGCGCTTGCGGCACCAGGCGGTGCATACCGGCACCTCGGCGTGGAAGCGGAACCCGAGCCCCTCGAAATAGCGCATGACTGTATTCTCCATAATAGGGACCGTATTGTCAATAGACTACGGGCCACACTGCACGTAGACTATATATGAGACTGACCAAATCGTACAGGAGGGACCGCGATGATCTCCGGCACCGGCGTGGACTTAACGGCCTGCCTGGAACGGATCGAGCAGGCCCTGGACCTCGACTGGGAGCGGGAGAAGGTCGCAACCTGGAAGCGCTTTCTGGACTTCGAGCCCTTCGAGGGCGGCTTCCGGCTGCGGGAGCCGGCCGCCGAGGGAGTCGAGCCGGGCCAGTGGCCCCAAGTCACCACCAACCAGGCACTCCGCGACCGGGAACTGATGCTCGTCAACCAATTGGCCAAGGCTTATGAGATCGCCTGCCGCCGCACCCGCGAGATTCCCGACATCCGCTGCAACTATGGCACGGGGATACTCTCCTCTCTGTTCGGCGCCGAGGTGTTCCCGATGCCCGATGAGATGAACACGCTGCCGACCACCCGGGCTCTGGAAGGCGAGGACCCCCTGGGCCGGCTGCTGGCCGCCGGCGAGCCCGAGCTGACTGCCGGCTGGGGCCGGCAGGTCTTCGAGACCGCCGAGTACTTCACGGAGATGCTGGCCCCTTATCCGCGGCTGAGCGAAGCCGTCTGGATCTACCACCCGGACCTGCAGGGGCCCATCGACATTGCCGAGCTGCTGCTGGGCAGCCACTTGCTGCTGGCTTTCTATGATCATCCCGACGACGTCAAAGCGCTGATGGAACTGCTGACCGGCACCTACATCCGGTTCATGAATAGATGGTCCGAACTGGTCCCCCCGCGCGGGGACGGCCGCTACATGGCCCACTGGCAGCGGCTCTTCAAGGGCGGGGTGCTGCTCCGCGAGGACTCGCTGGTCAACCTCTCGCCGGATATCTACTCCGAGTTCGTCAAGCCCCACGACGAGCGCATCCTGGCCGAGTTCGGCGGCGGGGCCATACATTTCTGTGGCCGGGTCGACCACTGTATCGACATCATGACCGACTCGGAGCAGCTCACCGCGGTTAACATGTCGCAGCCGGAGCTCAACGATATGGAGCGAATATTCCGGGCCACGGTGGGCAGGGGCAAGGTCCTGGACGTGCGCTCCGAGGTTACCGGCTTCCTGGACGCCGACTTCACCAGGGGCGTCATCCTGCACTGAGCCTCCCGGGAAACACCAGTCAAAAGCCGCTTGCGGCAGCCTGGTTGGTGTGCAAACTCTTGGGCGTCCGTCCGAGTGGAGACCCGGCCATGGCGCTCAGCGAGAGAGAGAACTTCATCCGCACCGTGAGATTCCAGGGACCGGAGTGGATACCGACGGCCGTACACTTCTCCGGCGCCACCTGGCTCGACCTGCGGGAGGAGTTGGAGGAGGTTATAGGGAAGCACCCGGTTCTCTTCCCTGATTTCGAGAAGGGCAAGCGCAACTTCGACGGCATGGCGCTGGACTCCCGCGAACGCAAAGGGCAGAGGGTCGTCGACGCCTGGGGCTCGGTGTGGGAAAACGAGGTCGACGGCATCGTCGGCCAGGTGGTCGAGCCGGTCCTGGACGACTGGGCCAGCTTCGAAGGTTTCACGGCGCCCGACCCCATCGCCACCAACGACCAGCAGGACCCCGTCAACTGGGAGGCCGAGGCCCAGAGCCTGACCCGCGCCCGCGCCGAGGGCCGCGTGGTCAAGGGCGGCCTGCCCCACGGGTTCTACTTCATGCGCCTCTACTACCTGCGCGGCTTCGAGAACCTCATGATCGACATCGCCACCGGCGAGCCGCGCCTGGACGCGCTCATCGACATGGTCCGCGCCTACTGCCTGGCGCGGGTCGAGAAGTGGCTCTCGCTGGGCGTCGAGTGCATGTACTTCGGCGAGGACCTCGGCACCCAGACGGCCAGCATGATTTCCCCGGCGAGCTTCGCGAAGTACGTCACCCCGGTCTACAAGCAGCTCTTTGGGCTCTGCAAGGCGAAGGACGTCATCGTCAAGCTGCATTCCGACGGGTACATCCTGGAACTGGTCGACGAACTCCTGGGCGCCGGCGTGGACATCCTCAACCCCCAGGACCTCTGCAACGGGATCGATGAAATCGCCCGCGCGATGAAGGGGCGCGTCTGCATCGAGCTGGACATCGACCGCCAGAAGGTGGTGCCCTTCGGGAAGCCCGCCGAGATCCGCGAGCTGATCGAGGAGGAGGTCCGCAAGCTGGGCTCGCCGGAAGGCGGGCTGTCCTTCGTGGTCGGCTTCTACCCGCCGACCCCGCCGGAGAACATCGACGCGGTGCTTTCCGCGATCGAGGAGTTCCGCACTTTCTGGTCCGATGGCCGCGGCAAGTAGCCGGCCGATGGGAGGTCCGACATGTCAGCCAGGAACCTCGCGCCGTTTCTCTGCCTGCTGGGAGCCCTGGGGATGAGTTCCTGCCGGTCGGGCACTGGCAGCTCCGACGGGGAGAGCAGGATGAGACCCTACTGGCGCGGACAGAAAGAGAAGTCCCCCGGGCGGCTGAAGTGCTCCCCCTCGCCAGCCGCCGGCGAAGTGTGGGTGAGCACCGACCGCTGGCCGGACGCCTCGGACCTGCGCCGCTTCGGCCGGGACGCCGTGCGCCTCTCCGGCGCGAAGACCGAGCAGGAGAAGTGCATCGCCGTCTGGCGCTGGGTGCGGCGCTGGAGCATGTACACCGACGGTAACCCACCCACCGAGAATGCCGTGCGCGCCAAGCGCGGCTACGTCGACGGCCCCCTCAAGGTGCTCAACGTCTACGGGACGCACTGGTGCGACGGCCTCAGCCGCGTCGTGGAAACCGTCTGGCGCGCCATGGGCTACGGGGCCCAGAAGCTCTACCGCGGCGGACACACCATGGTGGACTGCCAGTACCGCGACTCCGACGGCGTTGCCCGCTGGCACCTCTTTGACGTCTCCGAGGGAGGCTTCACCCTGCACAGCTCGCGCCAGCGACTGCTCTCGCCCGACGAGATGAGCACCGACTGGTACAACTACATGTACGACTGGGTGCACTGCCCGCACCTGGACATGCCGGCACACCGCATGGAGCTGGACCTGCGCCGGGGGGAGGGCCTGGTCCGCCGGTGGGGCAACTTCAAGAAGCTCTATCAGGACAACCTCCGCCGCGACCACCAGACGGTCCCGGAGTACGAGCGGGGCCCCTACAAGATCGACTGCGGCAACGGCCGCTGGAGCTATGCGCCGGACCTCTCGGACCCGAACTGGAAGCAGGGCCTGGCCGCGCCGCCCCGCGGGCTTGCAGAGAAGGCACTGGCCCCCGCCGCGGCGGGCAAGCCGGCGACCGCCGTCTGGGACTTCCGCACGCCCTACATCATTTCAGACGCGCGCGTGGAGCTGGACATGGTCCGCAAGGGCGCGGGGGATGCGGTCCGCCTGCATCTCTCGACCGACGGTGGCCGCAGCTGGAAGCAGGTGTGGCAGGCCCCCGCGAAGGCCACCGGCCGCCGGAAGCTCTCCGTGTCCTTCTGTCCCAAGTACAAAGTAACCGCCAAGGCCAAGCGGCCGGCGGGATTCCACTCGCCCTTCGGCCTCTACGCCTACCGCCTCAAGCTCGAGCTGGTCGCCGCCAAGGCACCCCAGGACTGCCGCGTCGAGGCGGTGCGTTTCGTAACCGAGGTCCAGCAGAACTTCTACGCGCTGCCCCAGCTCCAGCCCGGGAAGAACCGCATCACCGTCCGCGGCCGGCTGGCCCCCGGCGCGGCGCTCAAGGTCACCTACCTGTGGGACGATCCCGCCGGCAAGGGCCGCAAGAACGTCTCGCTCGTGGAAAAGACGCCCCACACTTACGAGATCGTCGCCGGTGGGACCAAGTGGACCGACGTGGTCTGCCGCTCGCTGACGGTGGAGGCCGTGGCCGCCTCGGGAAAGGGCAATCAGGTCCTCGTCAAGGAGAAGCCCGCGCCGTTCAGGAAGCTCTCACCTTTGCCCCCGGCGGAGAAGACCCGCCACCGCTGGCGGCGGCTCGATGCCCGGAAGGTTCCCCCCGTCGCCCAACTCATCAAGGACGCCAGAGACACCAAGAAACTCAAGGCCGCCCTGCTGGGCCTCATTGAGCGGCGCAGCCCCAAGGGCTTCGCCGCCGCCAAGCGCGTGGCCTACGAGGTCCAGCCGGGCAGCCGCGGCAAGCTCAGTGGCATCAAGGAACTGGCCATGCTGGCCATGTACCTCAGCGACCGGAAGAAGGCCCGGCCGGTGCTCCTGGACATCCTGAGCGACGAGAAGCGTTCGGCCTGGAAACACGATCCGAAGAACCCCGCGGTGCGCGGCGGGCACTGGACCGGAGGCGCGGCGGTCATCGGCTACATGGCCGTCGAATCCGGCTGGAAGGAGTTCGTCCCCGGCCTGGCCCGGGCGCTCCAGAGCCCGCACTGCTGGAGCGGCGCGCGCGTCGGCCTCTTGCGTACGCTGGGCCGGTTGGGCGACGCCCGCGCCGCGGAGGCGGTCCGGGCCAACCTAACCCACAAGAACCTGGACGTCGTCCAGGTGGCCGCGCTGGCCGCCGGACGGGTGGGCGACAGGAAGGCAATCCCCCGGCTGAAGAAGCTGCTCTCCTGCGGCTACCAGCCGACGGAGTTGCGCGCGGCGCGCGCGCTGGGCATGCTCGGCGAGGGGTCAATAGCACCGAGGCTCCGCAAGTGGCTCTCGCGCCGCGGCGACGAGGACTACCGGGCAGTCGCCGCGGAAGCCCTGGGCGCGCTCGGCGACCGCAAGTCGAAGGCGGCGCTGGAGGCGGCCCTCGCGGCCGAGCCCTTCCCCTGGGTCCGCGAGGAGCTGCGCCGGGCACTGAAGAAGGTACGTTAAGGGCACCGGCTTGACTCCGCTTCCGGCGGCACTTAACATGCTCAAGACCCCCTGCGGAGAAAGCTGCACTTGGCCGTCAACGCGTCGCTAGAACGCTGCCTGGAACTCGCCCGCATGGCCTGCCGCGCGGCCCGCCGGGCCGGCGCCGACGCGGCCGAAAGCTCCGCGGGGCTGGGCCGCTCGGTGGAGGCCGAACTCGAAGAGAGCCGCCTCAAGGGCACCAGCCGCCACGCGGGGCACTCGCTCTCCGTGCGCGCCTACCGCCGGGGGGGACGCGGGTCCTTCGTGATCCACGAGTTGACCGCCGCCGCCGCGCGCGCAGCCGGGCGACGCGCCGCCGAGCTGGCCTGCGCGGCAACGTCGGATCCCCATTGGAAACGCCTGCCCGGCCCCCGGCGGCTGCCGGAGGTCGCGGGCTTGTACGACCGCCGCCTGGCCAACCCCCGCGCGGAAATGGCCCTGGAGTTCGCCGGGGCGCTGCTGGCCAGCGCCGAAGCCGAGGCGCCGGGCTGCAAGCTCTCCGGGTCGGTGACGGTCTCCTCCAGCCGGGCAGCCTTTGCCAACAGCCGGGGCATCGCCATGAGCGACCGGGCCACCAGCGTCACCGCCGGGTGCCTGGTGGTGGTGCGCCAGGGCGGCCGGCACGGCAGCTTCTACGACTTCGACATGGGCCGGCGCCTGGCCGACGTCAACGTGCCACCTGTTGGCGCCACCGCGGCGCGCGGGGCCCTGCGCTTTCTGGGCGGCGAGAGCCTGCCCAGCGGCGAGATGCCAGTGGTGCTCGGCCCGCTGGCCGCCGCCGCGCTCATCGAGTCGGCGGTGGCCGCGGCCAGTGCGGAGAGCATCCAGCGCCGGCGGAGCTTCCTGGTCGGCAAGCTGGGCAAACGCATCGCCTCGAAGCACCTCACGGTGGTCGACGACGGGCTGGTGCCCGGCGGCATCTACAGCTCGCCGAGCGACTCCGAAGGCGTGCCCCACCGGCGCATGGTGGTTATCGAGGGCGGCGTGCTCCGCGCGCTGCTGCACAACACCTATACCGCCGCCAAGGCCGGCACGCGGAGCAGCGGGCACTGCGCGGGCGGGGGCTGCGCGCCGACCAACCTGCGTCCCGAGTTGGGAAAGCTGACCGCCGCCGAGATCATCGCCGGGGTGGAGCGCGGCCTGTACATCAACTCGGCCTCGGTGGCCCCCAACCCGTCGAGCGGCGACGTCTCCGCGATGGTCGACTTCGGGATGGCCATCGAGAAGGGGGAGCTCTCGCACCCGGTGGCCAACGTCAACGTGAGCGGCCACGTCTTTGAGCTCCTGAAGGGCATCGACGCGGTGAGTTCCGACTACCGCGCGGAGCCCGGCTGCATCCTGCCCACGGTGCGCATCCGCGGCGCGCACGTCTCCGGGTCGGGCTAGCAGGCCGTTGGGAAATGGGGCGTCGTGACGGCAGGCGCTCCCGAGCGATGCGAGGCCTGAGGGTGAG
>CBDUSI010000076.1:0-22318 GCA_965370045.1 uncultured bacterium | reverse complement strand
TCTGAACCATTCTGGCTCCAATCACGGCCGCCCCATTTTTCAACGGCCTGCTAGCTCGGTTATTCGCCAAAGCCTCACTCTCGGCCCCGGCCCCGCAGCGCCCGGAGCTCGTCGAGCACCGGCCAGCTTCCGAAGGCGGCAATTAACAGGACGATCAGCTTGCCGAAGGGCACCAGCAGCAACAGCGACAGCGCCCCGCTGGCGCCTGTTTTGTTAAATATCTTCCACCAGCAGAATATCTGCAGGGCCAGCATGAACAGCCCGACCAGCATGATAATCAGGATCACGATCCCGTAGGCCGCGAGCATCGCGACAATGGCTTCTTGGTCTGGAGCTCCCTGCATGAGTATCCTCCCGAACTGTCAGTTCAGCGTTTCCGCTTCCCGCGCGCCTTGGGCTTCTTGCGACTCCCCGTGCGCTTGCGGGCGGCGGGCTTCTCGGGCTCGTCCAACTCCCCGGGGCGCTCGACGCCGGCGCGCTTCTCGCAGCCGACCACCAGCATCTCCCCGGCGCTTTTCAGGTCTTCCCACTCCTTGCGGACCTGCTCGGCCTCCACGGGCTCGATGACCCCGTCGGCCATCGACTCCTCGATGCTCTCCAGCACGTCGGCGAACTCGCGGATGATCACCCGGGTCTGGCGCAGGATGCCCAGGCCCGCCGCTGGCCGGCCCGAGGGGTTGCGCGTGTAGAAGCCCCCCGCGGCCTGGGCCAGCCACCTGACCGGGCGGTCGTCGCCGGTGACCTCGACGAGCGTGGCCAGGCGGTCCAGGGGGTTCTCGGCGCCGCTGCCGGGTGAGCCGTCGACGTTCTCGCGGCGCTCGCACCACTTGTAGACCAGCGATGTAGAAACCCCCAGCGCCGCGGCCACCCGCTTGACGCCCACGTCCTTCACCGCCACGCGCAGGGCTTCGGCCGAGTCCATCATGAGAGGCTCCCTCCACTTGCTTACAGGTGTATGCTACCGCCCGCCGCGGGGAGGGTCAATTACAATAAGCGGCGACGTTTGTAACGTCCGCCGACGAGGCGAGCGGGAGTCAAAAGAAGAACAGGCCGCCGGCTGCCAGCATGGAGACGAAACCGATCACCGGGACCAAGGCCATGTATTTGCCGTGCCGCGCCTCAAGCCCGTCCAGCAGAGGCCTGAACACGGTCCGCAGAAAACCGGGGTACTTGCGCACAATGACCATGCCCACAAGACCTTCGACCACCAGGAAAACACCAGCCGCCCCAAAGAACGGAATGAAATCGGGGATGTGCCCGCCCACGTGGTCATTGACCAGCAGCTTGGCCAATATGCCGACGAGCGCGGGGAGACCGACAAGAATCAGTCCCAGCAGCCCCACCGAGACCACTGCCGGGGCCACCGACGCCTGGATGCGCGGCCAGCCCGTCAGGCGCTCTCCGGGAAGGAGTTTGTCGCTCAACGCCAGCCGGCCCAGCACAAAGGAGGCGAAGACGGCTACCCATGCACTGATCCCGCAGAGAGTCTCCAAGAATCTCAGGGAGACATTATCGTCGCCATAGAGTTGGTACGTCGAGCTTGCCGCAATCGACACGATCCCCAGCCCGACTGCCGCCAGGAGCAGATAGAAGCTCCACCGCGCCGCACGCTCCCGGCTCAGGCCAATTCCATTGGAATTGACCGCAGGTCGGGGCGAGGTCTGTACCCCCAGCGACTCGATCAGCTCCGCCGCCTCCTCCGGCGTGACCTTGCCCTCGGCGACCATCTTCTGGATACGCAGGATTTCCTCGTTCATCTCTTACATCTCCCTCAAGAGCCGCGCGCCCTCCTTGGCGGAGAGCTCACCCTTCTCAATCCTGGCCAGTATCTCCTCGCGGCGGCCGGCGCTCTCGGCCAGCTCCACGGCCTCGGTGCCCAGTGAGGCCAGGACCGCCTCCAGTCGCTTTCTCACCGTGGGGTAGCTGACCCCCAGAATCCGCTCCACCTCGCGGATGTTGCCGCGCGCGGCCAGGAAGACCTCCACGAAGCGCTGCTGCTCCAGCGGCAGCAGGCCCAGGCGCGAGGTCGTGAAGTCGCCCTCCACCGCCAGGCCGCAGCCTGGACACCTCATGCGCTCGACCGCGAGCCGGCCGCTGCACGCCGGACAGGTAGCTATCGGTGCGGGTTTCCGGGCCAAATCCAACTCCTTTCAGGAGCGGAATTGTAGCACGGAGATTAAAGAATTCAAGTTAAACACTTGAATATCTCAATAAGTTCAAGCGATAATATCAATAACGGGACACAACTCTCTTAATCGGGCGACTTGCCTCACCTCAGCCGGTCGCCGGCGGTCAGCCGCGCCCCGCGCAGGAAGTCGGCGGCGGTCATGGGCCGCTTGCCCTCGGCCTGAACGGTCAGCAGGCGCAGCGCGCCGGCGCCGCAGGCGATCAGGAAATCCTCGCCCGCCGCGGCCAGCACCGTCCCGGACCCGCCGGAACCGCTCTCCTCCCTCGCGGTCAGGATCTTGAGCAGCTTGCCGTCGGGCAGTCTGGCGCAAAGGGTCGGCCAGGGATTGAAAGCGCGGGCCGCGCGGGCCAGGTGCTCGGCGTCCCGGGTCCAGTCGGCGCGGCCTTCTTCCTTGGTGAGCTTGGGCGCGGACGTGGCTTGGCACTCGTCCTGCTCGAGGTACTCCGCCTTCCCCGCCTCGACGAGCTTCACCGCGCGAGAGAGACACTCGGCCGAAAGCGTTGACAGGCGCCCGAGAAGCTCGCCGGAGGTTTCTTCCGGGCCGATGGGGACGCGCTCGGCGAGCAGCACCGGGCCGGCGTCCATGGCCGGGACCATCTTCTGGACACTGACCCCGGTTTCCGTTTCGCCGGCGAGTACCGCGCGCTGCACCGGCGCCGCGCCGCGATAGCGAGGCAGCAGCGACCCGTGGGCGTTGAGCGTGCCGTGCGCGGGCAGGTCTATCACCCGTTCGGTGAGGATGTGCCCGTAGGCCACGCAGACGCCGAGCTCGGCGCCGAGGCTGGATATCTCAGCGACGAACTCCCCGGAACCCGGCTTCTCCGGTTGAAGCAGGCGCAGGCCCCGCTCGCGGGCGAACCTGGCGGTCGGCGGAGGGACCGGCCCGCGCCGGCGGCCGGCGGGCCGGTCTGGCTGGGCCACCACGCCCAGGACGTCGTGCTCGGCGGCCAGGCGCTCCAGGCTGGCCAGCGCGTAGTCGGGGGTCCCGAAAAAGAGAATGCGCATGGTTCAGTGCTCAGTGGCCGGTGGCCAGTGGCCAGCAGCTGTTTGTTGTCATCGGCCGCCACCGCTCAGACTTCGTCGGACTCATGACCCATCACGTTCGCTCCCTGAACTTACGGCTTCAGACTGACATTCCTATCCGCGTTCCGGCCACAGGCGACCTCTCGCTGAACTCTGATCACTGGCCACTGGCCACTGGTCACTGGTCACAGCCCTTCCAGGGCTTCGTTCTCCAGCCTCTTGAGGTGCCGGCGGACCAGCAGCCGCTTGGCGGCGCTCAGCCGGTCGCAGAAGAGCACCCCGTCGAGGTGGTCGCACTCGTGCTGGAACATGCGCGCGGCCAGGCAATCGGCCTCCAGGCTCACCGGCTGGCCTTCCAGGTCCTGGCCCTCGACCACCACCCGGGTCGCGCGCCGCACCTTGCCGCGCAGCCCGGGCACCGAGAGGCAGCCCTCCTCGCCGGTCTCACTGCCGGTCTTCTCGACTATGCGCGGGTTGATCAGTGAATGGGGATCGTCGCGCTCGGCGGAGACGTCGTAGACTATAACCCGGAGGTCTCTGCCGACCTGGGGGGCGGCCAGGCCAACGCCCTCGCGCTCGTACATGGTCTCGATCATCTCCGCGACGAGATGCTCGATCTCGGGACCGAACTCCTCGGGGGCCACCTCGCGGCACTCCCGGCGGAGGGCCTCGGCGGGGTAGGGGGGTACCGGCAGGGTCATGAAGCGTTCTCCTCGCGCAGATGGCCGCGCACCGATTCTAACCTGCCCGGAGCGGCCAGCGCAAGCTCGGCAGGCCGTTGAAAAATGGAGCGCCTAGAGACAATTGCCCGACTCGAAGAGCGCGCCCTGGGGGACGTCAAAGGCCCGTTCCGCCGCGGAGAGCTCGCAACTCAGCGCCGAAACGTTCTCCGTGCCGCCGTCGGCGGTGAGGAAGGCGCCCGTCCCCGGCTCGGCCCGGCAGCCGCGCAGGAACGCGCCCTTCACTCCGGAGAGGTGCACCGCCGGAGCGCCGACCGGGCCCGGCGCGCCGCGGGCGACCAGCCCGCTGACATCCAGCGCCTCCACGCCCTCGCAGCGCACCGCGCTCCGCCACTCGCCCGAGACCTCGCCCCACCGGACGCGCACGTCGCGCAGGGACACCTCCCGCGCGTCGCGGAAGTAGAGCGCGTGGGGAATGCCCCGCTTGCAGTTGGGACCCTTCCTGGTCAGGAAGCCCCAGGCCCGATAGGGGTCGGGGACCTCCCGGCCGAACTCGTCGTCCATCTCGCCGCGGACGACCAGGTCCAGGCCGTCGATGCTCACCCGCTCCATCGGAATCGAGCGGCTGCCCCCGAAGAAGCAGCCGCGCTCGGCGGTGGCCCGGATGTTCGAGAAGCTGATGTCCCTGATGCCTCCCGGCGCGGCCGCGTCGTCGCCGACCCACAGGAAGAAGGGTACCTGCGTGTCCATGACGATGTTGCTGAAAGTGACGTTCTCGATGGCCGGGCCGTGCTCGATGCCGTTCTCCGTGTCGCGGGGCACCAGCATGTTGATGCCCGTGCGCGTGTCGCGCATCACGATGTTGGAGATGCACACGTTGCGGATGGGCGCGTCGCCCTCGTAGCCGATGCGCACGCCGCAGCAGGGCGTCGAGAAGACGCAGTTGGTGACCGTGATGTTCTCGCAGGGGCGGTCGGAGTCCAGCCGGCCCGCGTCGCTCTTGATCGCGATGCAATCGTCGCCGGCGTGAATGATGCAGTCGCTGATGACCACGTCGCGGCAGGAGTCCGGGTCGATGCCGTCGGTGTTGGGGCCTTCCCGATCGTTGAGGATGGTCACCCCGCGGATCGTCACCCGCTCACAGCACAGCGGCCAGACCGAGTAACACGGGGAGTCGAGCAGGTGCAGGTCGCTGATCAGCACGTCCTGGCAGCCCTTGAAGGCCAGCATGTGGCCGGGCCGCCGGTCCTTGACCGGCTTGGAGGTGCTGCCGGGCTCCTTGGGCCCCGGGAAGAAGGCCCGCCCGTTGCCGTCGATCGCGCCGCGTCCGGTAAGGGCCACGTTGCGCTCGCCCTGCGCGCAAATCAAGTGAACCGCGAAGACGGCCTGGGTCTTGACCTTGAGGTCTATGCCCTCGGGCACGTGGTAGTCTTCCAGGTCAGGGCTGCCCAGGACCGTCGCGCCGGCCTCCACGTGCAGCTCCACGTTGCTCTTGAGAACCAGCGAGCCGCTCAGGTAGGTGCCCGGCGGGCAGTAGACCCGGCCGCCGCCGGCTGCCGCGCAGGCGTCGATTGCCTTTTGGATGGCGAGGGTGTCCTTGGCCTTCCCGTCACCGGCGGCGCCGTGCTCCATGACGTCGAAGACGCGCTCTCTTGACTCGCTCATTTCGTGTCCGGCTCCCTTCGTGGAAGATCAACGCCGCCCCCGTCGGTGGAGGCGGGAGGCGTCTCGGGGGGTGGTGGCGGGGACTGCTGCCCGGTCGGAGGTGCGGCCTCCGGCGTTGGCGGGGACTGCTGTTGCGGCTCGGCCGGCGCGGCCGGAGGTCCGGCCTCGGGCGGCGGTGTTGGCGACTCTGGCTGCGGTTTCGCTTCCTTCGCGCCCGCCGGCCCAGCGTTCGGAGAGCCGGCCTTCTTTTCGTCGCCCCTCCGGTCACGGCGGCCCTTGTTGCGGCGCCGGCCGCGAGGCTTGTCGCGCAGGCGGCGCAGCTCGTCCTCGGGCAGGCGCTCGGGCCAGAACCACTCGCCGAAGGCGGGGGCCAGCACCTTGGCGCCCCGCGAGCGCTTTCTGAGCCGCGCGCGGATATCCTCGGCGTCGTAGCCGCAGAGGAAATCGCCGGGCTCGAAGCTGTCGCAGTGGGTCAGGGCCACGGAATCCGGCTTGATGAAGGAGACCGCGCGGTCCACGTGGTTGGGCCAGAGCAGCGCCAGGCCCACGCCCTCGACGTGGCCCGCCCAGGCCGGGCTGGGCCCGTGGCTGTCGCCGCCGTGGAATACGCTGGTCTCGCCCGACCGGAATAGAAAGCTCATGCGCTGGCAGGGCTTGGCGTCCTCGCTGCCCTTGTTGGGCAGGGCCAGGATCTCGATGTCCCCGATCGTGATGCGCCCGAAGACCTCCAGCTTGGTTACCCGGCGGTTGTCGATGCCCACCTCCACCGCCCGGCGGTAGATGCCCGCGGGCCCCCACAGCCCGCAGCTATTGCCGCTCATTATCGAGTAGAGCGCGTCGGGCTGGCAGTGGTCGGGGTGGTCGTGGGTGATCACGACGCCGTCGAGGCCTTCGATCTGTTCGGGGCGTAGCGCGGGCTCCGGCGCGACGTGCTTCTCGTCGTGCCCCTTCCAGCGGAAGTCGCCGCCGAAATAGGGGTCGATCAGCAGCCTGGTCCCGCCGGCGCTGGCCAGCAGGAAGCAGGAGTGACAGATGTGCAGCAGGCTCAGCGGGTGGTCAGTCGGAGGAGGTTTCACTCTGGCGGCTTCCTTTCAGGGGCTTGGCCTGCTCACCGGCGCGTTCGTCGGCGGCGCGGACGACCTTGAGGCGTGCGCGTAATTCCTTGTTGTTCGGTTCGCGGCTCAGGGCCTCGCGCAGCGAGCTCACCGCCAGGGAGTAATCCATGGCCAGGAAGGCGGCCTCGGCGCGCACCCTGAGGGCAATCACCAGCTGCTTGCGGTACTCGGACTTCTCGCAGCGGCGGACGGCTTCCTCGGCGAACTCCACCGCCCTTTTCGGGTTGAAGAACTTCGACCTCCGCTCCATGCTCAGCATCGCCAGGCCCAGGTGGCCGTCGGGGTAGAAACTGGTCTTCGCCGCCTCGGAAAAAGATTTCCAGGCTTGGGAATACTTCTTCAGCTTCATCTGTTGTACCCGCCCCAGCTGCGCCCATTTCTCGTACTCGTGCGGGTGCTGCTCCAGGTGCTTGAGCAGCTTCCTCTCGGTGGCTTCCGGCCCTTGGGAAAGCGATATCTCGCCCTTCTGAGCCAGGGTGACGGCCAACAGGACGACCATGACCACGGCCGCGCCCTTGACCAGGCGCACGTAGCTGTGGTACTCCTTGAGGGCCTCGCCGTCGAAGCCGAAGCGGGCCAGGTACGCCACCCGCTGGGCCACGCTGTAATGCCGCCAGTTGCCGGCCGTGCGGCTGCCGCCCGAGGCCCGGGCCAGCTTCTCCAGCGCGCTCATCAGCGGCCGGGGGCTGCCGACCAACTCGCACGAGGCCACGTCGGCCTGGCGCTCGAAGCGCCGCGAGAGGAAGCCGAAGACCACCCGCCAGTAGAAGACCACCAGGACGACCCACAACATGCCCATCAACCAGCTGTAGTTCTCGGTCTGCAACTCCCTGGGCAGCAGGCTGAAGACCAGCCCGGCGAAGAGCACGAAGGCCACGGCGAACATCAGGTAGAAGCCCATGTGGTGGTGACGCACGTGGCCCAGCTCGTGGGCCAGCACGGCCTCCACCTCGCTCTCGTCCAGGTCCTCGAGCAGCGCGTCGGTGAAGGCGATGTAGCGCGTCCAGGGCACCATGCCCATCACCGCGGCGTTGGCGATCCGGCCCCGGCCGGTGCGCCAGACCATCAGCTCCCGGCAGCGGACCCTGGCGCGGGCCAGGAGCGCCTCCAGGCGTCCGCGCACCGCGCCGTCCGGCAGGCGCCGGCAGGGCCAGAGGTGTATCATGTAGAAGGGGAAGAATACCATTATCGCCAGCAGCATCGCGAGGTAGGCGCCCAGCTGCACGGCGGCGTTGTTCTCGATCAGCGCCGCCACGTCCTCCGGCCAGTAGATGTGCGAGTCGTAGGCCGCGATCATCAACATCCAGGGGCCCAGCAGGAAGACCATGCCCCGGGCCTGGCCGCGCAGGTATTCCCCCAGGCTCCAGCGGGCGGGCGAAAGCGCGCGGCTGGCCGGGTAGTTGGCCAGCCAGATGGCCAGGCTGCCCAGCATGAAGGGCGATATCTGCAAGAGATCGTCGCCGATCACGGTCATGCCCGCGTTGAGGCCCTGCTCGTCGACCACCAGGGCCGGCCAGCCGGTGCGCTCGGCCAGGGCCAGATACGCGGCGACCAGCAGGATCTGCTCGGCGACCAGCAGGCGGGAGTGCGCGTCGTAAATCCGGATGCGCTCGGCGGGGTGCTTGCGCAGCCGGCGGACGCTCCAGGCCGAGCCGGCCAGGGATATCAGATAGAGGAACACGCAGCCGATGATAATCGCGCCCGTCGCCCAGAGCAGCGCGTTCTCCGGCGGCTTCCCGGACTCAAGCGCGTAGCGCCTGGCTATGAAGATAACAATGATAAGTTCAAGGGGCAGGCGCATCGCTCACCGTGAATCGGGTCCGGCGGCCATATCCCTCCCGGCGACGGGGAGGGGCAGCCTCGCGGCGCGCCGCGGACTCCGGGCTTCGGAGTTTACGGCTTCGCGAACTTGTTGCTCTTCAGGCAGCGGGCGCAAAGCCTCATCCGCCGAACGGTACCGTTTGCCGCGCGCACCCGGACCTTCTGGATGTTGGGCGCGAAGGTGCGCAGGGTCTTGCCGACCACCTTCTGGCCGACGCCGCCCTTGGCCTTGGCCAGGCCGCGGCGCTTGTAGCGCACTCCGCTGGTGGGCCGCTTGCCGCAGGCCTCGCAAACTCTGGACATCTCTGGTGCTCCCCCCGCCAAGTCCTCGGAATTCCACAGGGATTCGCATGTTACCCGCCCGGAGGTCGGAATCAAGCGTAAATCGGCCCGGCAAAGGGTGGAGTTGCAGGGGCTCAGGCCGGTTTGTCGCGGGCCGGTTCACCCAGGAGAAACCGGTCGAAGTTGAGGACCACCGAGCGCACCGCCAGCCAGGCCAGCAGGAATCGAACGGCCATGATCAGCGCCCCGAAGACGGACGCGACCATCGCCGCAGTCGCCAGGCGCTTCCGGTAGAAGTCGAAGTCTCCCGTATCGAAGAGACCGCGAAAGTCCGGTTCCGGCGCCAGAGCAAAGTAGGCCCTTTGGGCTAACAGCATCCAGATGTCTTGGCCGAGGACGGTCATCAGCAGCAGCGGTATCAGCGCGAGGCTGAGCGCGTATGAGCGGGCCGGCGTCCGGCACCTGGCCGAGAGCCAGAAGGCCGCCGAGACGGCGAAGAGCAGAATCGACAGATCGTTGACCGCACGGCATCCCAGGATTGCGAAGCGTCCCGAACTCCAACTCATAACCGCTCCCTGCCCCCAGTAGACCAAGCGCAGGCCCTGCAGGAGCTTGCTGGTGAAGGCCGCCGTGGGCCCCGGCCAGGGGCGGCGGGCAAAGAAGAGGTTGCTGGCCACCAACAGGTAGAGCGGGAGCATCAGCAGAAGAACCTTTGCCCAGGGAAGTGTCAGGTGCAGCCAGCGTCCCCACACCAGCCGCGAGCGCGCCGCGGGGGCGAGCACCAGCGCCTCGGCCGTGCCCAGTTGCTTCTCCCGGCTCCAGGCGCTCGCCGCCAGGGCGATGGGGAAGATCATCAGCAGCGGCGCGGCCAGGGCGTAGCTGAAGCCGGAGTAGGCGCTGATCACGTCCAGGAACCCGTCGTCGGCCCGGAAGAGCACGCAGGCGGTCACCACCGGGGTGTAGATCACCGCGGCGACGTGCCAGGCCTTGATCCGGCGGAGGAACCCCCGCCCTCCAGGCGGCGCGGCCAGCGGGCTTCGCAGGAGGTCGCGAACGAAGGATATGGGTTCGAAGTCCATCTCCGTCACCAGGGCCATTCTAGCGCGCCCGCCCGGGCCTGGAAAGAAACAAACGCTTCGCCCTCCTTGGGGCCGGCGCCCCGGGAGTGGACGCCGCCGGGGATGTCGCTCCGGTTGACTTTGGCCCTCGGGGGGCTATCATCCTCGGGACTCGTCATTTCGGTCAGGAGGACCGGTGGAAAGCACTCTGGGGCTGATCTTCTTCATCCTCTACTGGGTGGTGTTCCTGTTCTCGATTGTGCTCCACGAGATCGCCCACGGCTGGGTTGCCTTCCGGCTGGGCGACCCCACCGCCTATCGCGAGGGGCGGCTGACCCTCAATCCCATCAAACACATCGACCCCTTCATGTCGATAATCATGCCCCTCATGCTCTTCATTGGCAGCGGGTTCGTCTTCGGCGGTGCCAAGCCGGTGCCGGTCAACCCTTACAACTACAAGAACATAAAAGTCGGCACCATCCTGGTCGCGGCGGCGGGGCCCCTGACCAACCTGCTCCTGGCCGTGCTCTTCGGGCTGGGCCTGACTCTCTCGCGCCTGGCGGCCGGCGGGGATATTACGGCCACCGCGGTGTTCTTCTCCTGCTGCATGATGATCAACGTGTTCCTGGCCGCCTTTAATCTGTTGCCAATACCTCCGCTGGACGGCTCGCACGTCCTCGAGGCGCTGCTGCCCCGCGCGCTGGCCGAGGCCTACGGGAAGCTGCGCCACCTGGGCTTCATGCTGCTGATCCTCCTGCTGGTATTCCCCTTCACCGGCGGGCTCATCTTCACCGCCATCCATACCGTCGTGAAGCTCTTCCTGGCGCTCATGGGCATCAGCCCCGATACCCCCATGAACCCCATGGCACTTCTCAAGCTGTGACGGAGCAGACCATGGCCAGCAAAGGACGCATCCTCTCGGGCATGAGGCCCACTGGCGATCTGCACCTGGGCCACGTTGTCGGCGCGCTGCGCAACTGGACCGCGCTCCAGGAGGAGTTCGACTGCTTCTACTTCGTGGCCGACCACCACGCGCTGATGAGCGAGGCCGAGCACCCCGAGGTCATCCGCGCCTCCACCCTCAGCAACGTGGCCGACTGGATCGCCTACGGGGTGGACCCCGACGTCTCCACCATTTTCGTCCAGTCGCACCTGCCCCAACACGCCGAGCTGCACGTGATGCTGAGCTGCATCACCCCCCTGGGCTGGCTGGAGCGCTGCCCCACCTACAAGGAGCAGCTCGTCGAGCTGGAGAAGGGCGGCAAGGACGTCCGCAACTACGCCTTCCTGGGCTATCCCGTGCTGCAGTGCTCGGACATCATCATGTACAAGGCCACGTACGTCCCGGTCGGCGAGGACCAGATACCTCACCTGGAGCTGACCCGCGAGATCGTCCGGCGCTTCAACCGCCTCTTCGGCGAGATCTTCCCCGAGCCGCAGGCCAAGCTCACCGAGACCCCGCGACTCCTGGGCCTGGACCGCCGCAAGATGTCGAAATCGTACGGCAACTGCATCTTCCTGGCCGATCCCGCCGAGGACGTGGCCAAGAAGGTCTCCACCATGTACACCGACCCGACACGCATCAGGAAGAGCGACCCTGGCCACCCCGATGAGTGCAACGTCTGCGATTACTACAAGACTTTCGCCCCGGAGCAGGCCGCCGACGTCGCCGACAAGTGCCGCAACGCCCAGTGGGGCTGCACCGACTGCAAGAAGGGCCTGGCCGCGGTGCTCAACGCCTTCCTCGACCCCATCAGGAAGAAACGCTCAGAGCTGCTCGCCGATGGGGCCGGACTCGAACGCATTATCACCGAGGGCACCGAGCGGGCCCGCCGGGTGGCCTCCGAAACCATGCGCGAGGTCAAGAAGGCCGTGGGTTACTGGGGCGCCTGAGCGGCAACCTCGACGCCGTTACGGCCAGGAAGTCAAGTGGATGGCCCGGTTCCCCGCAACCGCGAATAGTACCAGCCTGTAACCACGCAATGCGGATGCTCGATGTTAGCACCGCGTTCCCGCCGGACGCAATAGTCGGCATATCGTTCGTATGTCCCCTGTTAGTGGGCGATACGCCCAGGCCGTGCCGGCGCCCCAATCACCTTTTTCTCGGAAAAGCTCTTGTCAACCACTGATCCGTGGTGTATCTATATCCAGAAGGAGACCACGGTAATGCCAGGAGACGTACTCCGGTCCTCGACTCTTACTGACCAGCTCGCGGAGGAGATCCGCGCGGCGTTGGCCAGGGTGCCGGCCGGTGGAGGCAGGGCGGTGTTATCCGAGCGGACGCTGGCCGAGGTCCACGGTGTCAGCCGGACTACCGTTCGCCGAGCCCTGAGAAAACTGACCGCCGAAGGGTACCTGGCCAGCAGGCCGCGGCAGGGCTACCACCTGGCACCTGCCGCCGCCAGGTCCGGGAGCAAGCTCATTGCGCTGGTGTGCACCAAGGCGGGCGATGCGCGCGAGTGGACGGCTTTCCAGGCCACGGTCCTCAGCGGCCTGCAGGCGGCCGCCAGGACGGGGAACAAGGACATCCTCTTGTTGGGGCGCGACGAGGGAGATCCGGCAGCGCTCGCGCGCCACATGCTGGAGCGCGGGGCCGCCGGCGCGATCGTGGACTGCGACGATCCGCAACTGGCCATGGCCCTGAGGCAGCGCGGCGTACCGGTGGTGCTCATTGACGCGGCGGACCCGGGAGTCGAGTCGGTCACCCAGGACAACTTCGGCGGCGCCTATCTGGCTACCTCCCAGCTCATCGCCGCGGGCCACCAGCGAGTCGCCTGCGTTCTCCTCAACCCTTTCCCGGAACTCAAGATGGTACACTACCGCGAGCGCCTGGGGGGCTACCTGGCGGCCATGAGCGAGGCCGGGCTGAGTCCGCGGAGCGAGTGGCTGATCACCTCGCCCGCCGCCGCGTCGCCGGGCCGGGCCCTCGTCGAGCTGGCCCGCGGCTCGGAAGCCCCGACGGCCGCGGTTGTCCTTTGGTCGGAGGTCCTGACCGATGTGGGCGAGGCCTTGCGGGGGGCGGGCTTGAAAATGGAGCTGTGCGTGTGGTGGGGGGCGACGCCGGAGGCGCGGGATGGCTGGCGCGCTCGATTCCCGGGCCTGGCGGTCCCGGACGGCGTGGCCTGGGATGTTGGCGATCTCGCCCGGCGGGCCCTGGAACGCCTGGAAAGCCTGCTCGATGATCCCATGCAGCCGCCCGCGCGCACGCTGATTCCGCTGCGCCCGGTCGGCGGCAAGGACCGGGCCTGAGCGTTGAGAGGGGAAGCGGGATGAGAATGTCGCTGCTGCTGGGCGCCTGCACGGTGATTGCGGCGGTGTGGCCGGCCCGGGCGGGCGAGAGCGTGATTCTCGACGCGAGAAGCACCTGGCGCTGTCACGTGATCTGGCGCACTCCGCGAGTGCGTCTCGATTCCGGGAAGATGGTCGACGTGCCGTTCGGGCCAGGGTCGCCACAGCACGCATGGTCGCAGTTCAAAAAGAAGAAAGCGACATGCAAGGCGCGGCATTCAGCCTATCCGAACGCGAAGTGGAAGCAGCCGGGCTTCGATGACGGTTCGTGGCCGCGGGTCAAGCTTCCGCTGGAGCTTCCTCCCTGGTTTCTCTCGGCGTGTTGTCTGCGCGGGAAGTTCACGGTCAAGACCCCCGCCGACATGAAGTTGAAGGTAGCGTATCGTGGAGGAGTCGTGGTTTACGTAAACGGAACCGAGGTCGCGCGCGCCCATATGCCCAAGGGCAAAACCGACCTCGATACCGCGGCGGAGTCATATCCGAAAGCAGCGTACCTGGACGACAAGGGTGGACTGCTCCGAAACAAGTTCGGCACACCGCTGAAGTACCCGCACCTGCTCAAGATGCGAGATCGCAAGGCCGAGAGCATCAGGATCCCGGCGGCTGTTCTGCGGAAAGGAACCAACGTTCTTGCGATTGAGCTGCACCGTTCGCCGATAGAACAGGTACAGCTCGAGGCCAGGAGGAAGGGGTCCTTTCACTACTCCCTCTGGACCAAGCTCGCGCTCCAGGACATCAGTCTGTCTGCCCAGGGCCCCGGAACCGCGGTCCCCAACCTGGCTCCGCCGCCCGGATTCCGTTTGTGGAACCAATCGCTGGTTCAGAGCGTTTACGTCGACGATTTCGCGGATCCTCATGAAGAGGTCCGTGCCTTGCGGATCTTCGGCGTTCGCAACGGTTCGTTCTCGGCCAGCGTCGTGGCGGGATCGGACAAGGCCCTCCGCGGGCTCAAGGCCAGCTTGGCCGCGCTCAAGGGGCCGGGTGGCAGCGCGATCCCGCCGGCGGCGATTCACGTGCGCTACGCCATTCCCGACATCATCAAGTTCAGTCGCCAGAGACCGGTGCGCTTTGACGGTCTGGTGGCTGAAGCACCCAACGGGAGGGAAATGAGGATACGGTCGGACGTTGATCTGAAGATCGGCGCAAAGGGCAGCGAACCGGAGGCGCTGGCCGTGCAGCCGATCTGGGTTACGGTTCGCGTGCCGGGTGACGCCAAGCCGGGTCGGTATTCAGGCCAGTTGGAGATCTCCGCCTCGGGCGTCGAGACCCGGAAGGTTCCCGTGCCCCTGACCGTTGCGGACTTTCGTCTTCCGGACCCAAAGGACTTCGTCGCGCACATCGGGATGATCCAGTCGCCGGAGTCGCTGGCGGCGCGCTACAAGGTGAAGATGTGGTCGAAGGAGCACTGGAAGCTGATCGAGAAGTCATTTCAGCTCCTGGGAGGGCTCGGCGACAAGATCGTCTACGTTCCTGTCCGGGCGCGCACCTACCTGGGCAATCCGCACGGCATGGTCCACTGGATCAAAGGGGCTGACGGCGGGTGGAAGCACGACTTCTCGACGGCCGAGAAGTATCTCGACCTGGCGGTCAAGCACATGGGCAAGGTGCCGGTGGTCGGAGTCTACTGTTGGGATATTGACACCGGCGCGGCCTACTACGGCAGGAAGCACTACAGCGACGTGAAGGGCACGCCCTTCACCGTCAAGGACCCGGCGAGCGGGAAGCTCTCCATTGCCAGAAGCCCGAAGTGGGGCACGCCGGAGAGCAGGAAGTTCTGGAAACCGGTGCTCGATGGCATGCGCGAGGTGCTCAAGAAGCGCGGCCTGGAGAAGTCCTTCATGATGGGCATGACCGGAGATCGGCAGCCGGGCAAGGAAGCCGTCGAGGACCTCAAGGCGGTGGCTCCCTACGCTCATTGGATCAGCGCTTCGCACTCGGACTTCAAGCACGTGCGCGGACAGCCGGTAGGGCATCGTTCAATCGTATGGGGGCTTAGGCGAGCGCCGGATCCGGAAGTGAAGCGCGTGTACGGTTGGAAGAATCCACGCAGCATAGTTGTCTTCCCGCGTCCCGGGAGCGCCGTATACGGGCCCGGGCTGATGGTGACGGCGCCGCTGAGCACCTATCGCCTGGCCACCGAAGTGGCCGTGACCAACGGGCGCGGGCAGGGGCTTCGGGGCGTGGGGCGTTGCGCGGCGGACTTCTGGCCGGCATTCAAGACCCGTGACTGGCGGCAGACTTTTCACTTCGCGAGCATTCCCGAAACCGCCTACTGGCACGGCGGCAATTTCCGAAACTCGACCGCCTACATTCTGGCTCCCGCGAAGGGCGGTCCGGTGGCTACCGGTCGCTACCAGATGATGCTGGAGGGCGCCCAGGAAACCGAGGCGCGCATCTTCATCGAGAAGGCGCTGCTCGATGCCGGGAAGCGGGCCAAGCTGGGAGATGAGCTGGCCAAAGAGTGCCAGGAGTTGTTGGACGAGCGTACCTGGGCGGGCATCCAGGCGTTCACGCACTCGTACCTGCCCGCGCGATACCACCCGCTGCAATTCGCCAGTTCCGGATGGCGGGAAAAGTCCGTGAAGCTCTACGAGCTGGCCGCAGAGGTCAGCAAGAAGCTCGGCAAGTAGCCGCCCGCAGGAGATTCAATCATGAAACATCTGGCAACGCTTCTGACGCTGCTTCTGACGCTGTTATTGACGGGCGGGGTCGCCCGGGCCGGCGAGCCCGGCTTCGCGAAGAAACCGACCGCCACCAAGGCCGGCGGAAAAGTGAGCATCTCCTTTTCCGTGGCGGCGCCAACCGACGTCGCCGTTGACGTTCTCGACGCCAAGGGCAAGGTCATACGCCGCCTGGGCGGGGCGGCGCTGGGCGCCAAGAAGCCCCCGCCTCCCCCGTTCAAGCCGGGGCTGGTCCAGTCGGTTTCCTGGGACGGGAAGGACGACGCCGGCCGGCCGGCCAAAGGCGGGCCATTCAAGGCCCGCGTGCGGCTGGGACTGAAGGCCGGTTTCGACCGCTTCATCGGCTGGAAGGACTCGCCCCCATTCAATCTGTCCTCGGTCAACGGCCTGGCCGTTGGGCCGGATCGCAAGCTCTACGTCATAACCGTTGACACCATGGCCCCGGGGGCGGGACGCTCCGAGAACCGCATCTTCGCACTGACTCCGGACGGAAAGTACGCGGGGACCATCTATCCATACCCGGCCGGGGTCGACCCCAAGAAGATGCGCGGCGTTGATTTTCTCGATGTGACCAAGGGCCGGGTCAGCCCCAGGATCTATGATCGCGCCTGTCCCAGCTACCTGCCCGGGATGCGGGCCGTCAATCGTCAAACCATGGCGGCGACCACTGACGGGAAGCTGGTCTTCGCCAGCGGGTGGGCCGTGGAGCTCTACGGCTTCGGTCCGCGCGGTCTGCTGGTGATGAACACCGACGGGACAATACCGCGGGAGAGGGTCAACGGCCCGATCATCGAGAAGGGCTGCTGGGCCGGATACCTGCACGTGGCGCTTTCGCCCGATAACAAGAGCGCCTACGTGTGCGGCATCGGCGGCAACAGCCGGCACTCCACGAAGCCTCGCAACGTTGTCTACCGCGTCGGCCTGGGCGTGGACGATGAGCGAAAAGTCATCTTCGGAAAGCCGGAGAAGACCTTGAGCGGCAAGCATGGACTAAGTGACCCGCGCGGGATCGGCGTCGACGGGAAGGGCCGGGTTTACGTATCCGACTTCGGAAATGATCGTATCGTGGTGCTCGACCCCGACGGGAAGTACCTGGGCCAGATTCCGGTCAAGGGGCCTTCGGTGCTTTCGGTGCACCCCAAGTCCGGGACGGTCTACGTGATCTCGATGCCGGGCGGGAAGACCTACAAACTTGTCAAGATAGCGGGGTTCAAGAATAACAAGATTCTGGCGGAACTGGACCTGACCAAGTACGGTGGCGTCACCAACACCAAGGGCAAGCACTACCACCCGGTGATGACCCTGGATCGATATGCAGAGAAGCCCGTCCTGTACCTGGGTTCGCCCGGAATGTACGCTCGCTTCCGCCTGTTGCGGGTGGAAGACCGCGGGGACTCGCTGGCCGAAAGCGCCTTCGGTCAGCCGTTCGAGAAGCGAAAGGATGTCGGACTTCCCTACCCGCAGGGCACCGACGCTGACGGCAACTTCTACTTCCGGTACTTGAGCAGGACCGTGTCGCACGGTCGGGCCCTGGGCTCTCGGGTGGTGGACGCGGTCAGCGGAGAGATCAAGCCCGCCAGGTTGACCCAGGTCGGAGTGGTCGGCAAGAACGGGTTCTTCTATTGCGGGAAGTACCTGGGCAAGGAGATTGCGCGGAAGACCATCGCGGGAGAGAAGGCGCCCTTCTCCGGGACGGGCGCGGTGAGCGAGGCCTTCAGCAACTGGCGCTTTTACGACCGGCGCAGCAGTTTCTGCGCACGGTACTCGGGAGACGTCTGGGCCATGACCGGCGACACCGACAAGAGCAAGAAACCCTTCCGCGCGGGCATCAGCGTTCTGGGCCCGGACGGCAAGGTCAAGCGCAAGGACGTGGTCACGGGACTGCAGGCGCCCACCAGTGTGAGGGTAGACAGTCGCGGCAACATATACGTGGCGGACGGTCTCAAATTGGCGGGGAAGTCCTACCCGCCGGAGATAGAGGCCTTCGCCAAGAGGCTGCGGGCCAAGGGCACCACCAAGCGGGGCGGCCACAGCGAGGCAGTCGAGGACGCCTACGGAGAGGGTTACGGCGCAGTCTACAAGTTCGGCCCCGAGGGGGGGGAGATACGGAGAATGGCAAAGGGCGGTGCCGCGAAACCCGGCGAGATACTGCTGAACGCCTACCAGGGATACGGAGCCAAGCTGACCTACGCGGCCAGCGGGCTCAAGGGCGTTTATCCACGCATATCCCAGATGAGCCCGCCGCGCTACGACTACACTTTCTCGGCCTGCTGGTGCGTTCACGCCATCTTCGACCTGGACGCCTACGACCGGCTTATCGTGCCCGACGCCATGCAGTTCAAGGTGCGCGTGCTGGACGCCAACTTCAACGAGATACTCTCGTTCGGCGGTTACGACCAGGCCACGGACAAGGGCGGCAAGGCCAATCTGCCCGGTCCGGAGATCCCCTTCGAATACCCAATGTTCGCGCACGCGGGGGGCGACTATCTCTACATCACCGATTCGGCTTCCTGCGCGCGGCGGATCGTCAGAGTGAAGCTCAGCTACGCCGCCGAGGAGACGTGTCAGGTTCCTTGAGCCCCTCGGTTCCGTCCGCGCTGCATTGAGACAAACCGGCGTCCGCGTCCGGCGGACCGGGTTGCTCTTGAACCCGTGGCCGCCACCAGATAACATCAGGCCGTTCAAGGGGTTGGAGCCGCCGCTTTTTGGCGGTTTCTTCTCGTACGCTCGCCGCTCCCGCGCAGTAAAGAGAACGGAAGGGACGAGCGCGTGGAGGAGACCATGCCCGCTGCTGATCACCGGGACCTGGAAGAGTTCGCCCGCACCGGCTCGGCCGCTGCATTCGAGCGGCTGGCGCGGCGCTACGCGAACCTGGTCTACGGGGTCTGCCTGCGCAGGCTGGGCGGCCCACCCGACGCCGAGGACGCCGCCCAGGCGGTCTTCCTGGCCCTGGCCCGCAAGGCGAAGTCGGTCCGGCCCGGCAAGCTGGCCTCCTGGCTTCACGGCGCGGCGATCCGGGCCTCGAAGATGGCCGCCCGCGGCGCCGCCACCCGCGCCCGGCACGAGGAGGGGGCCGCTCACATGCGCAACGCCAAGAGCGAACCGGCCGGGGAAAGCTGGGACGAGGTCCGCCCGCACCTCGACGCGGAGGTGGACAGGCTCCCCGCGAGGCTGCGTGAGCCCCTGGTGCGCCACTACTTCGCGGGCCGCAGCTACGCCCAGATCGGCGAGGAGTTCGGCCTGGCCAAGACCACCGTGGCGGGACGGGTGCAAGCCGGCCTCGAGCGGCTGCGCGGGCGGCTGGCCAGGCGCGGCGTCTCGCTGGGCGCGGCGGCCTTCGGCGCGCTGCTCACCGGGAAGGCGCAACCGGGCGCGCCGGAGTCTCTGCTCACATCCCTTCCGCGACTCGCGACCGGCTCCGCCGCCACTGGGGCGGCGGCCGGCGGGGCCGCAGGCGTAAACGCGATTGCAGAGGGAGTACTGAGGATGATGTTCATGGAGAAGCTCAAGACAATCGGGGTGGCCCTCGCCGCGGCAGCGGTGGTTTCCGTGGCCGTGCCGTTGGCGGTGAGCGCGGTGGGCGCGGGGGAAAGGGCTGAGCCGAAGCCAGCCAAGCCCGCGCCGAAGACGGCGGCCAAGCCCCCGACGATCAAGCCGGAGTGGAAGGGCAAGCTGCTGGTCCAGGTGCTGGCCGGCGCGAACAATCCCGCCTGGAGCCCCGACGGGAAGCGCGCGGCCTGCTGCGTCGTCCTCAAGCGGGAAAAGGGCCGCGGGTACTGGAAGACCACCGAGGGCGGCGTGGGCGTGGTGGAACTGGCCAGCGGCAAGATCAGCAAGGTCTCGCTCAACAAGGGCGGTCCGGTGATTGATCTGATCTGGATGCCCGGAGGCAAGCGTCTCATCGCCGCCGGCCGCGAACAGTTGTGGTCCGTGGAGGTCGCGGCCGGGGGGCTCAAGGCGCGCCCCTTCGCGAAGCTCCCCGGGAAACTTTTCACGAGGTTCGGCCAGCACGGGATGTCCCTCTCGCCGGACGCCAAGTTCCTGCTCTGCGGGCTGCGCAAGGAGCGGGGGCCGAGGGGCGCCAGGCTGAAAGGACCGGACTACGTGGTCTTCGACGCCGCGGGCAAGAAACTGGCCTCCTTCGAAGGCGGCAGCGCGGTCTGGAACGCCAAGGGCAGAAAGCTGTTCTTCGGGCGCTACGAGAAGCTCTGCTCCATTGAGCTGCCCGGCGGCAAGGAAACGGTCCTCTTCTCTTCCGGGGATTACTTCAAGGCGGGAGCGCCCAAGACACACGCCACCTGGCTGTGGTCTCCCAAGCCGATCGCGGAACTCAAGAGCGGCAAGCTGGTCGTCGAGATCGTCGAGGCCGCCGGCCCCAAGTGGGAGCCGAAGTGCGGCGTCGTGATCATCAAGGGCGAAGCGGCCGTCTGGAACCCCGCGAAGAACTCCTTCCTCAGACTGGGGCCCACCAGGCACGGGATCCACGGAGAGATCGACTACATACCGATGGGCCGCGAAGACCTGTTCCTGCGGCGGGAGACCACCCGCGGCTTCCGCCAAGGCAAAACGATCATGCAGTTGGTCAAGGCGGACACCGGCAAGGTGCTCCTGGAGCTCAAGCCGCCCCGGACCGCCAAACATGAAGCTCAGGATATCAACCTGGGCGTCTCGCTCCTCACCGCCAGCCCGGACGGCGACACCGCCATCTTCAGCGGTTCCGGGACCATTACGAAGATGGTCGGCAAGAACAGGAGCGTAAGCAGGGGCAAGTGGTTCGGCCTGTTCATCCTGGAGGTGCCCACCGGTATCTTCAAGCGCGTCGAGCTGCCATTGGCCAGAAGGCCTTACGATGCGGCCATCGCGCCCGGGGGCGATCTGCTGGTCTTAAGCGGCAGGCTGAAGGACAAGAAGACCAAGGACGGCAAGTACATCGAGGGCCTCTGGCTCTGCGACCCGGCCGGAAAGGGAGTGCTGACGGCCAGGGAATAAACGCGAGATACGGCAAAGCCACGCGGGCCGGGGAGCGCTCCCCGGCCCGCTTCTTTTCGCATTGATTCGCCGGCTTTCGGCAACTAACATACTCGCTCATGGTCGCCATCACCGGCTACGAAGTCCGGGTCGAGTCCTACCGCGGCCCGCTGGACCTGCTCCTCTTCCTCATCAAGGATGAGGAGGTGGACATTTACGACATCCCCATCGCCCAGATACTCGGCCGCTACCTCGCGGAGCTGGCCGGGCTGGAGTCGGTGGACATCAACGCCGCCGCGGACTTCCTGCTCATGGCCGCCACGCTCATGGAGATCAAGAGCCGGCAGATGCTCCCCCCCGAGGAACGCGAGGCCCTGGACCTGGAGGAGGAGGACCCCCGCGCGGACCTGGTCAGGCAGCTGTTGGAGTATCGCCGCTTCCGCCAGGCGGCCGACGAACTGGGGGTCATGGCCGCCCGGCGCGCCGGGCTCTTCGGGCGGGCGAGGTTCGCGCAGGGCCTGCTCATCGAGGACGAGGCCGCGACCGATCCCACGGAGGAGCTGCGCGAGGTGGAGGTCTTCGACCTCCTGGCGGGCTTCGAATCGCTGATGAAGGCCATCCTCGCCGACGTGCCCCGGACCATCATCTACGACGACATCTCCGTCGAGGAGCGCATCGAGGAGCTGATTATCCACCTGCGCGAGGAAGGCAAGGCGCGCTTCAGCGACTTCGTCGCCCGGGCCGCCGATCGGGCCGACGCCGCGGGCATCTTCGCGGCGGTGCTGGAGGCCACCAGGCGCAAGCTGGTTACTATCTATCAGCCCGAGCCACTGGGCGAACTCTACGTCTCGCTGCGCGGCGAGAGCACCGACCACGACCTGGCCCCGTCGCCCGAGGAGCAGCCCCGGGAACTCAGCGGGAAGGAAATGGTCGCCCGCCGCGGGACCTTCAAGGGCTTCATGGATGTCGAAGAGGAAGAAGATCTTGAATTTGCCTTCGACGTCGACGGCCGCAAGGCCATCGGCCGCCTGGACGAGGCCGTCCGCCGCGCGGAGGAGGCCATCCAGGGCTTCATCAAGCCCAAGCCCCGTGAGCCGGAGCCCGGCCCGGCCGTCCATCAGTGGACCGGCGAGCCCGGCGGGGCCGATGGTGCCGCTGCGGCGCCCGGCGCCTCGCCCGCGCCGGGATTCAAGGAAGCGCAGAAGGTCGTGGTCCGCCAGTGGACCGACCCGGACCGCCGCGGCCAGGTGATCACCATCGGGGGCCAGGCGACTGGCCCGCCCGGCCCGCTCCGGCCGCTGGGCTTCGGGCGCAGCATCCAGCCCCGCCGGCTGGCGCGCGGCAGAATGCTCCCCCGGAGAATCGCGGCGAGCGCTCTTCCCCGCAGGCGCGGGGGACAGCGTTAACGAAGAGCGCGTAACGCTAATGAACCGCCAAGGCACCAAGACAACGAGTGTTCAGTGGCCTGAAAACTGACAACCGAAAACTGAAAACCCGCCTAGGCCCTGTCTGACAATCGCCTGAAGTATAGGCGGATCATGGCCAGCTT
>CBDUSI010000075.1:0-22587 GCA_965370045.1 uncultured bacterium | reverse complement strand
GGCTGGTTACAAAACTCCGGCTACGGAGTTACTCAATGCTAAAATGCTCTAGCGCAACCATTGCTAATCAGCCGCACGGGTCTTGTGTCGGCTGAATTAGCGTGGTTTCGCGTTCCTGAACAGCAACTCATAAATTTCCCGTATCGTCTCATATTCTTGGAATTGGCCTTTGGGTACTTCTCGAATTTCTGGGCGCTCAGCTTTCACCCCTTCTGCGTTGGCCTTAGTATGCTTAGCCACCCTAAAGCCGTCTAGGTTTGGAAGTCGTGAACCGGGTGTGCCACCGAAGAATAGAAACGGCCCCAATTCCATCGATTGCTCATCAAACAATACCCAGATGACGCAGCCAGATGGCTTGCTCGACAAAGCGAGATGCACCTTCTGTCTTGCTACTCGCGCCTTAAGGTGGGAAGCCTTTAATTGTATGTGACGAATAATCCCATTCTGTTCTGCGATCAGATCATAGCCGTGGTTATCGACTTCAGGTTTTGCGAATTCGAGCGAACAGCTACCGTCAACCCATGAATGCTTAAGCAACTCACCGATGAACAAATGCTCGATTAGTTTTTCTCGAAACGATGATTTCAGGTAATGCTGATCCATGATTCCTCAACCCCCATTGGTAATCTGGAGACAGTTTACCCATTCTTTTCAAGCCCCCGCCGCCCCCTGTCCCCATTCCTCCCGTCAAGTATGGCCCTCCGGGGAGGGAAGTCAAGGGTCGCAACGAAGTTGCGAGTCTGGAGTCGGTTGGGGGCGCGGACGCGTTCATATGATGCTGGGACAGCCTCCCCGCCGGGCAGGGTCAAGAGGTGGGGGGATTAGCGCCTTAACATATCCGCCATCCGTGGCTCAGGCCTCAGTCGCCATCCCTGGCGACGGCTCGCTTAAAGTCGCTCGCCGCTCCGGGCCGGCCCGTGCCATAGGCACGGTGCGTCCCTCCGCCGCTTCCGCCTCTTTTCGTCCCCGTGATGGTCCCTGCCAGGGGCCGCTCCAGCCAACGGCACGGACGTTACTTCCCCGGCGGCGCTACGCTGCCGGCCTCGACCCACGGCGCGGGGACGCGCACGTGCCGGGACGGATGCCTGGGCTCGTCCAGGAGGCGCGCGGCCAGACGGCCCATCTCCTCGAAGTCCACGCGCGGCCCGCTGAAGCGCGGGTAGTCGGCTTCCAGAATCTCCGGGGACAGGATACATCAATTACCTCGCCCGATTTCCCGCCCCCCGCTCACGGTTTCCCCTCTACAAATATGCCCCGCCGAAGCCCCGGAGTCAACCCCAAACCGGAAGTTCTGTTTACAGGCTCTCTCAACCAACGCTTTCCGTCCTGAACCCCGCCTTTTCGCGCACATAAGCACCCCTACGCCAGTCATTTGCATTTTCTCCACAGTATTCTGTATTATCTGCTTGACATTCGGGGGTGTTCGGTATATAATATAGCAGTTGTCAGTGATTCGTGGCCAGTGGCCAATTATGGGGGGAGCGGATTCCGTGATAAAGGACACCGCCAGCCGGGAGCCCGCGCCGGCCCGGCCGGCGCCGCTGAACACTGACCACGGACCTCTGACCACTGAGGTCCTCATTCACGCCGCGCGGATGCGCGCCCAGGGCATTTCATGGAAGACAATCGCCGCGCGGACTCCGCACACCGCGGCCGACCTCGGCCGGCTGCCCTTTGACCATCCGGAGATTTGGGAGCCGCTGTACAAGCACGCCGAGAAGCTCGCGCTTCAGGAGGCCGAAGGCCAGATGTTCAAGGCGCTCAACGTGCTCCTGGAAGGCGAAGACGTCCACGCCGCCGAGAAGGCCGCGCGCGAACTGCTGGTGCATCGCAGGCACATCGAAAGACGAAGACGAAGATACTTACCACAGAGGACACAGAGTACACAGAGGGAAGCGCAGAGGACCGAGCTTGGGTCGCGGATTGACAGCCCCGATTCAGCCGAGTTCACCGCCGCGGATAACCTGGATGGTCCTCCGTGCGACTCCGTGTCCTCCGTGTACTCTGTGGTGATGTCGGTTGGTGACCCGCCCGAAGAGCTGCGCGTCCCCATCATCCAGCTGGCCTGCTGCCGCGCGCAGGGGGAAGACCTGCTCTCGACAGCCGCGGAGATCGGCTACCATCACGAAGAAGTCGAGCGCTGGCCGTTCCTGTACGCAAGAGCCTGGGACCGCTGCTGGCGCACCGCGCGTCTTGAAACCGCGCGCTTCTATGCGGCCCGCGCAATCAGGAAGCTCACCGACCTCGCGTTCGACCCCGACCGAAACCTCGCCGCCCGCGCCGCGCGGACGCTGCTGGTGCATCGCCGGCATATGCATTGGGCGCAAACCAATCAACCCCCGAATCGCGCGGTCGAAAGCGTGGGGGAAGGCGCGGGAACATATCCGTCATCCCTGGCTCAGGCCGTAGTCGCCATCCCTGGCGCGTGGCGTGTCGCCACGGACGTTTTGTCCGCGAGGGGGACCGCAAAGGTTAACCAGCAGGAACCGCCGCGTCCGAGACCAACCAGCCAAGCGGCTGGCCCGCGGGAAACGGATGTCGGCGAAAGCACGATCAATCGCCGCGAGCACAAAGTGGGCCCAGACACTGGATCCCGGGCGCGCGACGGCCCTGGCCAGGGGTCCGCTTAGAGCACCAGCACCTCGCACCATGCATGGACATCGGCCGCCCGGCGGCACCCCTCCCCGGCGACCGCCTACCCGTCAGCCCGAATATTATCGGACGTATTTAACGTCAGCGGCTCCCGCGCCGATATATAATAGAAGTGTGCCAGCATGGCTCCCGGTGGAGGCGCGATGCGGCCACGAATGGGGGAGGCCATGGGCGAGCCCAGGCGCGAGGGAACCGGATCGGGAAGGCCCGAGATTTACTGGATCCTGTTCGTGCTGGTCTCCGCCGGGGTGTACCTCGCGGTGGTCGAACCCGCCCGCCGCGAGGCGGCCAGCGCACGCGGGCGGCTGGCGCGTGCCCGGGCCAAGCTGGCCGCCCGGCTCGAGCGCATCTCGCACATGCGCCGGGACCGCAAGGCCCTCCAAGGCAACGACCGCCAGGCCTGGGAGGCCGCCGCCCGCGGCGAGGGGATGGGCGCTCCCGGGGAGTTCCAGGTCCCCGAACCGCCGCCGGAGATCCGGCGGCACAGCCAGGAGAGGTGAAGCGTGCCTGAGGTACTCTCTCAGAACGAAGTCGACGCCCTGCTCAGCGCGGTCAGCGAAGTCAGCATGGACCTGGCCAGCGAGGCCGAGCAGGGCCCGGCCCGCGAGGTTTCGGTCTACGACTTCAAGCGTCCCGAGCGCGTCAGCAAGGACCAGATGCGCGCGCTGGAGACCCATCACGAGGTCATGGCCCGCAACCTGGCGGCCACGCTCTCCGGCTACCTGCGGACCATTGTGGACTGCAAGCTGACCACCGTGGAGCAGCTCACCTACTCCGAGTTCATCATGAGCCTGCCCAATCCCACCTGCTTCAACCTGCTCACCGCCGAGCCGCTGGAAGGCAAGATAGTCCTGGAAATCAACCCCTCCATCGTTTTCCCCTTCGTGGACAAGCTGCTGGGCGGCGACGCCGGCACCGGCTCGGTCCTCGAGCGGGAAATGACTGACATCGAGACCAAACTCTTCGGGCGCATCAACGAGCGCATCCTGGTTCACCTCCGCGAGACCTGGGCGCCCATCAAGGCCCTGGACTTCGCCATAGTCCAGACCGAGTCCAACCCGCAGCTGCTGCCCATCGTGGCCCCCAACGAGGTCGTCGTCCTGATCAGCTTCGAGGTGCGCATGGGCGAGATCTCCGGGATGATGAACCTGTGCATCCCCTACCCGGTGATCGAGCCGGTGATGACCGCCTTCAGCACGGTGCAGAGCTGGTACAGCCAGCGCCGCAAGGGCGTGGAGATCAGCGAGGCCCAGGACTACGTCAAGCGCAGTCTGAAAGCCGCGTCCCTGGAGGTCACCGGGTACCTGGCCGAAACCGACATCAGTGTGCGCCAACTCCTCGAGCTCTCGCCCGGGCAAGTGCTGGTCACCGACAAGCCGGCCAGTTCCCCGCTGATGCTCACCGTCTCGGGCAAGCCCAAGTTCCTGGGGCGAGCCGGCACCTATCACGGCAAGAAGGCCTTCCAGATACTCCGTCCGGCCAGGCCGGAGGACAGGCTGTGACGGCGCCCCTGGGCAGCAGCGCTCCCCCCGACCCGGCCATGGTCATGGCTTCGGCCGCCAAGGGACTGGTCGATGAGTTGGTACGCTCTCTGGAAGTGGCGATCAGCAAGCCCGTCAAGTCCGCGAACCTGGACGTGGCCACCGTCCCCGGTCCTGAGTTGAGCGCCAATCTCGGCGGTCCGGTGGCAGCCTTCTGCATGGAATTCGGCGGCGTGTGCAAGGGCCGGGCCGCGATCGTGATGGCCGCCAAGACGGTCGCCACGCTGGTGGGACTGATCAAGGGCCTGGAGGGCGACGATCTCGCCGCCAAGATCGACGCACCGCCCGCCGATGAGGACATCGAAGAGCTGGGCGTGACCGTGGCCGGCGCGCTGGTCGGATTGGCCGAGCGTCTGGGCACGGCCATCGGCGAAGCCCCCGGCCTGGGCCTGGGCGATGCGCTGCTGCTTCCCGATGGCCAGGCCGACGAACTCCTGACGTTGCTGGGCGGCGGCCCCTATCCCACCGCCGTCTTCGAGATCGAAATCGAGGGGCTCACCAAGGAACCCGCCTTGATAGTCTTTCCGAGCTCCTTCGCGGCCATGTCCGCGCCAGCCGGCGACGAAGTGACTGTGCCCCAGCCGGTCCCCGAGGGCGGCACCCTGCCGCCGTCCCCGCCCAGCGAGGTGCTCGGCAACCTGCACCCCAACATCCAGAGGATACTGCGCCTCAAGCTGTCCCTGTCCGTGGTGGTCGCCGAGAAGCACATGCCCGTGGAGACGGTCATCAAGCTCGGCCCCGGCACCATCATCGAGTTCAACAAGAGCGCCGATGAGGACCTCGATCTGCGCGTCAACGATCAGAAGATCGGCGCCGGCGAGGTGGTGATCATCGGCGAGCGCTTCGGCATCCAGCTGCGGAGCATCGAAGGCCTCCGGCAGCGCATCAAGAAGCTGGGCGTCGCCAGCGCCTGACCCGGTTACTCGACGCCCGCAACGACGCTCACGCTGCCATTATAACGGACCAGTCAGTTTCACACTCCTTCTCCGCTCGCGTCAGGCGCCTCTCGTATCATACTGACAGACGGCCTGTTACGCATAACAGAGCGCGCGCTTGACATCCAGCCTGAATCTGCGATAATGAGAACTGACTGGTCAGTCCGCCTTCAGGAGACAGTTCATGAGCGCCGAAGAGAAAGCCGCTCCCGCTGTTCCAGCTGAAGCTCCCACCGAGAGATCCTGCTGCAAGCACAAGAAGCGCCAGATGATACTGGAGGCGGCCGCGCGGGCCTTCGCCCACGAACGCTATCACAAGGTCCGCACCGACGATATCGCCAGTGCGGCCGGGGTGGGCAAGGGCACTCTCTTCCGCTACTTCGCCAGCAAGGAGGAGCTCTTCGTGGCCACGCTGCTCTACAGCGTGGATATAGCCTCCGCGGAAATCGAGCTCGCGCTGGCCGGCCTCAACGAGCCCCTCGAGCGCCTGGAGACCCTCTGCGAAAAGCTGGTGGCCTTCTACCGCGAGAACGACCACCTCTACCACCTCTTCCATCATCAGAAGGCCCTTCACGATCGCGGCGGTCACGAGGAGTTTGGCGAGAAGCAGAAGGCGCTGCGCGCCAAGGTCGCCGAAATAATCCGAGCGGGGCAGGCCGCCGGGCGCTTCCGCCAGGTCGATCCGGTTATCGCCGGGCGCCTGCTCTTCGGAATGCTGCGCACCGCGCTGCGCAGTCCGGATCTCAAGGACCGCACCCCGCACGACATCGCCCGCATCATCCTGGACCTCTTCATCAGGGGCGCGGGCAAGTGCCGGGCAGAAGCGCCCGGCGAGGCGGCACCACCTGGCGGGGCGGATCGCTAGCGGACAACACTTCGCGCACGACACCCTTCGAAAGCCCGGAGATCAATCATGTCCTTCAGATCGAAAGTCACTCACGCCGACGCAAGCGACATCGGCAACCGCACCATATGGCGGAAGAGCGTGGGTCTTGGCCGCGAGCGCGTCAAGGAGCAGGGCATTCCCGACATCGAGAAGCGCCCGGTGACCTGGCCCTATCTCAAGCGCTTCATAGGCGAACTCAAGCCCATCCGCGGGAGGGTGATCCTGGCCATCGCCCTGATGCCCGTGGCCGCCACCAGCATGTGGATACTGCCCGCGGCCATCAAGCTGCTCATCGACGGGGTGATCCCGGTGGCGAGCGGAAATGTGGCCACCCTGACGGAAAGCGGGAGCGTCCTGCCGCTAATCCTCAGCCGCTTCTTCGAGCCCGGCAGCAACTGGATCATCGTCTGGTTCGCGGCGATCTTCGCCCTGCTGGTAACCGTAGCGGCGGGAGTCTCTTTCCTGATGCGCTACCTGATGATGTTCTGCGGGGAATGGCTGGTCGCGCGCCTGCGCCACAAGCTGCACGACCACATCCAGTTCCTGTCGGTCAGATACATCGAGGGCACCCAGGTCGGCGGGATCATCAGCCGGGTGATCGGCGACGTCCAGGCGGTGCGCAACCTGCTCTTCGGCGGTTTCCTGGACTTCGTGCTCAGCGTGGTGATCATGGCCGTGCTGCTCGGCTGGTTCCTGTATCTCGACTGGTGGATGACCCTGGCCAGTATCGTGCTGGTGCCCGGCTTCGCGCTGATCTTCCTGCGCTTCCGCAAGAGGCTGCGCCCCGCCTGGCGCCACATCCGTGAAGAGATGGCGCTCTTGACCGCGCGGATCGCCGAGATATTCGGCGGCGTCAAGGTGGTCAAGGCCTTCGGCAAGGAGCGCCAGGAGAACTCCGGTTTCTTCCGCTGGGTCAACGACCTCATGCGCAAGGCCCTGCGGGTGCACCGCATCCACATGGGCATGCACGCCGGAGCCGACGGAGTGGCCAACCTGGGCCGGGTGCTGGTCCTGGGTCTGGGTGCCTGGTGCGTGGTGACCGGGGACATAACCAGGGGCGACCTGCTGGCCTTCGTCGTCGCCCTGGGAATGTTTTTCCAGCCGATGATCCAAGCGGTGTCCATCAACACCCAGATGCAGCGGGCCATGGCCTCGCTGGAGCGCATCTACGACGTGCTCGACCTCACGCCGGAAGTCTGCGAGAAGCCCGGGGCGGTCCGCGTCGGCCGCCTGAAGGGCGACGTGGTCTTCGAGAACGTCTCCTTCCGCTACAACACCGAGAACCACGAGAACACCCTGGAGGACGTCTCTTTCCGCGTCCGGCCCGGCGAGTGCGTGGCCATCGTGGGGCCCAGCGGTGCGGGCAAGACCACGCTGACCAACCTCCTGGCCCGCTTCTACGACGTTGAAGGCGGGCGCATCCTGATCGACGGCGTGGACCTCCGCGACCTGGAGATGTCCCCCTACCGCCGCAACCTGGCGGTGGTACTCCAGGATAACTGGCTGTTTAACGGCACGGTCGGCGAGAACATCGCCTACGCTGTCCCCGGGGCCTCCGAGGAGGAGGTCCGCGCCGCGGCCGAGCAGGCCAACGCCCTGGAGTTCATCGAGAAGCTGCCCAAGGGCTTCGACGAGCCGGTGGGCGAACGTGGCGTCAAGCTCTCCGGCGGCCAGAAGCAGCGCATCGCCATCGCCCGGGCGATCCTGGCCGACCCGCGCATCCTGATCCTCGACGAGGCCACCAGCAGTCTCGACAGCCGCAGCGAGGCGCTCATCCAGGACGCCCTCGAAAGGCTGATGAAGGGCCGGACCACGCTGGTCATCGCCCACCGCCTCTCGACCATCACCAACGCCGACCGCATCCTGGTGCTGGAGGATGGGCGCATCGTGGAGAGCGGCTCGCACCTGGAGCTGCTGGCCGCGCACGGGTCCTACTACCGCATGTTCATGGAGCAGTACGGCAAGGTCAAGTTCCTGCGCCGCGCGGTGGAGCGCTACGCGGTGCACCTGGTCGAGAAGCACGGGCTCAGCCCCAAGAGTGAAATGGCCGGAGCCTGACCATGCGCACGCAGAGAAAGATCCGTCCCGTGGAGATCGCGGTGGTTTCCGCCGCGGTGGTGGTCGCCGCGCTGAGCCTGGTACGCAGCGTCTCCCGCACCGAGAGCGCCGAGGAGCTGGCCGCCCCGCGCACCTTCCGCGTCGCCGCCGTGCAGATGTACAGCCGCATGGGCGACCTGACCTACAACCGCGCGCGGATGGCCACGCTCGCCCGCCGGGCCGCGGCCAAGGGCGCCGACGTCATCGTCTTCCCGGAGGCGGCGGTCACCGGATACGTCTCGGAGGGGTTCGAGGTCTGGACCGACCCGCGGCGCAACCCGGGCCAGGGGCGTTCCCTGCAGGGCTACTCCGAGCCGGTCGACGGCAAGTCGGTGCAGGTCTTCTCGAAGCTGTCCCGGGAACTGGGCGTCTACATCGTGGTCCCCTTCGTGGAATACGATCGCGACCAGAAGAAGTACTACAACACCCTGGTGCTGGTCGGCCCCGGGGGCAAGGTCCGGGCGCACTACCGCAAGCTCCACCCCTGGCTCCCGGCCGAGAACACCTGGGCGTCGAAGGGCAACCGCGGCCTGGTCTGGGCCGACACCGAGTTCGGCCGGCTGGGCCTGCTCATCTGCTACGACATGCACTGGGTGGGCGAGCAGCTCGCCGAGGAGGGCGCCGACACCCTGCTCTACTCGGTGGCCTGGGTGGGCCCGCCGCAGCAGTGGTTCGCGGGGCAGCTCATGGAGAGAGCCGGGCGCTTCAAGGTCAACATCGTGGCCGCCAACTGGACCTTCCCGCGCGAGCCGGAATTCAGCGGCGCGGGCTGGTCGCGGGTAATCGGCGCCGACGGGAAGGCGCCAGCCGCCACCGAGCGCGTCATCGGCGAAGAGATCGTCGTCGCCGACCTGCCCCTGCCCGCCCGGGTCCGGTCTTTGAAGCCGCCTCGGCCTTGACCGCCGCGCCGCTCGGCGGTTAAACTTGGCAGGACCGCCGGGGGAAAACGGAGACAGCAGGATCATGCCCGTCTACGTCTACGAGCACGAGAAGGCAAAGGACTGCAAGCTCGGCAAGGAGTTCGAGGTCGAGCAGCCCATCAACGACGAGGCGCTCGCGAAGTGCCCCAAGTGCGGCGGCAAGGTCCACCGGATAATCATGCCGCCGATGACCATCAAGAGCCCCAAGAGCAACAGCGACCTTAAAAGCATGGGCTTCACCAAGCTGGTGAAGCGGGACAAGGGCGTCTACGAAAACGTCACCGCCACCGACGGCGAGAGCAAGATATTCGAGGCCGGCAAGCCCGAAACCATGCCGCACCTCAGGAAGAAGATCTCGGACTGACCGCCCTAGCAGGCTGTTGAAAAATGGAGCAGTCGTGATTGGGGCAGAATGGTTCAGATTCGAGGAGGGGTTCCGAAGTCGATGCCTGAGCATCGTCTTCGGGTTCTCGCCAAGGAAGACGGGCCGTTATGGCCCAACCCCGCCGGCGGCAGGCGGTCCCGTCGCGCTGCTTCGTTTTCGGGCCTTCGCACGATGCCAGAGGCATCGCGCTCACCCTCAGGCCTCGCATCGCTGGGCGAGCGCCTGCCGTCACGACGCCCCATTTTTCAACAGCCTGCTAGGGAGCGCCAGGACCGGCTACCTCCGCTTGCGGAAGAACTGCGGCAGATGCCGGCGCGTCGCGCTCATCAGCTTGCGGCCCATCTCCCTGACCCGCCCCGTGGGAAGCTGCGAGCAGAGCGGATCGAGCAGCAGCGCGTCAAAGGCCTTGTCAACGTCGGCCTCGGCGGCGGCCTCGACCACCAGCCGCTGGGTCGCTGCGTGAGGCGCCGTAACCGCGAGTATCTTCGCCGGCAGCGCGCCGGCGCACAGCGGCGTGAAGCCCAGGGAGTTGACCACGCCCAGCGTCTCGACCACCGTCCCGGTCGGGAGGTTGGCCACCTGCCCGACGTTGGGCAGGTTGACGATGTCCACGAACTCGCGCCCGCCGGCGATGGCCGCGGCGATGTCCGCGGCGGTCTCGCGCGAAGCGCGCTTTTCTATCTTCGCGCGGCCGGCGGCCAGATCCCGGACCCACTTCCGGCGGCGGGCCATCGCCCTGCGGCGCTCGGCGACGCTGGTGCGGATCACGCGGCTCTCTTTCACGCGCGCGCGCGAGGGCGCCAGGTAGCGGCTGAAGAACTCGCAGGTGTGCCGGTCGCCGAAGTAGGGCAGGAACCCGAACTCAGCGAAGAGTTCCCCGGCCAGCGGGCGCTTGGGAAAGAGCTTCGAGAACGTCTCGCGTTTGAGCTTGCGGCGCAGCAGCCGGTAGCCGTCCCGGCCGCGGACGCGCATGTCCAGTATCCAGAAGAAGTGGTTGAGACCCGCGAAGCGCAGCTTGATCTCCGATTCGCTCTTGAGACCGAAGACCTTCATCAGCGCGCTCATGTTCTCGAATAGCCCGTGGCAGAGGCCCACTACAGGGCTGTCCAGCCGCTCGGCCAGCACCCGGGTGAGGACCGCCATGGGATTGGTGTAGTTGAGCACCGCGGCGCGCGGGCAGTATTTCCTTATTTGCCCCGCGAGCTTCACGAACACCGGCACGTTGCGCAGCGCCCGCGCCCAGCCCCCCGGCCCCACCGTGTCGCCCACCGTCTGGAATATCCCGTAGCGCTCGGGCAGGTGGACATCGTGCCGCATGGCGGCCAGCCCGCCGGTGGAAATGGCAATTACCACCACGTCGGCGCCGTCCAGGGCCCGAGCCGCGCTGGTCGTCGGCACGAACTCGGCCGGCAGGTCCCAATCCGAAGCAAACCGCCGACCGACCTCGGCCATTACCCCGGCCGCGCGGCGGTCGACGTCCAGCAGCCGGAACTCGGCGCCGGCAAGGGCCTCGTTTTGCAGAAAGTCCCGGATCAGGCCCGGCGACCAGTTAACGCTGCCGCCGCCGACCATGGCTATCTTGAACCTGGGCATGGGCTCTTCTCCTCGATGCGTTTGTCCCGGCGATTCTCCGGGCCGCTCCCGGACTGTCAAGCGGGGAAGCGCCCAAGACCGCGGTCCGCAGGCTGCAGGTGGGCTCGTAGCTCTCAACTCGGCCCTGAAGCTGTTGTCTTGACTTCCGTCACCGACGGCTCCATACTCAATTCACTGCTAACCGACTCGGAGGAAGGCTAATGCGTGATTCATATCATATGCTGATTCTGTTCATGGCTGCGTTGTGTATGAGCGGTTGCGGAGGTCGTGAGCAAGAGAAGCCCAAGCTGAACGGCAACGCCAAGCCAGAGAAGAGCGCAGGCCTGAGTCAAGACATCAAGAAGGCTGCCTCGGCTACCGGCAAGGATTACTTCGCTCTCACCAAGAAGGTGGCAGGCACGGCCAAGGCAGCTGAAGAGATCGCCAAGATGCAACGCAACCGTGATATCGAATGGAGCCAGAAGATGGTACTGAATGCCATTGCCGATCAGTTGGACCACCCGGATCGGTATCAGGACTTGCTCAGAAGAGTCGCACACTTCGGCACTCGTCGCGGACTGGGTCTTCGTGCCGTCCCCGCATTCGAAAGGCAAGCACTCAGGGGGGCCCCCGCAGCTCTCCCCAAGGACTCAAAGGCATATCTGCTCCTGCGAGATCTGAGTGCCGAACTGGGGTTATTGGCTGAAATTGCCCTGAAACACGACAAGGACACTCTCTTAGGAATAGCTGCTGAGGCCGCAGTCCAAAAGGCCAAGGACGACTATGCGGAATGGGAGAAGAAACGAAAGCAACTGGCCAAGCAAACCAACGTCAGCATCCCGTCTGCTCCGGAGCGGCCTACCAAGGACGAGTGGCTGAAGAAACGTAAAGCTCGGGAGATTAGGCAGATACATGATACCGCCAAGCTCCTCGCGGCCCGAGCGCTGGTACTAGCTGGGACCGAGGATGCGATTAAGGTGCTTGAGGAAATGGCGAAGGACTACAAGCTGCGCCCCATCGTTGTTGAGAACCTTGGCTACGCTAAGACGGATCGTGCAAGAAAGGCGCTTGGACGGATCAAGAGCTTGAAGAGGTAGGGGACAAGAGTCTCTTGGCGGGGATTTCCCCGAGCACGGTTTGCCCCCTTCCCCCTCAGGGCACCGGGCGAACTTTGCCGACCGCAGCGCGCGAGGAGCGCATTTCCTCGTCAAAGGCAGCCAGCACCGCCCGCGCGAACTCCTCGGGGTCAATGCCGTACTCGTCAAGACCACGCGCCCGGACCGGCGCGCCGGTCGGGTCTACGTTGATCGCGAAGTGAATCAGCGCGGACGTCGGCGAGAGCGTAGCTATTGATATAGAAAGCTTGTACTCACCTTCATAAAGGTCGTCGCCCCGGCGCGCGAACGCCGGTCCCGGCGCCCGCAGGGCAAGCTCGTCACGTACCAGGGCGGCCAGCAGGCGCTGGCGCAGGACGGTCTTCTCTAAATCCCTCTCTGAAAACTCAGCGATGAAGTGCAGCATTCGCGCGGCGCGTATCGGCTCGCCGCTGGCGATCTCCTCACTGTCAACCACGAACTCGGGCTTCACGTCGCAGCTGCCCAGAAAGGCCCCGACCGCCCCTTCTTCGCCGGGGGCGAGCCCCAGCTCGCCGGCCAGCCAGCCGCTCTTCAGCTGGCTGCCGTCGTAATCAACGTCGCTTCTTGCGAGTGCGGTACGCAATCCGGGATCTCGAGGACTTTCGCCGCCTCGACCTGCTGGCCACGCGGCGAGGCCTCCGCCGGGTCGGCCTGCGGCGGCTGGCCACGCGGGACCTCGGGCGCGCGGCGGGCCGGGAAAGCTCGGCCAGCGGCGCGGCGGGTGCGCGGCCGGCGATGCGGTCCAGGCGCAGCCTCTCGCTCCGGGCGTAGCGGGCCACGCCCTCGGCCAGCGCGACGGCGATGCGCTGGCGATAGGCCGGGCTGCGCATCCGGCGCTCGGTGGCCGGGTAGCTGATGAAGCCCACCTCGGCGAGCGCCGCGGGAATGTAGGTCTCGCGCAGCACCGAGAAGTTGCGCAGCTTGACCCCCCGGTTGGGCTCGCCCAGCCGGCGGACCATCTCTCCCTGCACCGCGCGGGCCAGGACGTGGCTGCGGCGGCGCTGCTCGCCCATGTGCGCGCGGAGCACCGCGCGCTCGGTGCCGGGGCTCACCCGGTCGGCGGCCCCGGCAATCAGCTCGCTGGGCCGGTGGCGCCCGGCGGCCTTGCCCGCCCGGTAGGAGTCGCTTATCCCCCAGCTCAGCGCGAAGCTCTCCAGCCCCGAGACGCTCCGCGAGGTGGTGGCGTTGCAGTGGATGCTCAGGAAGAGGTCGGCCCTGGCGCGGTTGGCGATACGCGAACGCTCCATGAGCGGGATGAAGCGGTCGCCGCTCCGGGTCATGACCACCCGGACCCCGCGGGCCTCGAGCAGCCGCTTGAGGCGCAGCGCCACGGACAGGGCCACGTCCTTCTCCATGAGGCCCCCGCGGCCCATGGCCCCGGAGTCCCGCCCGCCGTGGCCAGCGTCGATCACCACCCGGCCCAGCGGAATGGCGTTGCCGACCGGTGCCGTCGAGCCCCCCCAGGCCCGGGAGTAGAGCTCCCGGGGAATCACCAGCTCGTCCCCGTAGAAGACCGCCGGGCTGGACAGGTTCACGATGCGGCCGTCTACGTCCGCCACGCTGAAACCGGGAACCAGCGCCACGCGGTGGCCGCCCCCCTTCAACGTGTAAATGCCGGCGCGCTCGTCGACGGTCATACGCAGCCCGCGCAGGTGCACCAGCGCCGGCACGCGCACGTAGCTCCGGCCGCGGACCTTTACCGTGCCGCCCGGCGGAACGCTGGAGCGTACGCCCCCCGTGGCTCCGGCCAGAGCGAGAGCTAGAAACAACTTGGATGTAAACATGAGATCCCCCCGGCCCCGGCCTCCATGCCAGGGCGCGATATCTTTATCGACTCGCCGCTTTGCGGTTTTCAATAATTATTGGGCATCGCGCCGCGTCCTTAGCTTGCAAGCCACCCCGGGACGGCGAAAATCGCCGCAGCAGTAGCACAGGACAATGGAGGGTCCGATAATGACGTCCCGCGAACGCGTTCTGGCCGCGGTGAGCCGCCGGGAGCCGGATCGGGTGCCGATAGACCTGGGCGGCACCGAGAGCTCGGGGCTCACCGGCATGGCCTGGCACCGACTGGCCGACCATCTGGGCGTCGACGTCGGACCCGGTCCCGACGTGCTGGAACCCTTCCAGCAGGTGGTGCGCATCGACGCCGCGCTCCGCGAGCGTTTCGGGATTGACACCCTGGCGCTCTTCCCCGAGCCCCGCGGGTGGAGGGATAGCAAGCTGGGCGATGGTTCGCCCTGCCGGATGCCGTCCGGCTGGGAAGAAAGCGTCGAAGCCGACGGCGCCCGCGTGCTCCTGGGCACCGACGGAAAACCCGCGGCGCGCATGCCGGCGGGCGGCCTGTACTTCGACCCGGTGTCCGCGCCGCTGGCCGGCTGCGAGACTCCCGCCGACATCGAGAAGCACCGCGCGGTCGTCGCCAGCTTCGACCTCCCGGCCTTCTGCGATGAAGGCGTCGAGGCCACCGCCGAGCGCGCCCGGCGCGTTCACGCCGAGGCCGACTCAGCGGTGGTCTTCAACTTCTGCTGCCACTTTCTGGCCGGCGGGACCATCCTGCGCGGTTACGAGCAGTACCTCATTGACCTGTTGGCCGAGCCGGAACTCGCCGAGGCGCTGCTGGAGATGCTGCTGGAAGCCTATCTGGAGCGAGTGGACCGCTACGCGCCAGCACTCAAGGGCCACGTCGACGTGATCCTCTTCAACGACGACCTGGGCACCCAGCAGGGGCCGATCATCTCCCCGGAGGTCTACCGCCGGCTGATCAAGCCGCGGCAGGCGAAGCTCTTCGGTTACGCGAAGAAGGCCTTCGGCGCGCCCATCGTCTTTCACTCCTGCGGGGCGATCTCGGACTTCGTGCGCGACCTGGTTGAGGTGGGGGTGGACGCCCTCAACCCCGTGCAGGTCAGCGCCGCGGGCATGGACTCGGCGCGGCTCAAGAGGGAGTTCGGCAAGGACATCTGCTTCTGGGGCGGCGGCTGCGACTCGCAGAAGGTGCTGGCCCGCGGCACTCCCGGGGAGGTCCGCGAGGAGGTGAAGCGCCGCATCGGCGACCTGGCTCCCGGCGGCGGTTTCGTCTTCACCCAGGTGCACAACGTCCAGCCGGACGTTCCGCCGGAAAACGTCGTAGCCATGCTCGAAACCGCCCGCGAGTTCGGAGGCTAGCAGGACATGGACCTTAACGTCGAGACCGTCATCGAACTGATGAAGGTGCCGGGCGAGCCGGGCAAGGAACGCGTCATCTTCGAGAAGTTACAGGAGATGCTCCGCGAGATGGGCGTCCCCGCCGAGCGCATGACCAGCGACCGTACCCAGGAGCAGTCGGAGTACGGTGGCGAGGTCGGCAACCTGATCGTGCGCCTGGAGGGCCGCGGAAGCGGCCAGCGGCGCATGTTCTCCACGCACATGGACACCGTGCCCGGGGCGATCGGCTGCCAGCCGCGCCTGGAGGGCGAAAGAATAGTCAACAGCGCCGCGGGGAAGGCCCTGGGCGGCGACGCCCGCGCGGGCTGCGCGATCCTGATGGCCGTCGCGCGCGCTCTCACCGAGAGAAAGGGCGACCACCCGCCGCGCGTCCTGGTTTTCTTCGCGCAGGAGGAAGTCGGCCTGGTCGGCTCGCGGGGCCTGGACCTCTCGCTGCTTGGCGAGCCGCTCCCGGCGATGTGCTTCAACTTCGACGGCGGCGCCCCCGAAGTGGTGATCAACGGGGGCATCGGCACCCAGCGGCTCAACATCGAGATAACCGGGTCGGCGGCCCACTCCTCGAACCCCTCCAAGGGCATCTCCGCCGCGGTGATACTGGCCGAGGCCCTGGCCGAGCTGGAGCGCGAGGGCTGGAACAATCGCATCGACCGGCCGGAGGGCTCCGGCTGCGCCAACCTGGGTATCCTGCGCGGGGGCACCGGCAGCAACGTGGTCATGCCCGGTCTCTACGCACTGGCCGAGAGCCGCTCCTTCGACCGGGACTTCCGCGAGAAGATAGTCGAGGTCTGGCGGGAGACCTTCGCCCGCGCGGTCGAGCGTGCGAACACCAAGGCCGCCGAGCGCGGGCTGGAGGTCCGCGCCGCGGCGGAGCTCTCCCCCGGACCGGTCTACGACCCCTACGTCCTGGCCGAGGATTCCCCGGTGGTCCGGGCGTCGACGGCCGCCGTCGAGAAGGCCGGGCTGACGCCCCGGCTCTACCGCCACCCGGGGGGCACCGACGCCAACAACATCGTGTCCAAGGGCATCCCCGCGGTGAGCCTGGGCATGGGCGACTGCGCCGCGCACTCCCCCGAGGAGTGGGTGGACGTTCCCCAGTTCCTGAAGGCCTGCGAAATCGCCGTGGATCTGGCGACGGGCGAATAGCTCCCGCAGCGAACCCCCGTGCCGCTAAACACTTGCCTTACAGATGTTTGCGACTGTTTTCGGACGGGTTAGAGCCTTTGCCCACCAGGAGGGCCGCGATCTCCGCGAAGCGAGCCCGTTTACACGGATTCCTCTTGAATAGCTCCCCTCGCGTGACCGTCAGCTGGGAGACGCCGCAGGGGAGGACCAACCATGTTCAAGAAGCTGATTATGACCGCTGTCCTGGCATCGATTGCCTCGGCAACTTGGGCGCTGGAAACCGGCGACGTGATCCGCCTGGCCCGCGCCAAGGCCGGCGACGAGGTGATCATCGCCCAGATCAAGGCCACGGAGTCGCGCTTCACCCTGACCGCCGACGAGATCATCCGCCTCAAGAAGGAGGGCGTCTCCGACGCGGTGATCAAGGCCATGATCGAAACCGCCAAGGGGCCGAAGAAGACCGAGAAGCCGGCCGACGCCAAGACCAAGACCGACAAGAAGGACCCCAAGCGGACCGACCAGCCGGTCGGCGAGGGGTTGGGCACGCTGATCATCGAGAACCTGGACAGCAAGGCCTACTCCGTGCAAGTCGACGCCAAGCGCGGGAACATCTTCTACTACAAGGGCGTTGCCTCCGACGGGCGCGATCTGCTGCCGGCCAAGAGCTCGCTGGTCTACCGGCTTTCGGCGGGACGCTACCAGCTCCGCTGGGTGGGCAAGAAGGAGACCCAGACCCTCAAGGTCATGGCTGAGAAGACCAGCCGCGCGGTCCTGACCCGCACCAGCACCGAAGACTTCGAAGCCGCGTACCTCTCCCTCTTCGAGGACGGCCATCGCCGGGGGGGTGGGCGACTGGTGAAACTGGTGGACAAGTCCCCTGCTGAGAGCGTCCAGGCCAGCGCCGCCCCCCCGACCAACGTGGTTGAGAAGCACTACTACTACCCGCCGCAGACCTACGCGGTGAGCCAGCCGGTTACCTACTACCGCTCCAGCTCGCGCTACCGCCGTCGCTCCTACCGCCGCAACTCGGGCTGGTTGGTGCCGGGCTTCGCCTACACCTGGCGGCGCGGCAAGAGCCGCTACGCGGTCGGCTGGGGATCGGGCGGCGGCCTGGGCTTCACCTACGGCCGCAAGCTGGGCCGCAGCGGATATCGCATAAACTTCGGCTGGTAAGCTCCCGACAAGACCGATGCCGGGGCGGCACTTGACGAGAAGGTGCCGCCCGCTTTCAATTGCATAGAGATTAAGGTAAGGGGGAGGACGCTTATGCGCCGGGCAAGAGTGTGGTTGTCGATTCTGGGGGGAATTCTGCTGGCTGGCGGGCTGATCGCCGCGCTCTCTCTGGGGGGCGAGCCGGCCAAGCCTCCGGCCTGGGCGGCGGGCAAGAAGGCGCGCGACTACTTCCTGCGCAACCCGCTCTTCTACGCTGAGCTGCGCGGGCCGGGGGAGCTCGAGGCCCGGATAGCCGCTTTTGAAGTATGGGCCGGCGGCGAGGACACCAAGAAGCAGGTGGCCAAGCTCACCGGTCTGGCCGCCAGGCAGCTCAGCCTGATGGTCGGCCAGGACAAGCCGGAGGTCGGCAAGAAGATACTGAAGCAGGTCAAGGGGCTGCACGTTGCCCTCTACCCGCCGGCCTCCGAGGCGCCCGAGCTGCTGCTGGCCATCGAGGTGGATGACCCCGCCGCGCTCCTCAAGCTGCTCTCGGCCGACGTCGCCGCCCGCAAGCTCGGCAGCCACCGCGGCGCGGCGCTCTACCGCCTGAACTTCTCCATGAACGGCATCGCCAAGTCTACCGCCGCGGCGGTGGTCGGCAAGCTGGTGCTGCTCTCTCCCTACCGGACGCGCCTGCGCCAGGCGCTGGACGCCGCCGCCTGCGGGCAGGGCCAGCTGGCCGTCTCGCCGGGCTTCGCCGCGTGCGCCAAGCGCTTCTCATCAAAGCCGCTGTGGGGCTACATCAACACCGCGGGGCTGGCCTCGGCCGGCGGACTGGGTCGCCACGACGCCAAAGAGATCCAGGGATTGCTGGTCGCGCTGGGCCTGCCCAGCTACCGATGGGCGGGCTTCGGCAGCAGCCTGGGCGCCGGCAAGACGCCCTTCGAGTTCCATCTCGACTACTTCAAGTGGAGCCCGCTGGCGAGCCTGGCGCTCCCGGCGGAGGCGCCGGACCCCTCGCTGGCCGCGGCCGTGCCCGCCAACGCCCTTTTCTACGCGGCGATCAACGTCGGCGACCCCGGGAAGGCCTGGAAGCTCATCAAGTCCAGGATCGAACTGCTGGCCCCGGAGTTGGAGGCCATGGACCGCGGCGGGCGGGTCGACGAGGACGCCGGTAAGAAGGCCATCAAGGAGATAGACGCGACGCTGCAGGGCGTCCTGGGCGTTGACCTGGAAAAGGATCTCCTGCCGCTGCTCAGCGGCCAGGCGGCCTGCTTCTTCGCCGGCGGCGACGACTTCGCCTTCGGCCTGATCCTGGGCGCCAAGGACGCGGCCGGCGCCAAGAAGCTGATGGCCAACATGAAAGTGCGGGACGGGACCGTGGGCACCGTCGGCGGCGAGGACGCCGGAGGGGACATCTACGTGGCCCGCGTCGGCAAGAACATCCTGCTGGCCGACAACCAGGACCTCGCCAAGGGAGCGCTGGCCGCGGTGGCCGCCAAGAAGACCCTGGCGGACTCGGAGGGCTACAAGGCCCGGATGGCCGCTCTGGGAAAGGTCCAGGGAGCCGTGGCCTACTTCCCGGTGGGCAATCTGCGCAAGCTGCTGGAAGCCGAGGGCGAGGGCTTCGCCAAGCTGCTCTCGAAGGATTACTCCGCCGCTTTCTGTGTGTCGCTCACCGGGACCGGGATCACCTGGCGCTCCACCGGCCCGGTCGAGGCCCTGATGCTCGCGCCCATGCTCGCCGACCTGGACGGAATCGTCCGGGACATGGAGCGGGCCGCCTGCCGGCGGCGGCTGAACGCCATCGCGACGGCGGCGACCGCCTTCGCCCGCAAGAACCGGGGACGCTGGCCGGCATCCTTCGCGGAACTGGGCCCGGCCTTCAAGCCCGGCTCGCCGGCGCGGCGCAACCCGACCACCGGCAAGGAGTTCGCCATGGTCAGCCTGGGCAAGGTCCCGCCCAAGGTCTCCCGCCAAAACCTGGTGTTATGCTACCAGGCGGAGAACAAGGGCTACGGCCAGGCAGTCTGCGTGCGCTACGGCCGCGCCCACGTCAACTACATGTCGGCGAAAATCCTGGCGGGGCTGATCAAGAACACCCCGGGAATCCTGACCGTGGCCGACCCGGCGCGGGTCAAGCTCACCGCGGAAGAGAAGGGAGCCGCCGACGCCGCGGCCAAGAACCTGGGCAGCGAGAACTTCCAGGACCGCAACGCCGCCACCAAGAAGATGCGCAAGCTGGGCCTCAAGGCGATTCCCAAGCTGGTGGATCTCCTCAAGCACAGCGACCCGGAAGTGGTCAGCCGCGCGGAGATGCTCCTCAAGGAGATGACCGGCCTGCGCAGCGCGGCGGAAATAAAGAAGCTGGCGCCCTAGCCAGACAGTAGCTCCTCGTAAAGCGCCGCGACCTTCACGGCGGCAACCGCCGGGCTGAAGCGCTCGCGCGCGCGGGCCCGGCCGGCGTCGGCCATGCGCGAGCACCGCGCGCCGTCTCCCAGGACCTCGGCCGCGGCCCGGGCGTAGTCCTCGGGGGCGGGGTCCTCGAGCAGCAGCCCGGCCTCCTCTCCCAGCACCTCGGCGACGCCTCCTCCGGCGCGGGCCAGCACCGGGGTGCCCGCGGCCATGGCCTCGACCAGCCCCCGGCCGAAGGGCTCGTTCTCGCTGGTGGAAATCAGCATATCGGCGGCCGCCAGGCAGCGGGGCACGTCCTCCCGCCAGCCGAGGAAGCCGAGCGCATCGCTCAGCCCCAGTTCCCCCGCGGCCCCGGCGAGCTCTTTCTCACGTTTGTAATGGGCCTCGGCCCGCGCCGCGCCGAGCACTATCCCCCGTGCCTCGGGCATCCGCCGGCGCAGCGCGGCGAGCGCGGCGAGGAAGTCCCCGGGGCGTTTCCACTCCGCGAACTCGCCGACCCAGGCCAGGAGCGGCGCGTCCATAGGGACGCCCCACTCGCCGCGCAGCTCGGCGCGGACCGCCGCGCGCCCGGCGGGCCCCGGTGCGCCGCCGGCCGCCACCCCGTTGGGGATCACGCGGACCGCCTCCCCGGGAACGCCCTGCCGGGCCAGGTGAGCGGCCACCGCGCCGCTGGTGGCCACCGCGGCGGCGGCCGTGTCGGTCAGCCGGCCGACCAGCGGGGCGAGGCCTACTATGTCGCGAACGTGCCAGACCGATGGCAGGCCCAGGAGGTCGCCGGCGGCCAGGTGCGCCCAGGTGCTGTTGGAGTGCACCAGGACCGCGCCCGCGCCCGCGGCGATCTTGGAGAGTTCGCCGCGCGCGGCCAGCAGGCCGGCCAGCGCGGGCAGCGCCCGCCAGGGCAGCGGGCTCCTGGTCGGCGGGGGGAACTTCACGCGAAAAGCTTCCAGGCCGGCGCTCCCGGCGCGCGCGGCTACTTGGGGACAGCTTGCGGCAATCAGCGGGCGGAAGCGGTCGCGGGGCAGCGCGGCGGCCATGTCCAGCAGGCTGCGCGCCGCCCCGCCCGCGAAGGGCGAAGAGTCCACATAGAGTACCGTCGCCGCCCGGCTCACGCGCGGAGCAGTCTCCGGACGGTGGTCCCGCAGACCATGTCGTGCAGGGCGCGCCGCTGGCCGTCGAAGAGCGCCAGGGGGGCTCCGATGAAGAGCAGCAGCGTCGCCAGCAGACGAGCCATGAGCAGCAGGGGCCCCGCCGGCCGGCCCTCGTGGTTCAGCACCCTCAGCCCGGTGATGACCATGCCCAGCGAGCGGCCCTTGGCCAGCGCGGCGAAGAGCACCTCGTTGAGCAGCGCAAAGGCCCCCGCGGCGGCCAGCGCGGCGGGGAGCAGGGCGGCGACCAGCTCCACGCTCCCGGCCAGCTGGTAGCCGCTGACGGCCACGGCGGCGGTGGCCAGCGCGTCGAGCCCCAAGGCGCCCAGCCGGCGGCCGAGCCCCGCCGGTTCGGCGCTCAGCATGGCCAGCTCCTCGGCCGGCCCCGGGCCTCCGGACCGGGCCGCCGGACGCAGCCGCTCGGCGGCCAGGAGCGAGGCCTCGCGGGTCAGGTTCTTGCGGGCCTCGGCGGAAAGCGCGGGTTTCTCCTCCGCGGGCGCGGGCTTCTTGCGGGGCGCGGCCGCCGGGGCCTTCCCCCCCCCTCCCCCCACGCCGGGGGGCAGCAGCGAGAGCGGGAAGCCGCAGCGCGGGCAGAAGGCCGCGCCGGAGTCCTCGATGCGCCGGCCGCACTTGGAGCAGTTCTGCCGGCCCGTGGGCGCCCCCGCGGCGGGCGGGGCGGCCTTCTGCCGGGTGGCGACGCCGGGCACCGCGGGAACCTTGAGCTTGCGCTTGCAGCGCGGACAGGTCCCGGCGCCCCGCGGCGCGGGGATGCGCACGGCGACTTTCTGGCCGCACTCGCAGTGGAACTTGATCTTGTCGGCGAAGACCTCGATGCCCGGGGTCGACTCCACGTCCTGGGTCTCGCTGGCAGGCGCGACCTTGATCTCCTCGGCGGGCACCTCGGCCTCCGCCTTCTCTTTGCTCTCTTTGTCCTCTTCCTTCCCCTTGACGGCCCCGGGTGCGGGAGCCTTCTGGGGCTTCTTCTCGCCGGCGACGGGCTCCGACTCCTCCTGCTTCTTCTCTTCCCGGGGAGACGCTTCCTTCTTCTTCTCCTCTTTCCTGAGCGGCTCTTTCGACTCGGCGCCGGCGGCGGCGGACTTCTCGGGCAGGTAGTCGCCCAGTATGTTAGCCAGGGCCCCGGGCTTGAACTCGGAGGCCTCGCGCTCGTCGGCCGGCGGCGGCGAGTCCAGCTCGGCGCCGGGCACCGGGACGCTCTTGCGGCAGCCGGGGCAGAAGGCCTCCCGACCGGCGCAATCCTCGGCCACGGAGATCTCCCGGCCGCAGGAGCACTTGAACTTGATGGGCATGGGCTCGCTTCCCTCCAAGGACGCGGCGGTTAGCAGTCCGTTGAAAAATGGAGCGCCGTGGCGGCGGGCGCTCCCGAGCGATGCGAGGCCCGAGGGTGAGCGCGATGCCTTTGGCATCGTG
>CBDUSI010000074.1:0-23190 GCA_965370045.1 uncultured bacterium | reverse complement strand
CGCGGTCTATGACGAAGAGCTGCGCGATCTGAGAGTGAAACCGCTTCCAGATACGTGGCAAACCGGCGATCCCGAACCGTCCGACGGCTGGGGCCCGAACTCACGCGCGAGTCCCAACTGATTAACCACCAAGGCACCAAGGAGCACGAAGAAGCACCAAGAACCACGAGGGTTAAAGCACGGAAGAACAGGAGCCGGGAGCGGGCGGGAAAGGCAGGGCGGGCGCCGTGAACATATCCGTCATCCTTGACTCAGGGCTTAGTCGCCATCCCTGACGACGGCTCGCTTACAGTCGCTCGCCGCTCCGGGCCGGCCCGCTCCAAGTGGAGCGGTGCGTCCCTCCGCCATAACCGTCCATATCAGGTGCGATATGGCCGGGTGCCACATTGTGCACTTTCTGCTGCATTTTAGTGAACCCCGGCCTACTTTCTTCCGTTCGGGAGAGTGTCAGGAGGAGAGGACCATGGCTACGTCCACTGATTTGCGCGCGGCTATCGAGGAAATCCGCCAGACCATGGGGCCGGTCGAGGGCAAGGTCCGGCGGCCGGAGTTGAAGGACGCCCTGGAGCATGCGGACGAGGACTGGCGCAAGAAGCTCGAGGAGCGCATCGGCACGGTGCCCTGGTGGATGCTCTCCAGCATCGTCCACGGAGTGCTGCTGATTCTCGTGTCGGTGCTGGCCGTGGCCGTGCCCGCGCCCCGGCAGACCGATGAGGTCATCATCGAAGTGGCGCCGCCCAGCCAACCCGTGGCGAAGTACCATCGCGTCAAGCGCCCGGCGTTCACCGACCAGCGCAGGATATTCGAGAACATCGACCCCCATCCGGTACGGCCCGTCCTGGCCAGGAAAGTCCAGCCCCAGGAGTTCACCCGGCACGTCCAGACCATCGCCGACAGCCAGCCCCGCGGCCGGGCGGAGCCCCTCAGTGACATTCCGCTGGGCAGGCAGGGCTTCGGCCGGACCATCGGGGCCGGCCAGCAGCTGGCCTCCGGGACCATGGGCTACATCCGCGGGGAGGGCAAGCCGCTCTTCGCCCGGAAGGGCGGCGGCGGCGCCGACACCGAGAACGCCGTCGGGATGGCGCTGGCCTGGCTGGCCCGCAACCAGGAGGCCGACGGGCACTGGGACTCCCGCAAGCACGACATCACCAGCAAGAGCCGCCCGGCGCACACCACCGACCGCGCGGACACCGCCCTGGCGCTGCTGGCCTTCCTGGGCTCCGGGCATACGCCCAAAAGCCGGAAGTACGGCGACAACGTCCGCCGGGCGATCCTCTGGCTGGTCAAGCAGCAGGGGACCAACGGCGCGTTCTTCACCAGGAAGGGCGGCCACGTCGAGTCCGCCGGCTACCAGCAGGCCATCTGCGGACTGGCCCTGGCCGAGGCCTACGCCATGACCCGCAGCGGGGCCGTCCGCCGCGCGGCGCAGAAGGCCGTGGACTTCTCCGTCAACAAACACCAGAAGCCCTACTCCGGCTGGCGCTACGACCCCAAGAGCGGCGCGGACCTCTCGGTGACCGGCTGGTTCGTGATGCAGTTGAAGAGCGCCAAGATGGCCGGACTGCGCGTCGACGGCGCCGGCTTCCAGGGCGCGGCGCAGTTCGTGGACAAGGTCAGCGACAAGCAGGGCCGCTGCGGGTACAAGTCCAATCGCGGGGTTAACCCGACCATGACCGCGGTGGGCATGCTCTGCCGCCAGTTCATGGGCATGCGCAACACCCACGCGCTGATCCGGGGCGGCGCCAATTACCTGGGCCAGCACCGCCCGGTCGGCGGCGCGAAAGCCAATCGCAAGACCTTCTACTACTGGTACTACGGTACGCTGGCCATGTTCCAGGTGGGCGGCCCGGAGTGGAAGGCCTGGAACCGGGTCATGAAGAAGACTCTGCTGGAGAGCCAGCGCACGAAGGGCGCGGAGCGCGGCTCCTGGGATCCGGCGGGCAAGTACGACCACATCGCCGGGCGGGTCTACACCACCGCGATGGGCGCGCTGACGCTGGAGGTCTACTACCGCTATCTGCAAATGTATCCGAGATAGGCGCACGCTCATTCCGCCAAGGCGTGTGTCCTGACGTGCGGCCCGGGAGCCCGGGGGTATCCCGGGTCGCCGTATCTTGAGAGTTGGGGCTATCTCGAAAGACGGCGGCTATGCGGCGGGGTTCACCTGAGCGACTTGCGCAGCTTGTCGACCTCGTCGGCCGAAAGCCAGATGACGCCCAGCCTGGCCGGGTCGCCGGTGCCGGTCGGCACCCAGAAGAGGTTGGTCAGCTTGGCGAGGTCGGTCTTTGCCGGGAAGGCCACCAGCACGCAGACGAAGGCGCCCGGCAGGCAGTCGGCGTCGCCGGCCGCCTTGATGAATGCTTTGGCCTGCCGGTCGGAGGCCTTGGGCGCCAGCAGCCTGGCGAGGTCAGCGGCCCGGACCTGCCCGGCGGCGCTGGTTACTCCCCGCAGGGTGAACTTCGCCGGCCGGAAGCGGAGCAACTTCTTGCCCTTGCGGTTGTCCAGGGCCACCGCCACCAGGCGGAGCTTGCTCCCGGTGAGTTTCCCGACGTTCATGCCCAGCGCCCCGCGCCAGAGCACCCCGACGGGTATCGCGGTGATCACCGCCCCGTGATGCTCCCCCTGCCAGGCCCGCGAGCGCGCCCGCGGGCCGACTACTGTTACCACTCCGGCCCGGCGCACCGGGGGGGGGCCCCAGGTGAACTTGGCCACCTGCCGGATCCCCGATCCGGCGCAGGCCGGGCAGGCTGTCTTGCCTCCCCCGCGGCAGGTCCGGCAGGTGCCGGCCACCTTGCCGGTCGCCGCGCAGCGCCGGCATTTGGCCTTGCCCTTCGCGCCGCAGACGTCGCAGGGAATCTCGCCACGGCCCCCGCACTTGGGGCAGAGCCGCTTGCCGTAGCCGATGGTCCCGGCCTTGGTCTTGCCGGTTCCGTAGCAGCTGGGACAGGTCAGGCGCAGGTTGCCCCGGCAGACCCGGCAGGGGACCTTGCCGGAGCCCGTGCAGTCCGGGCAGGCGCCCGCCCCGGAGCCGGCGCAGTCGGGACAGTCCCCGCGGCCGGCGCCCTTGCAGGCGGGGCAGCGCGTCGCGGCGCGGTCGGCCACCGAGCGCAGCAGCGCGGCGAGCGTGTCGCCACCCCCGGCGACCAGCTTGGGGAAGTGTTTGCCGAGGAGGTCGCGCTGCAGTTCGGGACGGCGAATGATCTCGGTGTCGGGGAACTCGCGCTGGACCGCGCGGATCAGCGGGGCGCCGGCCTCGGGGCCCTTGCGCTCGAAGGCGGCCAGCGCGGCGAGCAGCCCCTTAACCGCCCGGGTCTCGACCCTGTCACGCAGTTTCTTCAGGTAGGGCGCGGCGGGCTTCGCGTAGCTCTTGCGGTCGAGCTTGACCGCGGCCTCGAAGTGCTTGCGGGCCTCGGGACCGAGCTTCTTTCCGAAGCACCACACGGCCAGCGCGAAGTGTCCCTTGGCGTCCTTGTCCTTGAGCTTGGCCAGTCGCTGGTTGTAGTTGACCCGCAGGGGCATGAGGTCCTCGGGGTCGACCGCTCTCCAGGTGATGCGCCTGACGTCCGCGCGGGGCAGGGTGATGATCCCGGCGCGCAGGCGGACCCGCACCTCCTTCCCGGCGACGCCCAGTCCGGAGCACTTCGCGCAGTTGATGACGCCCTTGCCGGCGCAGGTCGGGCAGTCCCGCGTCCGGCCGGCCGGGGCGGGCTTCTTGCCGGTGCCCCGGCAGGCGGCGCACGGCATCCGGCCGCTGCCCGCGCAGCGGTCGCACTTCTTGCTGAGAACCTTGCCCTCGAAACGCGTGCCCTTGACCAGCAGCACCTCGTCGGCCCGGGCGGGCCCGCAGGGGGCCATCCCCCCGAAAGCGGTCAGGAGCAGGGCGAAGAGCAGCCTCCTCACGGTCGATCCTCCTCGCTGCCGTCGATGGGGTCCCCAGGGATGCGGTACTCGCCGTCGATCCAGCGGCCCAGGTCGATCAGGCGGCAGCGGCTGGAGCAGAACGGGAAGCGCCCGGGCGCTTCGGCCCCGTTACCATGATGAAAGGACGGTTCCGACGGGGAATTCTTCGTCGGATTTTCGGGGACATCCACCGGGCGGCCGCATATCGGACAGGGCCGGCTGTCGGTGAGGGCCATATTGTCTCGGGAAGAATGTGCCGCAGTCCCGGGACTCAGGTTTGCGCGGCCTGGAACTTCTCGATCTTCATGATCTCGGCCTTGACCGCGTCCATCTCTCGGCGCCATTTGACCCGGCCCTCGTAGCCCACCACCACGTGATACATGTGTTCGGCCTTCTTGAGTTCGCGCTCCAGCGCACGCAGGCGCTCCATGTCCGCGCGCGAACTCCTGCTGATCGACTCTCTCTCCAGGCGGTTGGGGCTTATCTCTCCCTTTCTCCATATTTGGCCGTAGTGTCTTCGGCAGTAACCCTTGGCGTGAATCGGGGCGCTGCAGCCCTCAACCATGCATCTGTTACGGTAGCTTGCCATTGCCACCCCGCTGCAGGTTCTCGAAAACTCGATTCCACGCCAGGTGATGCGCAACAACGCGGAGTATTATACGCGCGCGCGGATGGCTGTCAAGTGGTTTGCCTTTCCGGCCCGCGCTGCGTTGACAGTTTCGCCTCCGCGGCATATAAGAAGCGGCGACACGTGAGCCGCGGAAGCGCGAGAAACCCAGGAAAGGACCCGAGATGGCAGATCTCAAGAGCTGCAAGGTGCTGGTTACCCCCCGTTCCTACGGAAGGAGCGACCCGCGCCTGAAGACCGAACTGGAAACCGCCGTCGGCGAGGTGGTTTACAGCCCCGAGGGCAGGTCGCTCTCGGCCGAAGAGGTCAAGAAGCTGATCCCCGGGTGCCACGGCTACATTGCCGGGCTCGACGACATCAACGCCGCGGTCGTCGCCGCCGCCGACCAGCTCAAAGTGATTGCGCGCTACGGCGTGGGCGTGGACAAGGTGGACCTGGAGGCCGCCAGGGCCAAGGGGGTTACGGTCACCAACACGCCGGGGGCCAACTCGGTGTCGGTGGCCGAGCTGGCCGTGGGGCTGATGATCTCTCTGGCCCGCAACGTTCCGACGGCCAACGCCGCAGTCAAGAAGGGCGAGTGGCCCAAGCTGAGCGGCACCTCCATTGAGGGCAAGACCGTGGGGCTGCTGGGCCTGGGAGCCATCGGCAGGCTGGTCGCCCGGCGCCTGGCCGGCTTCGACTGCCGGGTGACAGCCCACGATCCATACGCCGACAAGGAGTTCGCGCAGGCCAACAACGTGGAGCTTCTCTCGCGAGACGAGGTGGTCAGTGGGGCCGATTTCCTGTCGCTGCACTGCCCGGTGCTGGACGACACCCGGGGCATGGTGGACAAGGATTTCCTGGCCAAGGTGAAAAAGGGCGCGTTCCTGGTCAACACCGCGCGCGGCGAGCTGGTGGACGAGGCCGCGCTCTTAGACGCGCTGAAAAGCGGGCAGCTCCGCGGGGCGGCGCTCGACGCGCTGCGCTCCGAGCCGCCGGCGGCGGACGACCCGCTCCTGGCCCTCGATAACGTGATAGTCACCCCGCACACCGGCGCGCACGCCGACAGCGCGACCAACGCGATGGGCCGGGGGGCGCTCGACGACTGCCTGGCGGTGCTCGGCGGCGGGAAGCCCAGGAACCCGGTCGCCTAGCCGCCGATTCACGGAAAGGGCGAGACTCGCATCGCCTTGACAACCGCGCGTCCGATCCCTAAAATGCTGGGCCGGAACAGCTTGTCACTCCGAGGAGAAGAGCCATCAGCGACCAGAAGCCTCCGGAACTGATCAAGATCGAGAACCAGCGGCTGCGCGAGCGCATCGCCAAGCTGGAGGCGGAGTTGGGCGAGGCCAAGAAGGGCCCTGGTACCGGCACCGCCGGTCCCGACCGCCGGCTGACCCAGCTGCTCCAGAAGAAGAACGTTGAGATCCAGGAGAGCCACGAGGAGCTGCAAGCCAAGGCCGCCGAGGCCCAGGAGATCGCCAGGGATCTCGCCGTCAAGAACGACGAGATCGTCAACAGCATGGCAGCGCTCAGGCTCTACCAGCTGATGTTCGAGAACGACCCCAACGGCCTGGTGGGCGTGAGCCCCGAGGGCATGATCATCCAGTTCAACAGCTCGGCGATCCGCTTCTTCGGCTACGACCTCCACAAGCTGCGCATGCAGGACGTCTCCGGTCTCGCGTTGCCGGGCGTGGATCTCGATATCAAGGGGATCTTCGAGGAGGCCCTGGCGAAAGGCGAATCCGATCCCGTCGAGTGCGAACAGCAGGGCCGCCGGCTGCGGATCACCTGCTACCGGCTGGAGGACATCCGCGGAGAGCGCGGCGTGGTCTTCAGGGTTTCCGAGCTGCAAGAGAAGTAGCCGGGCGCGAGGCGCACTTTCGCGCCCGGGAGCCTGCGCATGGCCCGCTACCACTACCTCGACCCCCAAGCCCTGGCCAAGATCGGCAAGGTCAACCTGGTGGCCCGCGGGGTGGTCGAGGGCTTCATCAGCGGACTGCACAAGAGCCCCTACCACGGCAACAGCGTGGAGTTCGCCGAGCACCGCGAGTACTCCGCGGGCGACCCCCTCAAGCACGTGGACTGGCGGGCCTACGCGCGCACCGACCGGCTGTACGTCAAGCTCTTTGAGGACGAAACCAACGTCAAGTGCTACCTGCTGCTGGACCGCTCGGCCTCCATGGCCTACAGGTCGGGGGGACTGAGCAAGCTGGAGTACGGGTGTTACCTGACCGCCTGCCTGGCCTACCTCATGATTCGCCAGCAGGACTCGGTGGGCCTGGTCACCTTCACGGGCGGCAGCGGCCGCTTCATCGCCCCGCGGAGCACGCCCGCCCACCTGCGGGTGCTGCTCGAGGAGCTCGAGAAGCTGCGCGCCGGCGGCGAGTCGAAGATGGCCAAGACCTTCCACGACCTGGCCGAGAGCATGCGCCGGCGCAGCCTGATCGTGATCGTCAGCGACCTGCTCGACGACGAGCGCGAGGTGCTGCGCGCCCTGCACCACTTCCGCCACCGCAAGCACGAGATCATCCTCTTCCACGTGCTGGACCGGGCCGAGATAGAGTTCCCCTTCAAGGGCCTGGCCGACTTCGTGGACATGGAGACCGGCCAGCGCCTGCAGATCGACCCGCGCTACGTGCGCAAGGAGTACCTCCGCGAGCTGGAGGAGTTCCGCACGGTGTTCCGCAAGGAGACCGCCGGGGGGCTCATCGAGTACGTACCGGTGGACACCTCGGTGAGCATCGAGCGCATGCTCTCCGCGTATCTCGCCAGGCGCCAGGCCCTGGCCGTCGCCGGCCGCCGGGGAGGCTGAGGTGGGCTTCCTCTCCTCGATCTTCGTCAACCCCGCCTTCCTGGTCGCCGCCGCCGGCGCGGCGGTGCCGATCATGCTGCACCTCATCTACCGCCGGCGCTCGAAGGAAGTGCCCTTCAGCAGCCTGAAGTTTCTGCACCGCAGCGTGAAGCGCACCGCGCACCGCAAGCGCCTGGAGGAACTGCTGCTGCTGCTCCTGCGGGTGGCGCTGATCGCCCTCCTGGCCCTGGCCCTGGCCCGGCCCTTCCTGGGCGCGGCGGGCAAGCCGGGGTCGAGCGCCTACACCAGCATGGTCCTGGTGCTCGACGACTCCGGGAGCATGACCTGCCAGCACAACAAGACGCCGCGTTTCGACCGCGCCAAGGCCGCGGCCGACAAGCTCTGCGCCGGGCTGGTCCAGGGGGACGCCGTCTTCCTGCGCCTGGCCAGCGGGCGCCGGCTCGAGAAGTACCGCGGGGAAGAGGACTACGGCAAGCTGACCTCCAATCGCGCCTATATCATTGAGGAGCTGCTGGCCTCCCAGTGCACCTACGCCAGGGGGGACCTCGCCGGGGAAATCGCCGGAGGCCTCGAGAAGCTCGCCCGGCGCACCGACCCCAACCGGGAGCTCTACGTGCTCTCGGACATGCAGAGGACCACCCTGCGCGGGCTGGCCGCTCGCCTGGCCAAGATAGACGACCAGCGCATCTCGGTGGTCTTCGTGGACGTCTCCGACCCCGACTACCGCAACGCGGCGGTCACCGACCTGGCGGTGCGCTCGCGGACCCGCGCGGCGGGCGAGCCGGTGGCGGTGCAGGCCCAGGTGCGCAACACCTCGGAGAAGAGCATGGAAGTGGTCGCCGCGCTCTACGTGGGCCGGGAGGGCGACGCCCAGCGGATCTCCGAGCAGCGCCTCAAACTGGAGCCGGGCGCGACGCACTCGCTGAGCTTCACCTGCCGCCTGGCCGGCAGCGGGGTGCACACCGGGTGGGTGGAGGTATCCTCCTCGGCCGACTCCATGAGCTTCGACAACCAGCGCTTCTTCCGGACCGAGATGTTCCGCCGCGTGCCGGTGCTGCTCATCGAGAAGCCCGCGGCCGGCGGCCGGCGCCCCGGCTCGTTCTACATCCTGCGCGCGCTGGACCCCTCCGGCGGCAGCGGGCTGATCGCCCCGCGGCTGGCCGGGCCCGGGGAGGCCGCGAAGCTCCCCCTGGACAACTACGGCGCGGTGATCCTCTCCGGTCTCTCTGAGATCCCGGAGGAGTTGGGCGCCGCGCTGCGCGAGTACGTGGCCGGCGGCGGGGGGCTGATCGTATTCCCCTCGACGCGCGCGGCCGCCGGCAGCTACGCCGCCGGCTTTGGCGACCACGGCGACGGCCGGGGGCCGCTGCTGGCCGCGGCGCTGGGCGCTCCCCTGAAGGTGCCCCCGCCGACCGGCGGCGGAGAGAGCGAGGGGCTGGCCGTCGCCGGCCTGGACTACACCCACCCGGTGCTCCTGCCCTTCAAGGGCCTGGCCCGCGGGGGCTTCCGGCAGGTGCGGGTCCGCGCCGGACTGCAGCTGGAACTTCCCGAGAAGTCCCGCGACCGCGAGATGATCACCCTGGCGGGCGCGCGGCCCTTCCTGGTGGCCCGCGAGTTCGGGCGCGGGCGCAGCTACCTCTTCGCCTCTCCGGCGGACGCGGCCAGCTCCTCGCTGCCCCTGAGCAACGCCTTCCTGCCGCTCTTGTACCGCATGGTCTACGACCTGGCCGAGCTCGGCGAGCGCCGCGGCGAGCATCTGGTCGGCGGCCAGGCGGTGCTGCCCTTTCCGGAGAAGGCCGGCAAGCTCAAGGTCCAGGTCACCTCGCCGGGGCCCGGTGCCCGCACCGTGGAGCTGGAGACTTCCGGGACGGGCCGAAACTCCTGCACCTACGGGCCGCTGGCCGAGCCCGGGCTGTACCAATACGAGGTGCTGCCCGGCGGCGCGAGGAACTCCTTCGCCGTCAACCCCGACCCCCGGGAATCGGAGCTGGAACCGGTCTCCCGGGAGGAACTGGAGAAGCTCTTCGCCGGCTTCCGGCACGTGGAGTTCGCCGACGGGGCCGAGGGCCTCGATAAAGTGACAGCCAGGATACGCGGCGGCAGCGACCTGTCCGGCACCATCCTGGCGCTGCTCCTGGCCCTGGCGGTGTTCGAGTGCTTCTTCGCCAACTACATGACCGGTTCCCGGAAGGCGGGCGCGGCGGGCGCGGCGGACGCGGAGAGCGGCACGTGAGCGCCCCGCTGGTCCTGGCCGTGGAGAGTTCCGGGCCGCGGAGCGCGGTGGCTCTTCTGGCCGGCGGAGAGTTGCTGGCCGAGCGGGAGTTCGCCCGCGGCCAGGGCGGCCGGGGCGCGGGCTCTCCGGCGGCGGCCGCCGGCGAGGCGCTGGGCGCGGCCGGACGCGGGCCGCAGGACGTGGACCTGGTGGCCGTTTCGATCGGCCCGGGCAGCTACACCGGACTGCGCATCGGGGTCAGCTTCGCCAAGAGCTTCGCCTGGGCGGCGGGCGCGGCGGTCGTCGCCGTGCCCAGCCTGCGCGCGCTGGCCGAGGAGTGCGACGCCGAGGCCGACGTCCTGGTGGCCACTGGCGATGCTTTCCGGGGCCAGATATACGCGCGGGCCTTCCGGCGCGAGGATGCCGGCGCCCTGGCGGACCTGACCGGGGACATGGTGCTCCGGCCCGAGGAACTCGCCCCGCGCCTGGCGGGAACGGTCGGCGCCGAAGAGCGGCTGCTGGTCTTCGGCTCGGGGGCGGAGAAGCACGCGGGACCGCTCCACGAAGCTTTCGAGGCTTGCGCCCTGGTGGCAGATTTCAGTCCCCAGCCGGCCTCGCCCTCGGCGGCGGCGGTGGGAAGAATCGGCCTGAAGCTCTTTGAGGCCGGAAAAACAGTGACCGCGCACGACCTGGTACCGGTTTATCTCCGGAAGACCGAGGCGGAGGAACGCCTCCAGGCGCGCGGCGGGCACCCGGGATGACCGACATCAACCAGCGGGACGAGTCAGGGCTGGACACCGCCGCACGCGGGCCGGTGGTCGGCCCGGGCGTGGTCGGATCGCGCATAGTGCGCGCGGCGCTGGTGGTCATTTCCGCGAACATCCTGGTCAAGCTCCTCGGCCTGGTGCGCAACCAGGTCATCGGAGGCTACTTCGGCGCCTCCGACGGCACCACCGACTGCTTCCTGGCGGCCTACTGGGTGGTCACCTCGGTATTCTACATCGGCGAGGAGTGCATCGGCCCGGCGATGCTGCCCATCTTCATGGAGCGCCGCGAGAAGGACGGGCCGGCCAAGGCCTGGCGGCTGGTCAGCACGATATTCAATCTGCAGTTCCTGGCGCTGCTGCCGGTGGTGGTGTGCCTCTCGGTTTTCAGCTCGGAGGTGATGCAGGCCGCGGTGGGCTGGGGCGGCAAGGCCGCCAAGGTCGCCGATCTGAACATGCTCGATCAGGCCTCCGGGTTCCTGGCCTGGATGGCCCCGGCGATATTCGGGCTGAGCCTGGCCACCGTGACCTTCATAACCCTGAACGCCCACAAGAAGTTCTTCTGGGCGGCGTTCGGGGAGGGCTCGCTGCGGGCCCTGGCCATCGGCGCGATTGTGGCCTTCAGTTCGGGGTCCCTGCTGGGCCAGTGGGCCCTGCCCGCGGGAGTGCTGGCCGGTTCGGCCGCCAAGATACTCACCCACCTGCCCGGGCTGTGGGCGGAGATAAAGCAGCACTACCGGTTCAAGCTCGACTTCGGCAACCCGGACTTCAGGCGCTTCCTGCTGCTGATCGCCCCGCTGCTGGTCGGCTCGATATTCGCGAAGGGTCGCGATCTCTTCAACAATGTGTACGTCATCTCCACGGCCAAGGATCTCGCCGGGGGCATCACCCTGAACTTCTTCGGGCGCAACCTGATCGAGACGCTCAACTTCCTGGTGCCCTACGCGCTCAGCGTGGGCATGTTCCCCTACCTCTGCGAGATGGTCGACCGCGGCGAGACCAGAGGCATCGGCCAGTTGCTGGACCGCTCCAGCCGCTTCATGGTCTTCCTGTTCCTGCCGGTGGCCCTGGTGCTGGTGGTGGCCGCCAAGCCCATGAGCGACCTCCTGTTCACCTTCGGCAAGCTCAATGTCCAGCACGCGGGATTGATCGGCATGGCCACGGCCTGCTATGCGATAGCCATGCCCTTCTACGGCGTCGAGCGGGTAATGATGAAAGGTTACCTGGCCAACCGGCGCACCCTGGCGCCCATCATCATCGGCATCATGACTTCGACGCTGAGCATGGTTGCCTGCTGGCTGCTGGTGGTCAAGCTTGACTGGAATAACAGCCGCGTCCTGTCGGAGTTGGAATGGAAGGACAGCTACGTCCTGCTGGTGGTGCCCCTGGCTACTGTTGGAGCGCGCGCGCTGAAGGTGCTGATCCTCACCGCGTGGCTGAGGCGCAGCATACCCATGTTCCCCTTCAGGAGCACGGCCCTGTTCCTGGGCAAGGTGCTGCTGCTCACCGCGATTTCCGGAGTCGCCGCCTACGGTGCCCACTTCGCCGCGCGCGGCGCGCTGCCGGACTTCACCGACGTGGCCGGACTCAAGCGCAAGCTGCTCTTGGCCGCCGACCTGGGCGCCATCGGCGGCGCGGCCACCGTGGCTTTCTTGCTCTCCGCCTGGCTCTTGAGGTTCGAGGAACTCTCCGTGGCCATGGACTGGGTCCGGCCGCGCCTGGCGAAGCTTCGGGACAGGGTCCTGAGGCGGTACTAGCCTCCCCGCGATGCTCCCGCCCGCGCCGCGCATCGGAGACTTGCAGCTCGGTTCCCCGCTGATAATGGCGCCGCTTTCCGGGCGGACGGACGTGGCCTTCCGCATGGAGCTGCGCCGCCTGGGCGGCGCCGCCCTGGCCTCAACCGACCTGGTTAACCCTCAAGGAGTGCTGAGGCGCAACCTCAAGACCTCGCAGATCCTGGCCACCTGCGAGGCCGACCGCCCGCTGGTCGTCCAGATCTACGGGGCCGAGGCCGGGCTTGTGGCCGAGGCCGCCCGCCACCTGGAGGGCGAGCTCTCGCCCGCGGCCATCGACATCAACATGGGCTGCCCGGTGTGGAAGGTAACCCGCAAGGGCGGGGGCAGCGCGCTGCTGGCCGAGCCGGAGAAGGCCGTGCGCCTGGCCGAGCGCGTGGTGGGGGCGGTGAGCCGGCCGGTTACCGTCAAGCTGCGCCTGGGCGTCGACGCGGGACAGATCACCGCCCCGGAGCTGGCCGTCGGCCTGCGCGAGGCCGGCGTCGCGGCCCTGACCGTGCACGGCCGGACGGCCGAGCAGCGCTACTCCGGCCCGGTGGACCACGGGGCTATCCGCCGGGTGGTGGAGGCCGTCCCCGGCCTGCCGGTCTTCGCCAACGGGGACGTGACCTCCCCGGCCGCCGCCGGACGCATGCTGGAGGCCACCGGCGCGGCGGGCCTGGCCATCGGTCGGGCCGCGCTGCGCAACCCCTGGATATTCAACCAGATAATCGCCGAGGCGGAGGGCCGGCCGGCCCCGGAACCCTCCCGCGCCGAGCGCGTCGGGTTCATGCTGGGGCATTTCCGGCGGATGCTCGAAATTAAGGGCCAGCGCACCGCCTGCTACCAGTTCCGCAAGTGGGTCAGCCAGTACGGAAAGGCCCTGGCCATGACCAGGGAGCAGCGCGGGCGCTTCCTGGGCCTGAGCGCGCCCGGCGAACTGGAAGAGCTTGCCGCCGAACTGGCCACCGCGTAGACCCGGAAAAATGGCTTGCGGGCATTCCGCGCGGTTCATATAATCCGCGCAGTGGATCGGTCTGGCGCCGGTCCCGCGGAGAGCCTGCATGTCGGTACGCCGCCCCACGTGGACGGAAACCCTGCTGCTGGTGCTGCTTGGCATCGTGCTGACCGCGCTGGTTACCCGCGGGGGCCCGGGCGGCGGGAAGGCCTACGCCGGCGGCGGAAGTGCCGGCAGGGTTATCGCCATGACCGGCAACGGCGACCGGGCCGACCTCCTCTATCTGGTGGACACGGGCAAGCAGCGCATCTGCGTCTACCGCTGGATGCCCGGCCTGCGTCTGGTTTCGGCGCGAGGCTACGACTTCGACATGGAGATCCTCGATTCTTTCGGGGATCGGACGATAGAAGGCAGGGGCGCGACGCGCGGTTACGTCAAGGCTCAGGTAGAAGCCCAACGGCGCCTCAGAGAGAAATAGCGGTCGAGGCGCTCGCGAAAGGGGAGGACTGGTCATGCCCGAAGACATGATAAGCTTCGAAGACGCCATGAAGCAGCTTCAGTTCACCGAGGAGGAGCTGCAGAAACTGGTGACCAGCGGCGCGCTGCGGGCCTTCCGCTCGGGCGGCGAGATGAAGTTCCGCGTCGGCGACCTGGACGCGGTCAAGAAGGAGCGCGAGACCGAGCCGACCATCATCATCCCGGCGATCGGCGGAGACGACGACGCCGACGAGACCGTGGTGGGCGGTGCGCCCGCGGCCATCGAGGAGCTTCAGGTTGAGATGCCCGCCGACCTGGTAATCGACGAGTCGGCCCAGACCGTGGTCGGCGGCGGCGGCGACGAGATGGGCACGCCCACCGTGGCCATCCCCGAGGGGGGCACCGAGGAACTGGTCTTCGACGACAAGGACCTGGAGGTCCTGCCCCTGGAAGAGGAGGCCGCCGGCACCCAGGCCGCCGAGGCGGCCACCATCGTCGAGGAGACCGGCGGGGACATCACCGTCGCCGATGAGGGCGCCGATTACGACGCCGAGGCCGACGAGGGCCGGTCGCCCTCCAGCCGGAGGCGGGTGCTCTCCAGCCGGGTGGGCCCGGCAGCCAGCCGCCGCAAGTCCGCGGCCTTCGAGGTCCGCAAGGGCAGCCCGTTCATGGCCGTGGTCCTGGGGCTGACCGCCGCGCTGGCCATCTTCGCCCTGAGCGTCTTCGGGGTGGTGCTGATGCGCGGCTACCGCGCGGGCCAGGGCACCAAGGCCGAAGGCAAGTACGTGCCCGGATACCTGCAGGACCTTTACAAGAAGACCTGGCCGCTGGGCGAGAAGTAACCGGTCGCCCCGGGCAGTGGATAACTCTACCGGAGGGGGAAGAGGAGGAGAGCGGATGTCTCGCATTTGGTTCCTTGCGGCCTGCGCAGCGTTGCTGTTGGCCTCGGGCTGCGTGCCCACCAGCCAGTACGTCGAAATGCGCTCGATGTACGAGGAGGCCGCCAGCAATAATCGGGAGTTGAGCAAGGAGATCGACCGGCTCAGCAACGAGGTCGAGCGCCTGACGGTCGGCGGCATCAGGCAAGGCCTGGAGAAGCAGAGCCTCCTGGACCAGATCGCCGTCTACAAGAACGCCGGCATCTGGCCGGACATCCCCGGCGCCAAGGGCATCCGCGGCCGGCGCGGCCTGCGCCTCCCGGGGCTGACCTTCAGGTCCGGCTCGGCGATACTGAGCCCCGCCGGCAAGGCCATTCTCGACAAGGTCGCCAGAGTGCTGCGCAACAAGGGCAAGAACATCCTGCTAATCGTCGATGGCCACACCGACAACGACCCGGTAAACGTTTCCCGCAAGTTCCACGCCTCGAACTGGGAGCTGTCCGGCAAGCGTGCCGGCGCGGTGGTCGACTACCTGGTCAGGGGCGCGGCGCTCGACCCCAAGAAGTGCTTCGTGCGCGGCTTCGGTGAGCACCAGCCGATCTCCAAGGTCAAGTCGGAGAACCGCCGGGTGGAGATATTCTACATACCGCTCACCAGCAGCGGCGCTCCGGTGGGCCCCGGCAAGGTGATTCCAGCGACCATACTGAAGTAAGTCTAGGTTACAGAAACTCGAGGGCCCCGCTGCCGGGCTATGGCGGCGGGGCCTTTTCTTTATCGGTCCTCAGGGCCGCTCCGCTCACCAGCACGGTGATCTCCCCCTTGGTCTTGCCCTCCCGGTAGCGCGCGGCCAGTTCGTCGAGCCGGCCGCGAACGTGTTCCTCGTGGAGCTTGGATATCTCGCGGGCCACCACGGCGCGGCGCCCGGGCCCGAAGTGCTCGGCGGCCTCCTGCAGCGTGCGGGCCAGCCGCGGGGCGGTCTCGAAGAAGATCACTGTCTCGGAGCGGCCGGCGGCGGCGGCCAGGAAACGCGCGCGCGCGCCGGACTTCTTGGGACAGTAGCCCAGAAATGCGAAGCGGTCGACGGCCAGGCCGCTGGCCGCCAGCGCCGTGGGGACCGCCGACGGCCCCGGCAGGGCTTCGACGCGCACCCCGGCATCGACGGCCGCGCGGACCAGGCGGTAGCCGGGGTCGCTTATCGAGGGCATGCCCGCGTTGGTGACCAGCGCCACGGACTTGCCGGCGGCCAGCTCGGCAACCAGCTCCCTCGAGCGCTCCAGCTCGTTGTGCTCGTGGTAGCTGGTCATCCGCCCGGAGCGCGCGGCGTCGTGCAGCGCCAGAAGCTGACCGCTGCGGCGGGTGTCCTCGCAGGCCAGGATGTCGGCGCTGGTCATGATGTCCAGCGCGCGCAGGGTGACGTCCCGGAGGTTCCCGATGGGCGTGGGCACGAGATAGAGCACGCCGGGTTCGGCGCGCGCGGGCGTGTTCGGGGCCATCAGCTGCGGGCGGCGAGCACCGCGTTCCTGAAGAGGTCCAGGCCGTCGCCGTGCTCCGGGGGATGCTCGTTGCGGGTCCAGTCCGGCCCCTGGCGGCCGAAGATGTAGCGCTCCGGGTGGGGCATCATTCCCAGAATCTGCCCGGTGTCGTCACTTATCGCGGCGATGGACAGCAGGCTGCCGTTGGGATTGGCGGGGAACTCCCCGGTGGCGCGGCCGTCGGGATCGCAGTACTGCATCGCAACCTGTCCGCCGGCGGCGATGGCGTCGAGGGTTTTCTTGTTATTGGTCACGAACTTGCCCTCGGCGTGGGCCACCGGCAGACGGATGACCTCGTTGCGACCTAAAGTGAAGAGACTCCGCGAGGGCAGGCAGCGCAGGCAGACCCAGCCGTCGTAGTAGCGCTGGCGGCCGTTGTCGGTGAGGGTTATCGCGCCGGAGCCCAACCCCGCGCCGGGCAACAGGCCGGTCTTGACCAGCACCTGGAAGCCGTTGCAGATGCCGATAACCAGCCCGTTCTTCTCCACGAACTTGCGCACGGCGTCGCCCAGCCGGGCGATCATCTCGGCGGCCAGGATGCGTCCGGCGGCCACGTCGTCGCCGTAGCTGAAGCCCCCGGGCACCGCCAGGATGGCGTACTCGTCGAGCATCGCCGGCTTCTCGGCCAGGCGGTTGATGTGCACGCGCTCGGCCGTGGCCCCGGCGGTCTCCAGGGCGTAGACGGTCTCGTAGTCGCAGTTGGTCCCCGCGGTGCGCAGGACCATGGCCTTGGTGGTGCTCACGGTTTGCTCTCCTCCTTGGCCGTGACCCTCTTGGTCTCCGCGGCGGCCGGGCGGCTCACCTTCGCAGTCCCGACCGTGCGGTGGGCCAGCTTGATCTGCTCCTCGGTGGCCGTGATTCCCGGCTTGACCTCAACGCGCAGGCGCACCTGCAGGAAGTACCGTTGTGGGTCTCTCTTGCCCTTGCGCCAATCGGCCAGCACTACGCGCAGGGCCTCGGTGAGCGCCTTCTCGCCGTCCAGGACCCGGGAGTCGAGTTGGTAGCGATTGCCTTCCTTCACGGCGTTGAGGATATTGACTGTAACCGCCTTCTCGTCGCTGCTCCGGCGACGGCCGATGCCGCCGCGGAAACCCAAACCCCAAGAGACCTGCGGGCCGGCCGCGTCGATGGCCTTGGTCACCGCGGCGCCGTGCTTGGACGTGATGACGAGTTCCGGAGCATGCTCCCAGCAGGGACTTATCAGCGTGAATCCGCCCTTCTCCTGCTCGATTTCGGCGATTCTCTTTCGCAGGGCTTTAGTGAGTTCGCTCTCGCCCTCGACCAGCTTGCCGGCCGTCCGGAACTGAAACACGCCGTCGCGGACGCCCACAACCATGATGCGTACGTTGGCGCTGCGTTTCCCGGATCTGCTCATGGTGGCCATCTGCGGGTCGAGCAGCTTGGGCAGCGCCACTACCGTGGCGCCGCCGGCCTCGCAGGCGGCCTTGGCTGCGTCCAACTCGCCCTGGAACACGCCGCTCAAGATGCCGAGCTCGATCTGGACTGAGACATCTCCGCGCTCCTTGACGAGTCTGGCAAGGGCCTTGCGGAGATCATCCTCGTTATTGAGAATCTTCTTCGAGCCCAGCTTGTACTGAATGCGCCCGCTCTCCGTCGTGTCCAGAATCAGGGTCATGGGACTCGTCTGCATCGGCCCCTTGGGGATTATAACCCTGGCGCCAGCGGCCTCGCAGGCGGCCTTGGCCCTGTCCAACTGTTTCTGGCTGAAGGAATCGCCGTCCAGTGTCACGGCCGAGGTTATCATGAATGACACCTCGATGCCGTCACCCTTGCGGAACTCGCGCTGGGGGATGATGCGCTTGAGTTCGGCCGTCAGCTCCGCCTCGCTCTTCACCGTCCGCTCGCCGACCTGGTACTTGACCTTGCCGTCGGCGTCGCACTCGATCATCACCAACTCTCGCCAGAGCGGCGGCGAAGCCGCCCGCCCCGGCTCGGCGGCAGACAGGAACCTAAAGGCCACCAGCGCGACCACGCCAAGCACCGCCACCAGCAGCACCCCCGCCCCGGCGATTACGCCGGCGACGATCCAGCCGCTGCCGGAGGTGCGTTCGCTCAAGGTCTTTCCGCCTCTGGCGCTTCCAGCCTGGCGCCCGCCTTACGGCAGATATCCCTGGCGGCTTCCACGGCCTTGTCGCTAATGCCCGCGTCGGGCACGGCCTCCAGCTTTACCACCAGCTCCCGGTCGTTCTTCCCGGCCTCGGCGGCCAGTTCCTCCATCAGCTCCTTGAGGGCCACGTCGCCCTCGCGGATGTCCCCCTCGACCGTGTACAAGGTCCCGCCCAAGCCGGTGCCGGTGAGTTGGACGGTCACCTCCAGCTTGGTGTCGCCGGGCCGCGCGGGACCGGTGCCCGGTATCGGCTCGGGTCCCACGGTCGTCGAGCTCTTCATCCAGTAGAAGTACCCCGCCACGCCCGCGCCCACTACTAATGCGAGCACCAGTATCAGCCCGACCACGATGGCGATGACGCAGCCCATGCCCTTGCCCTTGCCGGATGCTTCGTCGGTCATAGCTCTACCAATCCTTAAAGGTTCCCTGCCAAGCGGTTTTCAAGTCCTGCCAGGTGGCGCTGACGGTCGGCGCGCCCTCCAGGCTGCGGATTACCAGGTAGGGCCCGGCGGTGACCTCCCCGATCTGCTCCACCGGCAGTCCCGCCATCCACTTCTCGAAGCGGGCCACTTTCTCCCCGTCGACCTCCACCAGGAAGCGGCTGTTGCTCTCGGAGAAGAGCCGCCGGACGTCGTCGAGTTTCCCGTCGGCGGTCGGCACGCGGGCCAGCTCCAGCTCCATGCCCAACTCGCCGCCGATGCACATCTCCGCGGCGGCGGCGGCCAGCCCGCCCTCGGAAAGGTCGTGACAGGCCCGCACCAGCCCGGCGATTATGGCCCCGTGCAGCTTGCGGAAAAGCTTGGGCGCCAGTTCCTTGTCCACCCGGGGCACGTTCGCGCCGGTCTGCCCGTGCACGGCCGCGTAGTGGCTGGCGCCCATCTCGTCGCGGGTCACCCCCGCCATGAATACCGCGTTCCCGGCCTTCTTGGCATCGGAGGTCGTCGCCCGGTAGAGGTCGGGGACGATGCCCATCGCGGAGATGAGCAGCGTATGCGGGATGCAGACGGTCTTGCCGCCCGCGCCGTACTCGTTGTTGAGGCTGTCCTTGCCGCTGATGAAGGGGGTGCCGAAGGCCTTGGCGAAGTCGTAGCAGGCCTCCGCCGCGCGGACCAGCGCCCCCAGGCGGTCGGGCTTGTCGGTGTTGCCCCAGGAGAAGTTGTCGAGCAGCGCGGTGCGCTGGGGGTCGGCGCCCACGGCGACGGCGTTGCGCAGGGCCTCGTCGATGGCCGAGGCCGCCATCCAGTAGGGGTCGAGGTCGCCGTAGCGCGGATTGCAGCCGCAGGCGATGGCCACGCCGCTGCGCGCGGCGGGCAGCGGCGCCAGGACGGCCGCGTCGCCGGGCCCCGCGGAGTTCACCCCCACCAGGGGCTTGATCACCGTGGCGCCCTGGACCTCGTGGTCGTACTGGCGGACTATCCACTCCTTGGAGGCCACGTTGGGCATGGCCAGAATTCCGGTGAGGTCCTTGGTGTGGTTGCCGGCCTCGGAGATCGAGAGCGCCTCCGTCTGCGGAGCGCGCCACTCGGCCTTGCGGACCACCTTGGGCATGCCCCCGTGCAGGAACCTCATGTCCAGGTCGCAGACCTGACGGCCCCCGTACCTGAGCGCCAGGCGGCCGCTGCCGGTGAAGCTCCCGATGACCGTGGCCTCCACGTCCTCGGCGCGGAATACCTCCAGGAAGCGGTCGATCTTCCCGGGGGGCACCGCAAAGACCATGCGCTCCTGGGCCTCGCTGATCCAGATTTCCGTGTAGGAGAGTCCCTGGTACTTGAGCGGGATCTTCTCAATCTCGACTTCCGCGCCGAGTTCCTCGCCCATCTCTCCTACTGCCGAAGAGAGCCCCCCCGCGCCGCAGTCGGTGACAGCATTGTACAGCCCCTCGTCGCGGGCCTGAAGCTGCACGTCCAGCAGGCGCTTCTCCTCAATGGCGTTGCCTATCTGCACCGCCCCGGAGGAGACCATCTCGGAGTCCTCGGTGAGCTCCCCGCTGGAGAAAGTCGCCCCGTGAATCCCGTCGCGCCCGGTGCGCCCCCCGGCGACGACCACCAGGTCGCCCTTGCGGGGCTGCTTCTCGACGTGCTCGCGCTTAATCAGCCCCACCGTGCCGCAGTAGACCAGGGGGTTCCCGGTGTAGCGCTCGTCGAAGTAAACCGCGCCGTTCACCGTGGGGATGCCCATCCTGTTGCCGTAGTCGCGCACGCCGCTGACCACGCCGCGCATCACCCGCGCGGGGTGCAGCGCCCCGGCCGGCACCGCGTCGGGCGGCGTGCCCGGCAGCCCGAAGCAGAAGACGTCGGTGTTGGCGATGGGCTTGGCGCCCAGCCCGGTGCCCATGATGTCGCGGATGACCCCGCCGATGCCGGTGCCCGCGCCGCCGTAGGGCTCGATGGCCGACGGGTGGTTGTGGGTCTCGACTTTGAAGGCCAGGCCCCAGTCGCCGTCGAAGGCGATCACCCCGGCGTTGTCCTTGAAGACCGACCAGCACCAGCTCTTCTTGAGCTCGTGGGTGGCCCTGGCGATGGTGCTCTTCAGCAAGTTCTCAATGCGCCGGCCGTCGAAGTCTATCAGGCCGCGGAAGGTCTTGTGCTGGCAGTGCTCGCTCCAGGTCTGGGCCAGGGTTTCCAGCTCCACGTCGCGGGGGTCGCGGCCCTGCGCCTGGTAGTGGTCGCGGATGGTGCGCATCTCCTCGACGTTGAGAAAGAGCTGCATCTTGGCGCACAGTTCCATGAGCGCCTCGTCGCCGAGCTCGCGGATCGGAACGAAGACCTCCTTGAACTCGTAGTTGACCTCGGCGGGCGCGTCCAGCGGCGGGGTGCCGAAGACCACGTCTTCGATGACCGCGTTGGCCAGCAGCTTGTCGGCCAGCACGCCCAGGTCGCGCATGGACGCCGAGCCCCGGAAGACGTACTTGCGGGCGGTGCTGATGCTCTTGGGGGCCAGCCCCAGCAGCGAGAGCCCCTTGACCACGCTGGCCGCCACCGGGTCCATCACCCCCGGCCGGCGGACCACCTCCAGCACCTGGGCGCCGGACTCGTCGAGCACCGGCCAGTCCGCGCGGAAGACGTCCACCACCGGGTCGGCCAGGAGCTCGCGCGCGGCGCGCTCGGCCGCCTCCCGGTCCCAGTCGGCCTCCAGCACGTAGACGCGCACCGTCCGGCAGGACTCGATGCCGCTCACCCCGAGGTGCTTGGCCTCGGCGACCACCGCCTCTCCGGCGGGGTCGGGCGCGCCGCGCTTGAGCGCTATCTCGATGCGGTGAAACACCTATTCCCCCTTGACTACTTCGCCGCGCCGGACGGCGCCGGCCTCCAGGAACTTGCGCAGCCCCTCGCGGTCGGCCGCGGTGAGCAGGTTGGCCGCGCCCTGCAGGCGCTTGGCCAGCTTGTAGAGCTCGGCGGCCAGCGCCTCGCGGTTGGAAAGCGCTATTTCCGTCCACATGGCCGGGTCGCCGGCGGCCACCCGGGTCGCGTCGCGGAAGCCCGTAGCGCAAAAGGGCTCGTCGCCCTTCTCGACCAGCGTGGCCAGCGACGCGGCGGTCATGTGCGGCAGGTGACTGGTGCGCGCCAGGCGCGCGTCGTGTTCCTCGGGGCCGAGTTCGGCAACGCGCATGCCCAGCGCGGACCAGAATCCCTTCACCGCCTCCAGCGCCCCGGGATCGGTGGAGCGGTTGGGGGTCACCACGCAGAGCGCGCCGGAAAGGTCAATATCGGCGGAGTTCTCGACGCCGCGCTGCTCTGAGCCGGCCAGCGGATGCGAGCCCACGAAGCGGGCCCGGCGACCCAGGGCCTCGATGCAGCCGGCTACTACCCGGCTCTTGACGCTGGCCACGTCGGTGACGATGGCGTTATCGGCCAGCGCGTCGGCGATCTTGCCGACCAGCTCGGGGACGGACTCCGGCCCGGTGCATAGCACCACGAAATCGGCGCCCTCGGCCGCCTTCACGGGGTCGGTGGGGCACTCGTCCACCGCCCCGGCCTCCAGGGCCGCGTGGGCGGCCTCGCCCCGGCGGCAGTAACCGGTCACGTGGCCGGCGATGCCGGCCTTCTTCGCGGCCAGGCCCACTGCTCCGCCGAGCAGCCCCACTCCCATGATGCTGATCTTATCGAACTGCTGCGCCACGCGAATGCCCTCCTGGGGAGGAATCCTAGCCGGGCCGGCGAGGCGTGTCAATCAGAGGGAAAGGCTGTGGAGAGACGGCTTAGAGCGGTCTGTAATGGCATTCGAACTTGACAGGCTCCGGCTTCAGCGCCGGTGGCAAATCGCGCCAGGGGCCGGGGAGGCGGTGGACAGTACATGTGTCCTCGCGCAGTTCCCGATACCAGGGGCTTTCATGGCTCGGTCTCTTCCAGCTGGCATACCCGAAGATCCTGTAACTGCCAAAGTCGAGGAGGAAGGGCCGCCGGGGACGAAACACATTCTCAGTGTAATCTTCGGGTGGATACCAGTCATCGGAAACGTTGGTGAATCCCTCTTCCCGGGCCGTGGCAGTGTCAAATCCACTTCCTGTGATCTCTGCGAGCCATTCTCTTAGAATCCTTCCGGCTGGGGAATCATCGCCGTCGACTGTTGCCAGTGTGTAAAGCTCACGAAGACCGAAATGCGCTGCCACCCTCCAAGCCGCGCGCAGCTTCCTCTTTTCATCCGGGGCCCAGCTATAGGCGAGCCTATGAGCAACCTTGGCCGCGGAGTATGACGGTTCGATGTCATGGTCATGCAACTTGTCGCACAAATCAAATGAAGGCTGCTTCCCCCGCGTCCACTTCCACGCCCAATAACATGCCTGGATGTGCTTGCGATAATGCGCTCCCGCCATCCCGATCGCGGGCAGGCCGATCAGCAACGCGGCCAGCAGCACCGCCCGCGCCAGGTCGCGCTTCCAGGATTTGGGCTTGGTCTCACCCATCGCCTTCCCCCACCCTTCCCAACGCGGGCAGGCGGGCGAAGGTTCACTCGTTTACGGCGGGTTTCGGGTTCAGAACGTGTACTGCAGCCCCAGTATCCAGATGCGGTCGGTCTTCTTCACGCCGACCGGCGGCTGGTTGTCGTACTCGAACACGTTGGAGATCTTCAGGCTCCAGCCCGCGCCCAGCGCCGTGGTCAGCGCCGCCTCGTTGCGCAGCTGGTACTGGTCGTCCTCCAGGCTGGGC